>CAYRHU010000026.1:0-9951 GCA_964424155.1 uncultured Chitinophaga sp.
CGCTTTGCCTATGCGGGTGAGGACAGGCAGTTCAGCGCCGGTTCCCGTAGACTAATCGCATCGGTAAAAGGGTGGAAGATCAACTTGCAGGTTTGTTACGATCTGCGGTTCCCGGTTTGGGCGCGACAGGCACCGCAGGAGAACGGGGAGCCGGAATATGATGTGCTCATTTATGTAGCCAACTGGCCGGAGCGGAGAAGCCATGCCTGGAAAACCCTGTTGCAGGCAAGGGCTATCGAGAACCAGTGTTATGTCATCGGCGTGAACCGGGTGGGTGATGACGGGAATGGCATTTACCACAGCGGCGACAGTATGGTCGTTGACCCGATGGGGGAAGTATTATATACAAAGAAAGATGCGGAAGACATTTTCACGATTACATTGAACAGGGATTATTTACAATCCGTGCGGGACAAATTGCCCTTCCTGCGGGATGCGGATGATTTCCTGATTGTCAATACGGATTAATAATATAATTACAGCCAACCGGATCAGTTCTTCTTATCGTTGTTGATCAGTTCCATCGCTTTCTCCACTTTAAAATCGGTGTTCCGGCGAACCGCTTCAATCGTCGGAAATGATTTTACTTCCGGCTGCACACCTCTCCCGATCTTCGGCACTTCCTTATCAATCACAAGCCGGAACAGCGGTAACCGGAAACGAACCCCTGTTTCCGGCAGCACAACATCCGGGATGAGCCAGGCGGAATTGCCATAGGCCCCTCCACCGGTTTCTTCCCCCACAATGATCACGTTTTCCTGTGGCGCCAGCGCGGAAGCGAATAAGGTGGAGGCGGAAAAAGAATTTCCACCAGTAAGAATATAGACCTTGCCGTCGAAATGATTTTTCTTTTTGGGTTTGAAATAATGCCGCTCAAAGTATCCGAAATGATAATAGCCGTCCTTTTTCTTTTTAGTGAATATGCCGATAAAAAGCTTGTTCCAGAAATGATTCTGAATATAACGCTGGTAAGGGCTGCTTTTTCTCACGGCATAGAGTGAATCGGCGATCCTGAATCGCCGGTTGGCAATATACCGGCTTACGAGGGTGGAATTCGTGACACTGCCACCCCCATTGCTGCGCACATCGACGATAAGGTGACCGATCCCGTTTTGCCGCAGGGCTTTGAATGAATTATGAAAGAATCTTTTTAACCCATAACCCTTGTTAAAGGAAGCGAGATCCATCATCGCGGTCCGGTTCACCGTATCCAGCCGCAACAGGCGGATGGCGTTAAGCCGCAGCTGCCGCTGTTCTTTCGGGGAGGGCCTGGGACCGGTTGGCCGGAACACTCTTGTACCAGTCCGGCCCGCGGTATCGGCTGCGGGATTATACACAGGGATAACTGTACTCCTGGAATACCCTAAGCTGTCGGTATATCGGATCTCGTATTTATCGGAAATTCCGAATACACTTGTATAGAGAGATCCGAAAAAGCCCCGGTTACTGAGCGATTGGTATTTATGTGTCCGGTTATAGCCGTCGGTGGAGATGTATTCAAAAAGCGTATCCACGATCGCTGAAGTTGATTTTCCGTTGATCGCAGTAATGGGTGTTCCCCTTTTCAGGATACTGTCGCGGCGGTTGAGATTCGCGGTCACCACCATCGCATCCTCCCACACTTTCACGCTGAGTGGAAACATTTTTCCCAACCGCGCCGTATCACTGTATTTGTTAAAGGCCCGGGAAGACCGGACCGTCGTGTGTCCACAGTTAATTTTAGCGATGACCCAGCTCAGCACTTTTCGGAACCGGAGTTCCGTCAGCGAGTCGTTGAGCTGCCGCCGTCCCTCCTCAAAATAATAATCCATGCTGTCTTTTCCCGTATACCAGTACATCCCGGGGTGATGCGTCTCGAGCGTGTTTCGGAACACGTCATAATCCCGCCGCAGGAGTTCGGGCGGGTATTTTTTATCCGGGTAAAAAGAAGACCGGCCGGTCATGCAACCCGACAGGATACAGGCAATAAAAAGTAATGGTACCAGAATTTTCATGCAGGGATCACTAGGGGTACAAAATACAAAGCAATTCTTTAAAAGGGACTTAAGCTTTGCCCCGGTTCAAATGGTTCCAGCCCTGGGCCGTGATGGGGTGTTTGCCGCCGCCCTTGGTGAGGATAAGCGCGCCCTGTTCCGGGTCCGTCATATATCCCACCACGCTGATCTGTTCGCTTTGCACCAGCTTCTCATAATCGTCCTGCGCGACGGTGAACAGCAGTTCATAATCTTCGCCCCCGCTCAGGGCGCAGGCGGTAGGGTCTATTTCAAATTTAAAAGCGGCCCGTCTCATCTCTTCATGCACGGGGATCTTTTCCTCGTACAGCACGCATCCCAGGTTACTGTCCTGGCAGATGTGCAGGATCTCCGAACTCAGCCCGTCGCTGATATCCATCATGGAGGTGGGCATGATCTCCTGTTTAGCCAGGAACTCAATGATATCTTTTCTTGCCTCCGGTTTCAGCATCCTTCCGATCACATAGGATTCTCCTTCCAGATCGGGCTGCACACCCGGGCTTTCCATAAAGATCTTCTTTTCCCGTTCCAGGAATAACAAACCCACATAGGCGGCGCCCAGGTCGCCGCTTACGCAAAGCAGGTCGCCCTTCCGGGCGGTGCTTCTTTTCACGAATTTCCCGGGCGACACTTCGCCGATGGCAGTAACGGAGATGATAAATCCCTTTTGCGAGGAGGTGGTGTCACCTCCCACCAGGTCAACATCATATCTTGAGCAGGCCGCGTAAACCCCTTCATAAAACTCATCCAGCGCCTCCACGCTGAAGCGGTTGCTGATCCCGAGACTCAGCAGCAACTGGGTAGGGATCGCATTCATGGCGTACACATCGCTGAGGTTCACGATCACCGATTTGTAGCCCAGGTGCCGGAGCGGAGTATAGGCCAGATCGAAATGAACCCCTTCGATCAGCATATCGGTCGTTATCACGGTTTGTTTACCGAAATGATCGATCACCGCGGCGTCATCGCCCACGCCCAGAACAGAAGATGCGTTTTGCAGTTCGATATTCCGGGTGAGGTGTTCGATGAGCCCGAATTCCCCCAGGCTGGCTATTTCAGTTCTTTCTTTACTCATAATTCTTTACGGTTATTGATGATCTCCACCATTTCGTCATGGATCTTTCCGTTTGTGGCCAGCACCCGGTGCTGGTAAACGGAGAATTTTTCGCCCGCGTGATCGGTCACTTTTCCGCCGGCCTCTTCCACGATCAGGTAGCCAGCTGCGCTGTCCCAGGCCTCGAGTTTATGTTCATAAAAGCCGTCGAATCGTCCGGCAGCCACCCAGCACAGATCGATGGCGGCGGAACCCAGTCTTCTTACCGGGACGCCCTTGCGTACAAAACGTTCAAAGATCTCGAGCGGCCCGTCCGGCATGTTGATGTAGGTGTAGGGAAAACCGGTGACGAGGCAGGCGTGAATGGTCCTGTCCTGTTCGCTGACTCGTATGGGCTGATCATTCAGGAAAGAGCCCGTTCCTTTTTCGGCAAAGAAAAATTCATTCATGTGCGGGTTATAAACGGCACCCATAATGATTTCTCCCTGGTGTTCAATGGCAATGGATACGCAATTGAGCGGAATACCGTGGGCAAAGTTGACCGTACCGTCGATCGGGTCAATGATCCATTTATATTGGGAATCCTGGATGATCTCGCCGGTTTCTTCACTCAGGATATGATGACCGGGAAAATGACGATGGATCGCACTGATGATGGCCTTTTCGGAAGCATGATCAGCTTCGGTGACCAGGTTATTCACGCCTTCCTTGTTGCTGACCCGGAAGGAGGTGTTGAAGAAACGTACTATTTCAGCGGCGCCGGCGCGGGCCGCTTCCAGTAAGGCCGGTTTAAGCATGGGCAAAGATAAAAACCCGGTTTTAGATTGCGGCCGCCTATTATATCCCGATAAGACTTTAGATTTGGAAGCGTATATCTGATGCAGCTGTCGGTCGTCATAGTAAACTATAATGTAAAGCATTTCCTGGAGCAATGTCTTTGTTCTGTGCAAAAGGCCATGGAAGGGGTGGAAGGAGAAGTGATCGTGATTGATAATCATTCCTCCGACAACAGCCTGGATTACCTGGTGCCCCGATTTCCCGGTGTCCGGTTTATTGGCAACCAGGAGAACAAAGGGTTTGCCCGCGGCTGTAACCAGGGGCTGGCCGCCGCCGCGGGAAAATATATCCTGTTCCTGAATCCCGACACGATCGTTCCGGAGGATTGCTTCAGGCAATGCATCAGCTTTCTCGACTCCCGGCCGCAAGCCGGCGCGGTGGGTATCCGGATGATCGATGGCGGCGGTAAGTTTTTAAAAGAATCGAAAAGGGCATTTCCCTCACCGCTCACATCACTTTACAAACTTTTCGGCCTTTCGCGGCTTTTTCCCCGTTCAAGGACCTTTTCCCGTTATCATCTCGGTCATTTGAACGAACATGAAACCAACGAGGTGGATGTACTGGCCGGGGCTTTTATGATGATCAAAAGAGAGGTGTTGGAAAAGACCGGGAGTTTTGATGAAACCTTTTTCATGTATGGCGAGGATGTGGACCTGAGTTACCGCATCCAGCAGGCGGGTTACCGGAACTACTATTTTGCGGGCAGCAGCATCATCCATTTTAAGGGCGAAAGCACCCGAAAAGGGAGTATGAATTACGTGCGGATGTTTTACGCCGCGATGAGCCAATTCGTCCGAAAACATTATGGCGGAAGCCGCGCGGGTTTCTTCAATTTCCTTGTCTATACGGGCATCTGGCTCCGGGCGGGACTGACGGCGCTGGGTAATTTTATCCGGCGCGCCGGACTGCCCCTGATCGATGCGGGGCTGATCCTGCTATCATTCTGGCTGGCCAAGAATATCTGGAACGAATATATCAGGACCGATATCCGGTACGAAAACCAATTGCTCTGGATAGCATTTCCGTCCTTCACGGTTTTTTACCTGATCACCGCGTATTATGCCGGGTTGTACGACCGCTGGTACAACCGGTTGGAGTTGCTGCGTTCCACCGTCATCGCCACGATCGTTTTGCTGGCGGGTTACGCGCTCCTGCCCGAACAGTATCGTTTTTCCAGGGCCATCATTTTGGTAGGCGCCCTGCTGGCCTTTATTTTCATCAGTCTTCTGCGCTTGCTGCTGGTACAGGTAAAAGTGCTGAACAGCCGGAAAGAAAAAGAAGAACATTTCAATACGCTCGTGGCGGGTACGGAGGACGAATACGAACAGGTCATTTCGCTTTTGAAACAGGCCGGGCTGCAGCACAAAGTTTCCGGAAGGATCGCTGTAAGCCAGGATGATATTGGGGCGGTCGGGAAGTACAACGAGATCCCCAAACTGTCTTCGATCATCCCTTACCGGGAGATTATATTTTGCCGGGGCCGGCTAACCTACCGCGAAATCCTGGATACAGCGGAAAAGATTCCGGCCGGGATCACGATAAAAATCCACGCGGCCGGGAGCGGAAGCATGGTGGGGAGCTACTCCGGTAATGTGTCGGGCGAAGCGGTATCAAAAGACAACGGCTTTAATTTATCCAATCCGTATAACAGGCGACTAAAACGTCTGGTCGATATCACCGTGGCATTGACCGGGATACTATTTTTCCCACTGCAGTTTTTTCTCCAGCGCAAACCGATTTCGTTTCTCAGGAACTGTATTACCGTGCTGTCAGCTTCCAAAACCTGGATCGGTTATGCCAATCCCGAAAAACAGCTGCCGCCGATACGAAAGGCGGTGATTGCCTCCAATGGAATCCCGCTTTCCATCCATCCGCAATTATCAGAGGAAAGTCTCCGTATGATGGATTACTGGTATGCCCGCGATTATGATCCTGTAAATGATGTCAGGACGATATGGAAAGCGTACCGGGTGCTTGGCGTGTAGCAACACAATCATTGCGTATCTTTAGCCGGTTGTAAAACGTTCATGGCTACCATCATAGATATTAAATTGCCCCGCGCCATCGCGGCAGCGCTTAGGATCCCGCTCAATGACCCCGGACGCCAGCAAATGCGGGTGCTGAAGAAGCTGCTTAAAAAGGCGCGGTTCACCGAATTCGGCCAGCACTACCGGTTTGACGAGATCCTGCTTGATCCCAATCCCGCCCAAAAATTCCAGGAACTGGTACCTGTGCACGACTACGGCAAGATCTATGAAGAGTGGTGGAAAAAAACACTCGACGGCGTTTCAGATGTGGCCTGGCCCGGCAAGATCAAATATTATGCGCTGAGTTCCGGTACGTCGGAAGCGGCCAGTAAATACATACCGGTTACCCGCGACATGCTCCGCAGTAATACTATCAATTATCTTCGCCAGCTGCTCAGCCTGCTGAGTTATCATGATGCCAATAAAAAGGCCATTACCAAGGGATTTTTAATGATCGGCGGCGCCACCGATCTGAAAAAAGGAAAAGCGGGATGGTATGCCGGCGATCTGAGCGGCATCCTGGCTAAAAAAAGACCTTTTTGGTTCCAGAGTTTTTATAAACCCGGCGGTCGTATCGCCGCCCTGTCGGACTGGAACCAGAAACTCAACGAGATTGTCGAAAATGCGAAAAACTGGGATATCGGTTTTATCGTAGGCGTTCCCGCCTGGTGCCAGATGTGCATGGAAATGGTGATTGAACATTATAAGCTGAAGCACATTCATGAGATCTGGCCCAACTTCAGTTTTTTCGTGCATGGTGGCGTGGCCTTTGAACCGTATAAGAAAGGATTTGAGCGGCTGCTGGGAAAACCGATTGTTTACATTGAGAACTATCTTTCAAGCGAAGGATTTATCGGGTATAAAACGCGGGAGCACGCCAGGGGAATGAAACTGATCCTGGACAACAATATTTTCTTCGAGTTTGTGCCATTTGATGACAAGAACTTCGACAGCGAAGGACATATCGTCTCCAACCCGGAAGCAAAATTGATTCAGGAAGTGGAAGAGGGTAAGGAATACGCCCTGCTGATGAGCACCAATGCCGGCGCCTGGCGCTACCTGATCGGCGATACGATCCGGTTCGTGGACCTGGAAAAAAGCGAAGTGGTGATCACAGGACGCACCAAGCATTTTCTCAGCCTCACCGGCGAACACCTGAGCGTCGATAATATGAACAAGGCGATTGAAATGGTGAGCGAAGAACTCAATATTTGCATACCCGAATACACCGTGGTCGGATTTCCCCATGAAAATTTTTTTGCACACCGCTGGTATATCGCCACCGACGACCAACCGGATGTGGAGAAACTCCGCCAACGGATCGATGCGAACCTGCGGTCGCTGAACGACGACTATGCAACCGAAAGGGACAGCGCGCTAAAGGACATTTTCCTGGAAGTGCTGCCTGAGGAAAAATTCCTGAAATTCATGGCGTTGAAAGGAAAACTCGGCAGCCAGCACAAATTCCCGAGAGTGATGAAAGGAAAAATGCTGGAAGACTGGGAACGGTTCCTGGAAAAGGGAAGTATTTAAGTTGCTGTCGGGTTCCCTGCAATATTCCAAAGAATGGATGAGGCAATTCTAAAAGGACTGGGATTCGGTCTCCTGCTGAGTATTTCGGTGGGCCCCGTACTTTTTTCGATCATCAAGCAAAGCCTGAACAACGGTCATCGCGGCGGATTCGCATTCATCCTCGGCGTATCGGCCAGTGATATTTCCCTGGTGCTGGTGAGCAACATCTTCACGTCTCTTTTCAACAGCATGAAACACTATAAAACCGAAGTGGGAGTGGCAGGCTGTATTTTCCTGGTTTCGATGGGCGTTTATTTTCTGTTTTTCAAGAAAGTGAAGGTGAACGAGCTGGGACAGCAGGTGATCAAGTTCCGTAAACGGGATTACGCGAAAATTTTTCTTTCGGGGTATTTCATGAACACCCTGAATCCCGCGGTATTTATATTCTGGATCACTACGTCCACGGCGGTGGTTTATCATACGGTTAACAACCGCATCATTATTTTTACCACCTGCCTGTTGTGGATGCTGGGTACGGATGTGCTGAAAGTGCTGCTGGCGGGCAAGATCCGCAACCGGCTCACCCCGCACAATATTCATATCATTAACCGGGTCAACGGTGTTTTGCTGATCATTTTCGGGATCGCCCTGGTATGGGGATTAATCGTTTATGGCAAAAGACTCTGATAATAAAAAACGGGGCTCCGGACGATTTTGGGGCCGACTCTGGAAATGGACCAAACGGATCTTTCTTTGGGTATTCATTTTCCAGTTTTTCTATATCCTGTTGCTGAAATGGGTGAATCCTCCCCTCACCATCACCCAACTGGTAAGCTGGGTGAGCGGGCACGGTCTGAAAAGGGATTATGTAAGTCGCAATAAAATCTCACCGCAGGCCAGGCTGGCGGTGATCGCTTCGGAAGACCAGCTGTATCCCGATCACCACGGATTTGACTGGAAAAGTATCCGGAAGGCGATGGAGTACAATAAGAAAAAGCCCGGCCGCATCCGCGGGGGGAGCACCATCAGTCAGCAGGTGGCCAAGAATGTGTTCCTCTGGCAGGGGCGGAGCTGGATTCGAAAAGGGCTGGAAACCTATTTCACGTTTATGATAGAACTGGTCTGGGGCAAAAAAAGGATCCTGGACGTTTACCTCAACGTGATCGAAACCGGCGAAGGTATCTTTGGCATTGAAGCGGCCGCGCAGGCCTATTTCAACAAACCCGCGAAAAACCTTACCAAAAAGGAAGCTGCCATGATCGCAGCCTGCCTGCCCAACCCCAAACGATTCAAAGTTAAACCGGCATCGGCCTGGCTTTTGCGAAGATCGGGTGCTATACAAAGGCAAATGGACAACCTGCACACCGATCCTGATATAATTAGAGTAACGGGAATCAGTCCCCCCTGAGATGATGCTCAATCCCTTCAATGGCCCCCGCCAGCCTGGATGCATGATCGCCGCTGATCTCCACCCAGGGAACGGGTTGGTTGATGAGGATATCCTTATACATTGCGTAAAGTGCATGCCGGGGTGCGGGGTCGGGGTATTCCCGTAATACATCCTCCGTCCAGGGGAGATCGTTTTTGCAAAGAAGGTAGAGATCGTATTTTCTTTCAACGATCTGATCGAGAATAAACCGGTGACATTTTCCAAATACAAATTCACACCACACCTTCATCACATACATATCCGTATCGATAAAGAGGGGCTTTGAATGATGAGCCGATGCCGCAATCTCTTCTTCCAGCGCCAGTTGTCCCCTGGCGATCATCAGGAGGTCGTCATACGTATATTCCATTCCGTTGGTGAGCAGGTATTCGCGCGCGAACTCCGGGCACCAGGCAGAACCATAATGCTGTGCCAGCAATTCGCACAACGTACTCTTGCCGGTGCTTTCCGGTCCGATGACGACGATCTTTTTTAATGACACCGGTTGACAGTTATAATGTGTTACCAAATGTAAAACGGAACCGGCGATTTATCCCTTCCTTTTCGTTTCAAAAACGAATTGCGCTACTTTTACGCCCGGTAGAAAGCAGAAAGAAACATGAACGTTAACACAATGCGGATGATCGACCGGTGGGCGGGTATCCCGCTTTGTTTCCTGGTCAGCCCGTTTTGCTGGCTGGCCGACCGGCTGCGTTCGGCCCGAACTAAACCACCCGATACCACCCGGACGCTTTTTATCGAACTCTCGGAAATGGGAAGCGCCCTGATCGCCGATCCCGCCATGCGCAAACTGAAACTGGAGAGTCGCGCAGAACTCTTTTTTGTGATCTTTCGCAAGAATTACAAAAGCCTCGAGATCCTGAAAACGATACCGGAAGAAAATGTATTTAAAATGAATGCGGATAATTTCCTGTCGCTGACGGGCAGTGTTATCCGGTTCCTGGTTTGGTGCAGGAAGAAAAAAATTTCAACAGTCATTGATCTCGAACTTTTCTCCCGCTTCACGGCTTTGCTTGGTTTTTTCAGCGGCGCCCGTTCCAGGGTGGGGTTCACCGCCCT
>CAYRHU010000026.1:10051-24397 GCA_964424155.1 uncultured Chitinophaga sp.
CCCCTCATTTTACTGAATGTGAATGCATCGGATATGCTTCCGCAGCGCCGCTGGCCACAGGAACATTTTGCAGCGGTGGGCCGGCAGCTGCTGAACCGTTTTCAGCATTGCCTCATCATTATGACCGGCGCTCCCGGTGAAAAAGAATATGTGCAAAGGGTAACGGACCTGATCGGCGATGATCGATGCATCAATTCCTCCGGCTATTTTTCGTTCGACGAACTGGTGCCGCTTTATTCGGTAAGCACCTGCATGCTGACCAACGATTCGGGTCCCGCGCATTTCGCAGCGGTGACCGATTTGAAAGTATATGTGCTTTTTGGTCCCGAAACACCGCATCTCTATTTGCCCATCGGGGGAAATGCGGAAGCCTTTTACCTGGGTCTTCCCTGTTCCCCCTGTGTGAGCGCGGCCAATCACCGTAAAACAAGCTGCACCGAACGTCCCTGTATAACAGGAATTTCACCGATTACTGTACTGGACAGAATGAACGAATACCTGGTCAGCCGGGGTTTGAACTAATTCTTAAGTAATCCGATATGCAACAGGTTCATTCCAGCCTGTAAATACGCCATGTTTCATTGGGGTTGTGTTTGGGATTGAGTTGAAATGTAATGTTGTCGATGAATCCCGGTTTTATATCCGCTTCGTGCCGGATGTTGGGATAAATGCTGCGGATCCGGCTGAGCCGCGCTTCAAAGTCCTTGTTACCTGTCATGATCAGGTAATTGGGTTTGGGTGCGGAGGATGCATTGATTTCCTTTGTCAGTTCTTCCGGGCTCTTCCCGGACGTAAGAACGAAATAAGAAAAATACCTGTCGAGGTAAAAAAGTGGCGCCATGGGAGGATCCACCTGGTGTTCCATGATGATATTGGTCACATCGCCCTTGCCATGGAGATAGGTCATCGATTCCACCCGGGATCGTTTGGAATACATGCCGGTTACCATAAGCAAACCAAGGCCATTCAGTATTACAAACCAGTTCCTCAGCGGAAGCGCCGTCTTCTGATATAAACGGGAAGGTTGCTGTTTTTCACGGTAGTACTGAAGTCCGGTAATCCCCAGGATCAGGAAAAAGGGAATGAAGGGCAACATGAAGCGTTCCTGTTTATTGCTGTAATACGAATGAACCAGGAAGAAAAGAAGCGAACCGGCAAAAATCATGGCGGCCCCGAACGAAGCACGCGGGCTTTTTATATAGCCAAAGGCCAGGGGAAAAAATGAAAACCCGAACAACATCCCCGCTACAGTACCGATATACTGGTACCAGGGGCCTTGCGGGTATTTCGCGATATTGGCCGGGTTGGCATTATATTCAAAATAGGTGATCACGGAATCAAACGGGTTGCCGAAATACACCCAGTCGAACAATCCCTGCGTTAGAAAGTAAAATACGATGCAAGCCAGCCCGAAAAGTAACCCCAGCTTCAGCATTCGTTTTTTAAACAACAGGAACAAACCTGCGGCAGCCGGGAAAATCAGGCACTGTATGCGGATACAAAAGGCAATGATGAAAAAAAGCGCTGCGAGGATCACGGAACGGTTGTTTAGCCTGGCCCCGGCCAGGTGATAACAACCTATCATCAGGAAGGGAACACAGAAACTCTCGCGAAGACTATGAACAGCGGTTACGGGAAATATCCAGAAAGCGGCCATCAGCAGCGCGGCTTTTTTCGCCGTATCCCCGTTGCCGGTCAGCCGGATGGTCAATAAATATGCATAATAGACAGCCAGCAGCGACAGTAAACCATGCAGCAGCCGGGTGATCAGCATCATGTCCTGGGGATCTGTGAGGCCCAGGCGGGTACAGACCTCTATAATTAAGTAATGTAATCCGGGATAGAGCTGGCTGAAGACAAATTTATCTTCCCCGATCGTATTGAACGGAATACCCAGTCTCCATTTCTGTGCCACTTCCACCACTTCAAAATGATCATCGAGAAACAAAAATCCCCTGGAAAAAAAAGCCGCGATCAGTCGCAGGATAAGCGCAAGAAGCAGGATATGACGCAGGGTCAGTGACTGATATAAGCGGTCGAACACTTTCATACAGGTTGGTTGGTATTCCGGTTTTTACCGGAATGTAACGAGATAATTCCGGCTGAGTGTTGAATCCCGTGTTTTCTTGTTCAGAAATCCCGGGGTCAGCATGGTTACATGGAAATTCCGGAATTCCTTTAAAATTAAAAAATTCAATTCCTGGTTACGCCATGTTTCAAGCATATTTTCTGAAACATACCAGAGCGTTGTTTTGTCCGCTCCCGGAAAAGGTCCCGCATCGGTTTTCCATACCGGTGTTTTCTTTATGTAAAAGTCAAAAGCAGGTTCATATACCCCGGCGATAACGACCTTCCGTTCCGGGAAATGCCTGTTAATATAAAAAGCGGCTTCATTTCCTGCCTGGTATTTCAATAGATCCGGGTAAAATAATAGGTTCAGGAACAGGGCTACCGCCAGCATGGCAATACCCGATTGTGCAAATGATACAAATCCTTTCAGCGATCTCAGCAGGCGCGGAAGAATGGCAAGCAATCCCAGCAAAATAATGCCCGAAGCAATATGAACGAATCGGACAGAGGGACTGTAAATGATCCACAACAACATGGCCAGTATCATCAGCATCAGGCTGATGAATTGCTGCAACTTGCCGAATCCTTTCTTATTATCCTCCACCTGCTGTACGATAAACAATGCACAGGGTATCGCGAGCAGTGGAAAAACAATATTACTGTAATGAGGCAACTGGAACCCGGAGAAAGAGAATATGAGCAAGGCAAGAAGACTTCCGGCCAGGGTATACCCCTCGCGGATGGCTCCCGCGGTTTTTCTTATCGCATTCCGTATCCCGGTGTACACAGAAGCATAGAGGATCAGCGACCAGGGCAGAAAGGCCCATAATAAGGTATGGAGAAAGAAAAATTTATCCCCGCTACCCCTGATCGGACCGGTGTTGAAGAAGCGGCCGAACTGGCTGTCCCAGAAGAAAAACCGGATACCCGAGACATTCCGGCTGCCCAGCACCTGTTTTTCGGGATGTGTATCAAACTGTGACCAGAGGCAATACAGTTCGGGCAGGATAAACAAGGCCACCAATAGGAGCGCGGCGATCCATTTCCAGTGAAAAATTTGTTTCCAGTCCCTGCGGAGCAGCAATTCCCCCGCCACCGCGCCCCCAATAGGGATCAGCGTAAAAATTCCTTTTGTCATCACGGCACAGGCTGTAAAAAAACAGGCTGCCAACAGTTGCCATAAATTGTTTTTGTCAACAACATTTGAAAAATGATAAATCGCCGCTATGATCAAACCCGTCAGAAAGGGTTCGGCCCGTACGTCATTATTGGATATGATTATATGAAAGGCGGTCAGTAAAATAAAAGCCGACCATAACGCAACCGTTTCCGAATAATATTTGCGCGCGAACAGGTAGGTATAACGGGCGCCCATCATTACAAACAGCACACCCGGTAGTTTATAGACCCAGTCGTGCACGCCCAAAACTTCGAAAAAGGCAGCGGTGATCCAAAAGGGGAAATGGGGTTTATCCAGCCAGTCTTTTCCCTGGAAGTAGAGATTTACAAAATCGTTGTTTTCCGCCATGGTCCGGCTGATGGAAGCGTATACCCCGGCATCCGGGTCCATCAGCGGCACAAACAACCCGCTAAAATTGACGAGTACGGAGATCCCCAATAGAATATAAAGCGGGGTATGGTTGTTTGAGCGTTGCATGGGTTCAGGTAATGGCGGCCTTTTTTTTCCATTCCGTATACCCCCACCAGGCCATGGCAAGGAACAACACATACATCAGTGCAAACAGCATAAGCCCCTTGTAAAAGTTCAGTGGAATGGCCACTATATTAGAGAAAATCCAGGCCCACCAGTTTTCGATTTTTCTTTTGGCCATCCACCACATGGCGGTGATGGCCGAAGCGGAAACCAGCGAATCTAGAACAGGGGTATTGCTGTCGGTAAACCGGATCAGCACAAAATAGATAGCGGCCCAGAAAAAGAGAAAGAAACCGATGCCGAAACCCAGTTGCGGCCGGGTGCACCAGCTGATCGGGTAGGTATAGTGTTCCCCGTCCTTTTTCTGCACCCAGTTGTACCAGCCGTACACGCTCATCCCGAAATAATAAATATTCAGCGAGGCATCGGCATAGAGCGGCGGATCGACCATGAAAAAATACACCCAGGCGGCGAGCAGCACGCCGATGATCCCGGTTGGATAAACCAGCACATTGTTTTTTCTGGCATACCAAACGCTGGCTATCTGCATAACCGTGCTCACCCATTCGGGCCACTGGGTTTCCCGTGCATTGGTGATAAACTGCCGCCAGATCTCCTGTAATGTCACTACCCGATTTTCCGTAAACATAAACAAAAAAGCAAACCTTACGGGGTTTGCTTTGCTATGCGCAAGAACCAGGATTTATCCAAACAATTTTGAACCAAGAAAAATAAAAAACAATCCTTTGACCAGGCACCAGCACAGGTAGATGACGAGGGCTTTTTTCCCGAACCGCCGGAACACCGGTTTTGAAAGCATCGTTTTCATGGCGTTACTTTCCGTTGGTTTTTTTGGTGAAGGGGATGATCATCGGCACCCATTTCCGGTACTGCGTGTATTTTTCACCAAAATGCGTGATAAGATCTTTTTCTTCAAACCGGATCGCCGTGAGAATATACCCCGTTGTCAGCAATGCAAACAGGAAATGCGCTACCGTCATCACGGGGGCCGACCAGAATGCGATCAGGAATCCCAGGTACAGCGGGTGGCGGACGAAACGATAGAAAAGAGGCAGCCGGAACCGGAGGGGGGCGTAAGGCTGACGGTTGAAGTAAAGCCAAACCTGACGAAGCCCGAAAAGATCAAAATGGTTAATCATAAAAGTGCTGATAAACACGATGCCCCAGCCCAGCAGGTAAGTGATCAGCAGGATGGTTTGCAGGAGTTTGTTCTCCACCGACCATACAATGCCCCCGATGGGCTGCCATTGCCACATCATCAGCATCAGGCAGAAGCTGGCGAGCAGTACGAACGTGCTTCGTTCAATGGGCTCCGGCACATACTTTGTCCACCAATTTTTGAACGCCGGCCTGGCCATGATACTGTGCTGCAGCGCAAACAACAGTAACAGTGAAGCGTTTACCAGGATGGCCAGGGCCAGCGGGGTTTCCGGGATACCGTCGATGGATTTGGGAACAAACAGGTTCCCTACAAACCCGATCGCGTAAAGAATGGTGCCGAAAAAGGCCAGGTAGGCCACTGCACCATACATCAGGAAAATTGTTCTTCTCATACTTTAAGGTTTTATGCCTGCCGTCAGGCAGACAGGGTTAATGGTTAATGGTAATATTGAGGTTTACTATAGAAAACAGGGTAATGCGGGATCGGTATGACAGGCGTAGGGTTTCACCGGTGGTCGTTCCAACTCTTTGTTGATTCTCAGTTTGTCTTTTTCAATAGCGGGTTCCTCCCTCCTGCTTACCGGTGTGATCAGTAATGACAGGCAGAGCGTCAGCATCAGTATGATGGGAGACAGGCTGATCAACGCGTCGGCGGCTATCTTTAATTGCATTTTCATACGAATAAGTTTAAAATCTTACACAATGTTATAGTTCACGGGCAGCGCGGGAAAGGGCATTCGAGCGGGTTGGGTGGTATTGACGATTGCAGTGACTGCTTTTTTGAGACGGGAACACCATCTGTTCGATTCAGCATTTCATACAGATAAGGTTTATCCACCTCAGTTTTTATTATATCCGGCTCATAATATTCTGCATTTGACTCAAGAAACGGTGTACCGGGGTAATTAATAGTATTACTTGCGGGGAATTATAGCGATGTTGCTGAAAATTCGTAATTTATTTTAGCTATTCGTCTGTCGTTTGCCATGCTACCGCTAAAAAATAGTGTTCCATTACTGTGTATTTTGCTGATTGTAAGCATATCCGCCCGGGCACAGTTTAAGTTCGGAAAGGC
The DNA here is from genome assembly GCA_964424155.1 of uncultured Chitinophaga sp. Lineage (GTDB taxonomy): Bacteria > Bacteroidota > Bacteroidia > Chitinophagales > Chitinophagaceae > JJ008. Next base: position 16,033 of record CAYRHU010000026.1, read on the forward strand.
CGTCTTGCTGAATAAGGAGAATGGACTGCCCGGAAACGCAGTCGGACCCCTCAGCAAAAGCGAAGACGGGTTTATCTGGATCGGCGGGTCAGAAGGTCTGTACCGGTTCGACGGTCTGCAGGTTAGAACCTTTCAGGAGGGCTCCGACCCGGAGCATTCACTTTTCGATAATTCAGTATTTGCGATCCTCCCGGTTCATGAAAAAATCTGGGTGGGAACCAGCCAGGGTATTTCCGTACTGAATACCCGTAATTACACATTTAAGCATTACCAGCTTGATCAGAAAGGAAAGTCGGACTCTCTGAAGCGCAGGTTTGATCAGCAGGTAAGTGTACTGCACCTTGACAGGGATGGTAAAATTTGGGTGGGCACCACGGAAAGGGGTGTCGCCGTTTACCATGAAGACCGCGATGATTTTCAATTTTTCCAATTGCCGGAAGGCGGGATCAGGAAGCTCTCCCCCAGCCTGGGGACTTATAATTCTATTCTTAGTATAACCGAATCAATAAACAACGATTCAATAATCTGGGCTGGGACAACCGCAGGTCTTCAGGAAATCAACAAATTCAACGGCACAACACGTCTGTATACGTTTCCGCAGCCCGGTAAGGATTACCAGGTGGCGCTGAATGCATTCAGGCGTCTGTATCATCATACCGATGGATTGTTATATGTCGGAAGCTGGGGGGCGGGGGTGAATGTATTCGACCCGGTTGCAGCTACGTTCACGCCATTAGAGGTAAAAAGCCCGGTTGGCAAGGAGATCGTCAAAAAAGTAATCTCGAACCTTCATTATAAAAGTGATCACGAAATATGGATCTCTACAATTGACGGGCTCGCGATTTACGACACACACTTGAAGGATATTACCTGGTTTGCCAGGAATAATGCTGCCGAAAATGAATTTTACTTTATCAATTATATCGACGAATCCAACCGGGTGTGGTATACAGGTGTGAACGGAGTGGGTTATTACGATCCGGTTGTTCAGCAGTTTTCAAAATATTCGTTCAGGCACCTGAGCAAACCAGACTGGGCTTTTGTTTTCTATACGTTAACGAACCCAACGGGTAATATCATAACGGTATGCCCCCGCATCACAGACGGTATTTTCTTTTATGACAGGAGCCGGAGGGAATGGAGCAAAGAAAGTTTCCCCCAAAAGGAAAATTTCCTGGGCGAGCGCGAAGCTGTAAAAGGATTTGTGGAATTATCGCCCGGCGAATATGTTCTGTCATCGGACAAAGGAGTGTATCGCTATTCCCGCAAAACGAAAAAGCTTTCCATGGTCAGACCAGAGGGTCCTTTCGCGCCTACCCGAAGAGGAGATATGATTCGCGACCGGGACGGCAATATCTGGTTATCGGATTATACCTGGGGTTTGACCAAATGGTACCCCAAAACAAACCGGGTTATTAGCTACAGGGAGCAAACCCAGGGCGCCGAAACACCCGGGCATTTTAACCGCCTGCTTGCCCTTTACGAAGACAGCCGGGGGAATATCTGGTTTCAACGCGCCGGGGGGATCGGTGTTTACCGGTCTGACAAAGACACCTTCCTCAATTTTAATTATTCCGTCAGCGAAAAGAACAGTTTCCCTGCGGCTTCGGGATTTTCCGAAGACCGGATGGGCCGGGTTTGGGTGAACAGTATTGACGGTTGGATCGGGTATGGTCTTTCTTCGGAGCCTGAACGCGGGGTGGTATATAAGATGAATATCCACAGCAAAGGAATCGCCGGGAAATTCGCAAGAATTTCGAGCGACCCCGAGGGAAATGTATGGGGGTTCAATCAAAAGGAGCTGGTCCGGATAAACGCCTCGGATCTTTCGTTTAATCGGTTCAGTTTCCAGTACGGTGCCGGGGATGCAGATTTTTTTCATTTCAGCTTTCTTCCGACAGGCGAATTGATATTTGGCGGCAGAAACGATATCGTTATCGCAAACCCGGCTGACCTGAAAAGAAATACAGAGATACCCGATGCCTATATTACCGACCTCCAGATACTCAACCAGCCGGCAAACAATTTTTTGAACGGTGAACCCCTTAGCCTCCGGTACCGGCAGAATTTTTTTTCCATTGGTTTTTCTGCCAAAGCCTATACCCTGTCCCGGGAAGTAAAATTCCGGTACCGCCTGAAAGGATTTGACGACTGGTCGGAACCCACCCAGCGCCGGTTTGCGAATTATACAAATGTTCCGGGCGGGGATTATGTTTTCCAGTTGCAGGCGGCAAATAATGAAGGGACCTGGAATCCCGTATTATGTGAATTGCCCGTTCATATCGCAACGGCATTCTGGCAGACTCTGTGGTTCCGGATCCTGGCGCTGCTCCTCCTCGGGGGAATCGTTTACGGGGTGTACCGGTACCGGGTGAACCAATTCCGGAAAAAAGAGAAACTGAAATCGGAATACGAAAAAAAGATCGCCAACGTGGAAATGAGTTCCCTGCTGGCACAGATGAACCCGCATTTCCTGTTTAACAGCCTGAACTCCATCGACAGTTATATCATCCGTAATGAATCCGGGAAGGCATCGGAATACCTGAATAATTTTGCCCGCCTGATGCGGCTGATCCTGCAAAATTCCCGCTCCAATTATATTACGCTGAAAGACGAACTGGAGGCGCTCGAATTGTACATGCAGATGGAAGGGCTGCGGTTCAGGGATAAATTCGAATACTCGGTCAAAGTGGGGGAGGGTATCGATACTTCGGCCATCGTGATTCCCCCGATGCTGATCCAGCCCTATGTGGAGAACGCCATCTGGCACGGGCTGATGCATAAACACGACGGGACAAAGGGGAAAGTGGAAATCATTATTTCCACGGATGATCACAAGCTGAAATGCGTGGTGCAGGATAATGGCATCGGCCGGGATAAAGCGGAAGAGATCAAAGCGGGGAAATCGGGCAACCGGAAACGATCGATGGGGATGCAGATCACGCGCGACCGGATCGACATGATCAACAAAATGTACGGTTCCAATACTAAAGTGGAAATCACGGATTTGGCTGATCCCGGAGGGAAACCCGCGGGCACCCGGGTAGAGCTGACCATACCGTACTAAACGGAAATAAATATTGACACATGATAAAGGCAGTAATCATTGATGACGAGCAGCACAGTATCGATACGCTGAAGTGGAAGCTGGAGAATTATTGTCCCGGCGTGGAAGTGGTTGCGGCGTTTGACAACCCTGCGGAAGGCGTGATCTATTTAAAACAGCATCCGCCGGAACTGCTTTTCCTCGACATCGAGATGCCGATGCTCAACGGGTTTGATGTACTGGAAGAACTGGGCCCTGATCTCTCTTTCGATATCATTTTTATTACAGCCTATGACAATTTCGGGATCCAGGCCGTGAAATTCAGCGCGCTCGATTACCTGCTTAAACCCGTTCAGAATAAGGAACTGAAGGATGCTATCGATAAACACCTGAAAAAGAGCCGCCAGAAAATATTGCCCGGGCAGATCGAAGTGCTGCTGAATAATGTGCAGGCGGAGAAAAGGGGAACGCTGGGACGGATCGCGCTGGCTTCCAAGGAAAGCATCGAGTTCGTGGACGCCGCCGAAATCATTTACTGTGAGGCCAACAGCAATTATACGAATGTTTACATGTCAGACGGAAAAAAGAAAGTGATATCCCGAACACTCAAGGATTTTGAAGAATTACTGTCATTGCATCCATTTTTCAGACCGCATATTTCCTACCTGATCAATCTCGGTCGCGTGAAAGAATTCATTCGCGGCGACGGAGGATACCTCGTGATGGAAAACAAGGCCAGGATTCCCGTATCCAAAAGCAAAAAGGACGAACTCCTGAATTTGCTGGCCTGATACACCGGCTTGCCTCAAAGAATACGCGTTCCGGCTCAAGTAAGCGTCATCACCGCTAAACAGCCGGGTTTCCCCGCTTTTTTCACCCCAGATTTGTAATCTGAACGGAAAAGGCTATGTATTCGAGCAGCACCATATTGACGAACGACGGCACCCGGATCTGGATCAGTTGCTACATCCCGGAAAACGATAACGGGAAAGTCATCGTGATCGCTCCGGCCATCGGCATTGAGCAGGGTTTTTATCATTTGTTTGCCTGTTATTTCAGTGATCACGGGTATACCGTGATCAGCTTCGATTACAGGGGAATTGGCCGCTCAGCGCCGGAAAACCTGAAAAGATACAAATCCACATTGCATGAATGGGCCGTACAGGACGTGAACGCGGTTTTGCTGTATGCCCGGCATCACTGGAAAAAAAAGGAGATCATTTTTATCGGTCATTGCATCGGGGGTGAAATTATCGGGCTGGCTCCGGCCAGCCAGTACATCAACCGCATGGTGCTGGTGAGTACGGCGCTGACCTGTGAGAAACTCTGGCCCTGGCATCACCGCGTACTGTTAAAGCTGAAAAAACTTAAATCCAGGACCCTGATCAAAATCATGGGCTATGCTCCCGGCAACCGGTTGCAAAAAAGAATGGCGATTCCCCGTGGCGTAGCGGAACAGATGGCCAACTGGTGCGACAGTGACAACGGGCTGTTTGACGCCTTTCCCGATAACAATTACCGCAAACTGAATGTACCGGTACTCGCGTACACGTTTACCGACGACTGGCTCTGCCCTCCCCGGGCGGTGAAGGAACTGCTGAATCATTTCGCGAACGCATCGGTCACCTGGTACCACCTGAAACCAAAAGAGCTTGGGGTAAAGCGGGTGGGACATTTCGACTTTTTTTTCCTTTCCATGCGGACCATACTGTGGAGTTCATTGCTTCGCTGGCTCAATGATGAAAAAAACCGGCCCGAACCCCAAAAACAAACAAACACTCAAACCCATCAGTGATGAATGAAACAATACCATACCGTAGCGACAATGGGGAACAAACCCTGGATCCTTCCAACTGGAATGAACTTAAAGTAGTGGCGCATACTATGGTCGAAGACATGCTTCACTTCTTACAGACCATCGGCGAACAACCGGTTTGGCGAAAACCTCCCCGGGAAGTGGTAGAACAATTCAGTACACCCCTCCCTGAAACAGCGCAACCCCTGTGGCAGGTATATGCGGATTTTAAAAAGAATATTCTCCCGTATGCTACCGGTAATATTCACCCGCGGTTCTGGGGATGGGTGATGGGAACCGGTTCCGCACAGGGAATGCTGGCCGAAATGCTGGCAGCAGGAATGAACTGTAACGTGGGAATCGGCGACCAGGCGGCCATGTATGCCGACCGGCAGGTGGTTAACTGGTGCAAGGAAATGATGGGTTTCCCGGCCGGGAGCAGCGGCACCCTGGTCAACGGCGCATCGATGGCCAATCTGAACGCGCTCCTGGTGGCTCGAAACGCGGTCGGCAAAACCATTCGCAGCAAAGGATTGCCTTCGGGAAGGGCGCGGCTAAGGATGTATGCTTCAACGGAAACGCATAGTTGCGTACAAAAAGCGGCGGAGATCATGGGTATTGGAACGGAGGGCCTCCGGAAAGTGAGAGTGAATTCGGATTACCGGATGGACACCCGTCATTTGGAAGAGCTTATTGAAAAAGATAAATACGCGGGCGATATCCCTTTTTGCGTGGTAGCCAATGCCGGAACGGTAAATACCGGCGCCATTGATCCCCTGGACGAGATCTTTCTGACCGCGCTGAAATATAATTTATGGTTTCATATCGACGGCGCTTTCGGCGCATTGCTCCGTTTGTTACCGGAGTATGATGATCTTATGAAAGCGGTTTCCCTGGCCGATAGCGTCGCATTCGACCTGCACAAATGGATGTCGGTACCCTATGAGGCCGGGGTGGTACTGGTGAAGAGCGCGGATCAGCATCGTGCCAGCTTTGCGCTGCAACCGGAATATATCGCTCACCAGGAAAGGGGCATCGCCGGGGGGCCCGAACTGGTTTCCAATTTCGGGATTGATCTTTCACGCGGATTCAAAGCCCTGAAAGTATGGATGGGCATCAGGGAACAGGGAATGGAAAAATTCAGAAATATTATCCGGCAAAATATGCTCCAGGCTTCTTACCTGGGGATGCGGATCCGGCAAACGGAAAAATTGGAACTGGTGGCCCCGGTAAGCACCAATATTGTTTGTTTCCGGTTTAACCCCGGCGGATTGAAGGTTGATGAACTGAACACACTCAACAAGGAAATCCTGATGCAATTACAGGAAAAGGGTATTGCGGCGCCTTCGTATACCCAACTGAACGGGGCCTATTGCTTACGCGCGGCCATCTGCAATCACCGTTCCAAAAAGGATGATTTTGATGTATTGGTCCGTGAGACGGTACAATTGGGGATATCGATCATGCGGGAGTGGTCTCCATCGGCAGCAGTTTCCACCGGCACATTAAGAGTTGCCTGAGTTCCTATTCCGGCCGCCGGTATTTTTTCCAGGCACGCAGGTAAAGGACGCCCTTCTGTGTTTCAAAACGGGTAGGCACCTGCCGCCACTGACCGCCTTCGAACTTCCAGACGAGGAAATGAAGATGAGGCACGAATGCATAACCGGTTTTCCCGCTCAGGCCGATCACCTGTCCTTTTTTAACGGTGTCTCCCACATTCACCAGGGCCCCGTTGTGCTGCAGGTGCCAGTAACCCGCCCGGGAACCATCGGCATGCTGAATGATGATATTATTTCCGTGCGACCTGTATTTCCTGTTTAACCCTCCCAGCGTACCATCCTCTTTTATTCTCGTCACCACGCCATCGCGCGCGGCTGTGATCTTCGTCCCTTTTTTCAGGTTGAAATCCAGCGCCGCCCTTTCCCTGTGGGTGTAACGGCTGAAATAACCCTGTATCACCCGGTATTTTTTTCCGGGTTCAAACGGAAGCGCGTACACATAACTGGTATCGTCCCGGAGGATCCCTTTCTGTAATTGCTTCACTTGCTTGCGCATCGGGTTATCGCTGACGGAACAGGCGAATCCCGGCAAGATCAATATCCAAACCAACCACTTCATCCGGTAAAATTAGGCCGGATGAAATTGGGATAATGTTAATGTCGCGTCATTTCCGGGAGCTGAATTTCAATCAAAACCAGGTTTTTACTCGACAGGACTCCCTGCATTTTCCATATACTACCTCATACCGGCCATTTACTCAAAGATTTACCCTCCCATTGGCCTGCGGGATTAATTTGCGGTGATAAAAACGGGATCAGTTTTTCCATGAACCTCACTTCTCTGAATATGGCCTTTCCGGAGGGACTTTTGGTACTCATTGCTGCCGCGGGTCTCCTGTTACTGCTTGCCAGGCGGATAAACCGGGAGCTATCTTCCCGGTTCAACACTCCGCTGGAGGCGGATGCCGTTATTCTCCGAATTGAAGAGACCGGGTTTTATAACGGGAACAGTCCCCGGTTGAAGATTCAGGTGCATGTAATACCGGGCAGAGGTAGAAATTTTGTCGCGGAACTGAAGGAGACACTCCTGACATCCCAAATGATGCAAATCAAACCCGGTACCCGGGTGCGGGTGCTTTATCATCCTCAGCATCCCGGGCAGGCGAAACTTATACCGGAAAAGAGCTGATCCGGCTTCAATGAGACGCAATTTCGCAGAAAATTTCCGTCAGTTCACCGGGCCGGCTGAAAAACGGGGAATGACTGGTTTGCATCCGGTACACTTTTTCGCAGGGCGTTTCTTCATACATTTTCCGCTGGATGTACGGTGTCACCGCCCGGTCTTCCGTGCATTCAATATAATACCGCGGTATGCGCCCGTAGTTTTCATCACTCAGCCGAAGCGGCGCCACACCCGATTCAAACGGTTCATGACCCAGGAGCAGTTTTGCCAGTTCGGTAATATGATCTTCGCAATCGTGGTACAACCCCTCCTTATAAATTTCCGGGTTTAGGGTATGCGACCCCGTTTCCTCGTGCATGGTCACATAGGGTTTCAACCAGCCTTCCGTATCCTGCAGGGAATATTCTCTTTGCGTTTTCCCGTCCGGAACCAGATAGGCGGCCAGGTAGATCAGCTTCTCAATTTTTTCAGGCCGGTATTCGGCGGCCTGTGAGATCATGATCCCGTTCTTGCTGTGTCCCACCAGGATCACTTTGCCTTCTATGCTGTCGATGAGTCCGCAAATCTTTTCCACGGTGCTTTGCATTCTTACTTCCCGGATGGGCGTTTTATCACGGCCCATACCCGGCAAATCCATTGCGATGGCGCGGTGACCCGCTTTTTCGAGGAGGGGTGCCACTCTGTGCCAGTTCCAGGCGCTGTGCCAGGATCCGTGGATCAGGATAAATGTCTTCATGATTGTTGATTTTATGACAGTAAAATTGCTGCGAAACCAGGGGATGAGCAACCCGTTTCTTGCGGAGTTGCGGGGGAAAGGCCTCGCACAGAGAGTAAAGAGAAAG
>CAYRHU010000026.1:24497-41365 GCA_964424155.1 uncultured Chitinophaga sp.
GCGGTCTTGCGATTACCGCCCCAGTGATAATCTCCGATAACACCGGTGGAGCGGATCACCCGGTGACATGGAATCAGAAAAGCTACTGGGTTTTCACCCACTGCCGTTCCTACGGCTCTTGATGCCCGGTTATTGCCCACCGAAGCGGCGAGCGATCCGTATGTGGTCAGTTCTCCCATCGGCACTTTCAGGAGCGCCTCCCATACTTTTAATTGAAAAGTTGTTCCCTTCAGGTGGAGTTTTATATGCGCCAGGTCCTTCCAGTCCTGGGTGAAAATGAACAAGGCATTTTGCTGCAGCTTGTCCACCACCTGGTGATAGGTTGCATGGGGAAATAGTTGTTTCAGGTTGCTGAACGCCTTTATCTCATCGTCTGCGAAGGCGAGGTGACAAATGCCTTTTTCCGTGGAAGCCACGATGATGTCCCCGAACGGGCTTTCGGCAAAGCTGTAATTGATCTTCAATTGTTCACCCCCGTTTTTAAACTCTCCCGGCGTCATGCCTTCGATACTGATGAACAGATCGTGCAGGCGACTGGTGCCTGAAAGCCCGGTTTCAAAGCTCACATCGATGAGGGTCCTGTTCTCTTTCAGTAATGATTTGGCGTGCTCCAGGCTGATATATTGCAGGAATTTTTTAGGACTCACTCCCGCCCACTCCCTGAACATCCGCTGAAAATGAAAGGGGCTGAGATGCACCTGGCGGGCCACCTCATCCAGGTCGGGCTGCTCCCTGAAATGCCCGGTTATATAGCCGATGGCTTTTTCGATCCTGTCGTAATCGTTCATGACCTTTAAATTTACAACACAAAATTCAGCGCGCTTGCCCAGCCCATCAACCCGGTTCTTGCGGAAATTCTACCTTTAAAACATGGAAAAAGTAAATATTGCCGGAAAACTTTCCCAATTCAGCGATCATTTCAACCCACGTATCGTCGGTGAACTCAACGGCCAGCAGGTCAAACTGGCCAAATTCAAAGGCGAATTTATCTGGCATCATCATGATAAGGAAGATGAGCTGTTTTATGTGATAAAAGGAAGTTTTGACATGCATCTGCGTGATAAGGTCATCACGGTCAGCCAGGGCGAGTTCCTCATCATACCGCGTGGTACAGAACATAAGCCGGTGGCAAAGGAAGAAGTGGAGATCATGCTTTTTGAGCCGGCAACAACATTAAATACGGGGAATGTGGTGGAAGGGAGAACGAGGGAGAGGCTGGATCGGATTTAGGGGGTGATTGTAAATTAGTTAACTGGTTAATTGGATCCTTTAATCCGGAAAGATTTTTTTGGTAACGTATCGGGGTTAATAAATACGCAGATGAAAACAATCGGAGGTGAATTAAACTAAAGCCTAATCAATCCATTAACTAATAAACCCGTTAACTACCCCCTTCCACCATCTTCTTCAAATTCTCCAGCCCCGCCGCAAACTGTACGTTCAGGTTCTTTGTGATCATGGGTCCCATCAGGCGGGCCATGGGCCATGGAAGATCGCCGCTGTTCTGCCAGGTCACCTTGGTTTCATTACCGCTGCCCCAGGGCTCAAAGTGCCAGTTGTCCTTCGCCTTACTTTTCCAGGGTTTAAAAAATTCGAGAAGGAAATGAATATGCCGGTCGTCCCTGCTCTGCAGCGTGAGGCTGCCCACCCCCACTTTTTTACCCTCCCAGGCATATTTATGCCCGGTTGTGTGCGGGGTGCCGCTGATCGTGCTTTTGGCACTGGGGTCCGACTGCTGCCAGGGGTTCCATTGACTGTAATAATTCAGGTCGCCGATATAATTCATCACATCGCTTACCGGTTTACCGATCACGATGGAACGCTCCACGTTATAGGTTTTCGACATCAGCGCGGCCCCGATGAGGAGGGCGACGATCAACCCCAGTAAAATATAAATGACGATCATGGCTGTGAGTTTAGAAACAGAAAGTTACCGAAATATTAAAGAGCGTTCAAACCATTCATCCGGAATCTGTTTCTTCTGTCAATCATCCCGGTTTGGGCATGGGGAATAAACCGTATCGGTTTAACTTTATCGCAGTTTTAAAGCACCGGTCAACTGGCAAAATACACTACGGCATGCAGCTCAACCTGACAAACCAAAAAGAAACGGCGGGATCCACACAAAGCGGGCTTATTTATTACCGCCTGATCTCTCTCTGGGTTTTGTGCGAGGCGATGCTGGGGGGCATTATCCACGGGTTTAAAATTCCGGTCTCCGGCCTGGTGGTGGGGAGCGCGGCGGTGATCTGCATTTGCCTGATCGGGTGGTATGTGCCATCCAGGGGGGCGATCCTGAAAGCCACGCTGATTGTCGCCATTTTCAAAATGATGCTGAGTCCGCAGGCCCCCCCTACGGCCTATATCGCGGTTTTTTTCCAGGGTATGCTCGGCGAGCTGTTTTTCCGGAACAGGAAATATTACCGCTCCGCCTGCATGGCACTGGCGGTGCTGGCCCTGCTGGAATCGGCCCTGCAGCACATTATTGTAATGACACTGATCTATGGCCGGGATATCTGGGAAGTGCTCAATGATTCCATTTACCGGTTGGGCGGCACGGTAGGTAAGGATTACAGTTATTTCATCATTCTCTGGTATGTGCTTGCGCACCTGATCGTGGGCGTACTGGTCGGCGCCTGGGCGGGTTTCCTCCCCCAGCGGATCGGGTTGCTGGGCGGCCTGGAAAAAAAATATCATATTGAGCCCGTGAAGGAAATGGTAACAGCGGGTACCGGGCGAAAAAGGAGAAACCCCTTTCGCACCCTGTTTATCTTTATTTGGGTGGCGCTGTTGTTTATCTGGCTGCAGTCGGAACTGGGTCCGGGCGAGCCGCTAATACCACCGCATGTTTCACTTCAGATCCTGATCCGGTCTGCGATCATCATTCTTACCTGGTATTTCCTCGTGGGGCCCCTGTTGAAAAAGATCCTGCAAAAATGGCTGCAGGAGAAAAAAAGGAGATCCGCAGAGCAGGTACAGCGGGTGTTGGATCAGTTGCCTCTTACCCGAAATCTTGTTTCCCAAAGCTGGCGGCTGAGCGCCGGGAAAAAAGGGATAGCGCGGGTGACCCTCTGCTGCCGAATCATCCTGGCCAATACCTTTCATAATGCCAATGCCTGAGAAGGAAATATTCATATTAACCGGCCCGGTGCGATCCGGCAAGTCAACCGCGTTGCAGAACTGGTCGGCAAATCGGAATGAACTGCAGGGAATTATCACGCCGATTGTGGATGGAAACAGAGTTTTTGTCAATGTGCAAGACGGGGAATGGTTCCCGATGGAAACTTTGGAAAGTGAGACCGCGGTATTGACAGTTGGACGGTACCGGTTTAGCAAAGAAAATTTTGATAGAGCGGCCCGGTGTATAAGGAATGCGCTGGGTGAAAAGGGGGTGCTGGTCATTGACGAAGTAGGCCCCCTCGAACTTCGGGGTGAGGGGTTTCATGATGTGTTGCAGGAAGTGCTGGCCAGTCGGGATAATAAGCTGCTGCTGGTGGTGAGGGAAGGACTCACTCAACAAGTAAAAGAATATTTCCAAATAGCGGAAGCCGTTATTATAAATAAAGAGGAACTGCATTTATTAACCGACTGAAATGAATTTATCATGAAACTTGATCTTGCCGCGCTACGCCCCGTGAACGTGCAACGGGCCAAAGAAAGTTTTAAATGCTACGATAACCAGCCCCTCAGCTATTGGACCACCGCCCTTGCCGGTGAAGTAGGCGAACTATGCAACATGATCAAAAAAATGCAGCGGGTGGAAAGAGGAGGCCTGGACGGCGGCAGCAGTTATTCCGCCAAAGACATCACAAGAGATATGCTTAAAGAGGAGATCGGCGGTATCGCCATTTACCTCGACCTGCTGGCTTCGCTGCTGGAGATCGATCTTGAAGAGGCGGTCATTCATACATTTAACAGCAAATCAGCCAAATATGGATTCAAAGAATTCATTGAACCTCTGCAGGCAGATTGAATATCATTAATCTGTCTTATTTCAGACAAACCGTAACCCCTTACCCGGCTGATAATATTCATACCCCGCGCTGCCTCCTGTCATTGGAGCCATTTGCTTCAAGGTCTAACTTGGGTAAAGGAGGGAAAGTATCATGAAAAAGATTTTATTGCTTGCGATGTTCAGTTCCCTGGGAGTTATGCTTGCCGCTCAGGAAAAAGCCGGACCGGGGAAGGAACGATCAATGATTTCGGTCAATGCGGGGATTGCGGTACCGATCATGTGTTATGCGTCAAATGAAGTAAACAACCCGGATGCAGGATTCGCCAAACCGGGGTTCATATTCGATTTCGCCTATGCTTACCGCTTTAATAATACGGTGGGCCTGACCGGTTCTTTTTTTTACAGCTGGAACAAAGCCGGCGGTAACGGAATGAAAGCAATTTCCTCCCCCGGAAGCTACCGGATGATCGGCTTCCTGGCGGGACCCCTGCTGAACCATAATTTCTCCGGCCGCTGGGAAGGAGATATCCGTTTCCTGGCGGGGGTGTCCCGTGTATTCACACCGGCACTGCAGCAGGGGGATGCGCTCTGGCTTGATAAACACGAGGCCACCGCATTTACCTGGGGGGGAGGAATCGGGTTGCGGTATAATCTGGATGGGAATGCATTTCTGCAGCTGAAAGCCGATCACACCAATCTCAAGCCGAAATTCAATCCTTCAACAGCCAGGGGTAAAGGTGATCAGCATATTGTGCTGATGAATTTCGATGCGGGTGTGGGAGTAAGATTTTGAATTACGAATCAGGGGTACAATAATTGATCCTTTTGGATGTAAGGTGGAAAGTTTATCCGGTGCGGTGAATAAAAGACAGGATCGTCTTTAATCTGGAATAAAGAACACATAAAATTACATCAGTGGTACCCCGGTTTCCTTTGACTAGAATCATAAGTGCATAACTCCCGGGTCATTGGAAGGCACCTGAACCGGTTGTATTTTGGAAACCGTGTGATTGATAAAGTGAAATCGGAGAACAATTAAATGTGCGTTATGAAAAAGCTTCTCGTATTAACGATCGCACTGCTGGTTAGCGGTGCCATCGTGGCACAGGGAGAGGAGAAGATGAATGTAACCAAAAACTCATTTCTTGCTTTCCATGCAGGACCTGCCTTTCCGCTGGATGAATTTGCTGCAAAAACAATACCGGTTGATGGGTTCTTCGGCGGCGGCGGATTTGCCAGAACAGGGTACAGTCTGAATATCCGGTACGACTACCGCTTTGCGGATAATTTCGGTATTGCCGGGGCGCTCTTTTTTAATAATCACAATATCAAAAGCGATGATTATGCAAGAGTGCTTAATGAGCAGTATTATGAAGTGAGTGAACAGATCGATCCGGCCCTGTTTAAACTGAATCACTGGAAATGGTATGGGATCAGCGCCGGTCCCGTCTTGTTGTTTGATGCCGGCCAGAATATCACCGCCGGTCTGCGCGTAATGGGTGGTATTGCCAACGCCAATTCACCCCGGGCGACTTATGAGAATACCGAAGTAATGGGTGAAGACTGGTCCTGGGCCGGTGTGTTCCAGGGCGGTGCGGATCTGCGTATCGGTGTAGGGGGCAATGTATTTGTTTTCGCGAATGCCGAATACACCTGGCTGAAACCCAAATTTGAAAAAGAACTCACCGATCCCTTTACGGAAGAAGTGTATACCGAATCCGGACGGCAGCGTATGTCTGTTATCAATCTTACTGCCGGAGTAGGATTTAAATTCTGATACGGGATGCTGTGGATCTGATCTCCCCCGTTAAGCGGGGGAGATTTTTTTTTTGCCTGCCGGAATCAGTTGCGTTGTACTGTCCACGATTTTATATTCCGGTAACAGGGGTCATCCCGGTTTCATGCCCGCAATTATTTTCCAATATCCTATCTTACATTTAAAATGCGCCCGCTTCTTTTTCATGCCGTCATCATTCTGATGCCGCTTTTGCTTTCTGCACAGGCGAAGCCAAGAGCCCGGGACATGGGCATCCATATTGGGGTGATGCAGCCCGGGAAATGGAACGCGATCACGGATGTAAATGGTGTTCGGGTGGGGCAGGCCACGCTGTTCAAAGCCGATTCCGTGCGCACGGGTGTCACGGCGATCCTTCCCCATGGGGGAAACCTGTTTCAGCAAAAAGTACCGGCCGCTGTTTTCACCGGCAATGGTTTTGGTAAACTGACCGGCACCACGCAGATAATTGAGCTGGGAACGATCGAATCACCCGTTATTTTAACCAATACACTAAGCGTGGCAACGGCGATGAACGCCGTCGTCACGTATACACTCTCTCAAAGGGGGAATGAACAGGTGCAATCGGTGAATGCCGTGGTGGGTGAAACCAACGACGGATACCTGAACGATATCCGCGGGCGGCATGTAAGCGAAAACGATGTACTGGCTGCGATTCAAAACGCGGAGACCGGACCTGTTACCGAGGGAAATGTGGGCGCAGGTACCGGCACTGTATGTTTTGGTTTCAAGGGCGGGACAGGCACCGCTTCAAGGGTATTACCGCAAAGCCTGGGAGGGTATACGGTGGGCGTTCTGGTGCAAACAAATTTCGGAGGCGTGCTAACGGTGGATGGCGTGCCGGTGGGAGAGGAAATGAAAAAATATTATCTCCGTGATCAGCTGAACGTTGACGCCGACGGAAGCTGCATGATCGTAGTGGCCACCGACGCGCCACTGGATGCCCGCAACCTGGAGCGGCTGGCGAAGAGGGCGTTCATGGGACTGGCCCGTACGGGTGGTATTGCCAGTAATGGCAGCGGGGATTATGTGATCGCGTTTTCGGCAGATAGCACCCTGCGCGTTCCGTTTAACACACCGGCTACACTTACCCAAACCTTATTGAGCAACGATTCCGTTTCACCCCTGTTCCTGGCGGCGATCGAAGCCACCGAGGAAGCCATTATCAACTCCCTGCTGGCAGCGGAAACCATAAAAGGTAAAAACGGGCGGACCGCAGAAGCGCTTCCACATGATAAACTGAAAGCGATCCTTGAAAAATATAACCGCATGAAAAAGTAAGATGGCCGCATATATTAATAGCGAATTCACCAGTAACGAAGATGCGAAGCTGCATGTTTCGGATCTCGCATGGCAACGGGGTTTTGCCGTATTCGATTTTTTCAGAACGGTGAACGGGGTGCCGTTATTCATGGAAGATCACCTCGACCGGTTTTTTGCGTCCGCGGCCGGCATGCACCTGGAACCCGGAAAAAGCAGGGAAGAATTAAGAAATATTATACAGGAGCTGATCCGCCGATCTTCCCTCCCGGAAGCGGGGATGCGCCTGATGCTGACCGGCGGTTATTCACCCGATACCTATCATCCCGCCGCTCCCAACCTGGTCATTACCTGTAACCCCGTGCGAACGGCGACAACTACAGATTTTGAAAAGGGTTTTTCAGTCATCACCAAAGAGTACCAGCGGGAACTCCCCGCTATCAAAAGCATTAATTATATGATGGCTGTCTGGCTCCAGCCCCTGCTCGCGGAAAAGGGGGCCGATGATGTGTTATATTATAATAAAGAAAGCATCACCGAATTTCCGCGGTGCAATGTATTTATGGTGACCCGGGAGGATAAACTGGTCACGCCCGCCCGGAACATGCTGCAGGGCATCACCCGGAAGAAAGTGCTGGAACTGGCAGCCGGGATGATGGCCGTGGAGGAAAGAGATATTCCGGCTGAAGAGCTCGCGGAAGCGGCCGAGATCTTCTTAACAGCTACCACCAAAAGGATCCTGCCGGTGGTGAAACTGAATGACAGGATTGTCGGAACCGGTACACCCGGGGTTTTCACCACCCGGCTTTATCGTCAATTTTTACAGTTGGAAAAAGGTTTATCCTGATACGAATGATTTTTGCCACGAAAAAACACGAAAGAACACGAAAATACAGTGTGTTATCAGCAATCAAGATTCGTGTCATTCGTGGCCAATTTGTTTGCCACTCTTGCCCACCTGTACTCTGAACGATGGGCTGAATTGGTAACGCTTCGTGTGCTTTCGTTTTCTTTCATGGCTCTCTTCTTTAAAATTATTTCGTGACTTTTCGTGGTCCTAACTTTACACAATGGCAAGAGTCAATTCCACCATGGTCCCCCTGGGCAGCCCGGCGCCGGGGTTTACATTACCGGACACCGTAACAGGCAAAGAAATTACACTGGAAGATATCATGGGTGATGTGGCCACCGTGGTCATGTTCATCTGCAATCATTGTCCCTTTGTGGTTCATGTGAACCCGGAACTGGTCCAACTGGCCCATGATTACAGGGACCGGGGCGTTGGCTTTGTGGCCATCAGCGCCAATGATGTGATCACACACCCGCAGGATGCCCCCGATAAAATGAAGGCCAACGCGCTGTCGTTGGGTTATCCTTTTCCTTATTGTTATGATGAGACCCAGCAGGTGGCCCGGGCCTATGATGCGGCCTGTACACCCGATTTCTTTGTATATGACAGGGATCTCCGGCTGGTCTACCGGGGACAAATGGATGATTCACGTCCCGGTAATGCAATACCCGTGACGGGCCGGGATCTCCGGCAGGCGCTGGATTGTTTGCTTGCGGGGCAATCCGTGCCAAAGGAACAACGACCAAGTATCGGGTGCAATGTAAAGTGGAAACAAGGATAGCCTGTGCGGCGTATCCCTAACTTTATTCCATGAACCGAATAGACCGGCTTGCGGCTATATTGATACAGCTTCAATCGAGAACGCTGGTAAAAGCGCAGGATATCGCCGATAAATTTTCAATCAGTCTCCGCACCGTGTACCGCGACATAAAAGCCCTCGGGGAAGCCGGCGTGCCCGTGATCGGTGAGGCCGGAACCGGTTACCGCCTCATGGAGGGGTATAAACTCCCGCCCGTGATGTTCAGCCGGGAAGAGGCCACGGCCCTGCTCACGGCTTCCAAACTGGTGCAGTCGAAGACCGATGCGGGCATCATTAAGCATTTCATCGCGGCGCTCGACAAGATCCGGGCCGTGCTGCGCCATCCCGAGAAGGATCATCTCGAGGATATCGATGATCATATCGCCGTGATGAACCACCCGGCCATCCTGTACCAGCCGAAATCCGAGCTCTATCTGCAGCCGATCCTTAACGCTATCGCGGGTTCGGACCGGATCGTGATCGATTACACCAGTATCGAAAAAAACGAAACCACGCGCCGGGAACTGGAACCCGTGGGCATCTATTACCAGGGCAATCACTGGTACCTTATCGCCTGGTGCCTGTTGCGAAAGGATTACAGGAATTTTCGCACCGACAAGATCGGCGGGCTCAGGACCACAGGCGTAAAGTTCAGCGGCGTCCACCCGCCGCTGCGGCATTTCATTGACCGAATGTCGGGTGAAAAGGAGCTGATAAAAGTGGTGATCGACGTGGATGCCGGCGTGGTCAAATACCTCGGTGAACAGAAATATTATAATGGTTATGTAAGTGAAGAGAACCGCGGCGACCGGGTGCGCATGACCTTTCTCACCTGCTCCCTCCGTGGTTTTGCCCGCTGGTTCCTGCTTTTCGGCGATCATGCGCACATCCTAGAGCCCGCGAAGCTGAATGGCCTGGTGGCATCCGTTGCGGAGGATATTCTTAAAAAGCTGGGACTATCCCCTGCATTGAACATTGAAAATTGAGCGTTGCTCAATGAGTATTTTTTACCAAAAAGGGAAAACCCTGTATGTCAGGCTGTGTTTTCCCTATCCTGTGAGAAAAAAAACAAAATTCAGGATCCCTGCTGACACAGGGTTGTCACTACACCCCGGTTTCTTTGTACCAACTAAATCAAAAACCATGACAATCATTGATTACCTGAAGCAACAATTCATCGAAGAAGGGGCCATTACCCGCAAAATGCTGTCCCGTGTCCCGGGCAACCAATGGGACTACAAACCCCATGAAAAATCCATGGTCATGAAGTACCTGGTAACCCACCTGGCCGATCTGCCGGGCTGGATACATATGACCCTGACTACGGATGAGCTTGATTTCGCCAAATTCGGAGGGATGCCCGATATCAACAGCACCCAAGACCTGATGGATTTTTTCGAAAAAAGATATACTGAAGGACTTTCGGTACTGGTACCGGAAAATGAGAAATTACTGGACAAACCCTGGACCCTGCGTAATGGCGACCACATTATCCTGATCCAGCCCAAAGCGGATGTGCTGCGCATGTCCCTGGCCCAGCAGATTCACCACCGCGCCCAGCTCGGCGTGTACCTGCGCCTGCTCAACATACCCATCCCCGGAAGTTACGGCCCGAGTGCTGATGAGAATGAGTTTAAGTGAATTATCAAAGAAGCAGGAAGGAATGCTCATGAGGGAGCATGGGCTTTTTTATACCAGCAGTTATTGATCTTTTTATAATTTCTGAGTTAATATATTTAACCGGAACAATAATTAAACGATCATCAATATTGCTGAAATGTAATAGGCTGGCTGAACCAGGTTTTCATTTTCCGGTTGTTTCTTATTGCAGGTTTCCAGAGAGGACTCTTTCGGATGATCTCCATTGCCGTCGCATCAAAAATTGGATGAAATGGTATGCTCATTTCAATATCAGTCGTTTTTCCATTTTCATCAATGCAAAAAGAAACTCCTACAGTAATCATGTTTGTGTTGGCGAGTTCATAACCTTCGGGCCACTGGACTTTATTTTGAAGGTAACGGCGCCATCCGGTCTCTCCACCACTTTTAAAAGAAGCTTCCGTATTGGCTTTTGTCGTATCAGGTTGAGCCGACCCATCCTCATTAAAATAGGTTTTCGATATTACAATTCCGTTTTGGTACAGTTCATCCCCGGCAAGGGTCCCATTCCGGTGATAGAACCTCCATTTACCATGCATTTTACCACGGAGAATATAGCCACCTGATTCGGGAGAACCGTTGTCAAACCAACGGATATGCACGTCAATGCTGTCGTTCAGATGGGCAATAGAATCGGCAGGATAACCATTCCGGTGCCATCGATGCCGGGTACCAACAGGTATGTCATCGTGATAAGTCGCCGAATCTGCTATCATGCCATTGGAGTGATACTGGACACAAACGCCTTCCCTTTTTCCATGTATCCGGCGACCTGCAGTAGAAATATTGCCGTTAGCATAAAAGTAGATTGCGTATCCATTCTGGATTTTGCATTCGATGTCTTCATACAAGGCCCGCATTTGAAGCATTCGATTGCTTGTATAATAATCATGACGAAGCCAGCCACTATCTGTTTTTTCAAGCGTACTATAAAAACAGGCAAGACTGGGTTCACAAGGTTGCCAGAAGAAATCATAGTAGACTTCTGTTTTTTGCCCAATTGCTGCTGAAGAAATGAAAGAAAAAAAAATCAACATGAGTACGCGCATGGTATCTGGCCTTTCTTCTAAGTTAAAGCGATTTTTTATTACCAAATAACCAGGGCCTCCTGTTCTTTATATACGATAAAATTTTTATTTTCAGTCTTTAAATTACAGGGGCAATCATTAATTCCTAACCGGCCGTTTAACTTCCTGCTTTTTAACCGGTTCCTTCTTCTTCATCTGCGGCTTCACTTTAACCGGGTCGCCCACGGGTTTGCCATAATAGTTGGTGTTTTGGGGATCACGGCGCACTTCGGGCGGTTTAACCGGGGGCGGGTTGTTCCGCAGATCCCGCAGGCGGTCCTGTTCACCCTGCTGCCAGTAGATGGGCTGACGCTGGTTCTCATTAAATCCCCTGATACTGGTGTACTGGTTCTGGTACACGTTGCGGTAATAATAGCGGGGATAGTGTGCCACATAGTAATGATGGTGCAGCCAGGGCTGGTACACACCGATGTTCAGGGTGATGATGAACCCGCTGTAAAGGTCGTAGTACGCATAGAACGAGGGAAGGATGTGAGAGAACATCCATTGCCCGTTTTGCAGGTAGATGTACTGCTGGTCGTACATGTCATAATAGACCTCGATGTCCGGAATATAATAATACCGCGAACCGGGATAATAAGTTGGTCCCCACCCCGGATTATGGTAGGTAATACTTCCGGAAATCCGGATCGGCCCTTCGCATCCGGGTAAAACAGCAATAGAAAAGACCAAGGCGGCCGCCAGCGCCCATTTTTTAAGAGCTTTCATGACAGGAGAAGTTTTGAGCCTACTTTGTAAAAAGGTTTTCGGCACTTCCTTATTTTTCTTAGACGAAATTTATTTCTGAAACATACCGGGTTGGGCTATGACTATTGTCATGCACCTGCCTGCTTTCATCAGGGTTTCTTTTTTCTGCCCAGGGTTGCCATCAGAATAATCAGGACCAGCGCACCCCCCGCGATGTACCAGTATTTTTTTACCAATTCTGTAAAACGATCCGGCTGGCCGGCTGCAGGTATGGCTACCGTTTCCTGCTGCAGAGATACCTGCCACCAGGTACTGTCTTTCGGAATATCCATTAATCGCGCGGCAGATTGAAATGTTAGGGTATCCTGAATGCGGTAGGGATTTTTAAAATCGTTAAAATACACTTTGCCCGCGGGAACGGTAAAGCGGCTGTTATCTTTCTTCAGGGTTACTTCTACGATTCCCTCGTACACGATCAGGCAGCTGCTGTCTTGGCTGTGCGTGAAAAGGAAACGGGTTCCTTTCCTTTCAAGCTTTTCATTGAAGGTTTCGATCTGCAGCTTTTTATGGTCTCCTTCCTCACCGTTTATGAATAATTGCCCCTTTTCCAGTGTAAGGGTCAGGGCGCTTCCGTCATTTTGGGTAATAAACGCCTCCACTTCGGGAAGTATCATCATTACGGTATGGCGATCAGGACTCATCAGGACCAGGCCGTTTTTCCCCGTTACCATTTTGGTGCCGGCGGGGGGTTTGCCCGATAACGGCAGGCTTTTTCCCCCGGGGTCGGTAAAACGGGCATCCGTTGACAGGGCCATAAAATCCTCCGTAGAACCGCTCACCAGGCTGATGATCGAGCCCATACCCCCGCAATGGGTTGTTTCACTGTTTATTTTTGCCGCTCTTTTGCCGTTGATCAACACTTCGTCGTCTCCTCCCGTAATGGTAAATGTATTGGTACCGGCACAAACGGCATGGCGGCCCCTGTCGCCTTCGCAGGCAGCCGGGAGCCCGTTGATCAGCACATTCGCATTCCCGGTCAGAACCGGTCCAACTACCACGAAAGGATCAGCCATACAGCCATGGGCGTCAGCAGGACATTTGGCGAGGCTTCCTACTCTCGCGTACTGGCTGGCGCTGACGGAAGATACCTGGTATTCCCTGCTATATTTTTTTCCCTCATGCTCCACCGTTAGTATGATCTTGTTCTCGCCGGGACTATTAAACACCGGCCTGCTGGCGGCGCCGCGGTCCGGTTCGAAACTCCCGCTACCGCTCCATTGGACCTGGTCGCTCAGGTCGATCTCTTCATTATCCTTGCCGGTAATAATGAAAGAAGCGCCGAACAGCCATCCCCGGTCAAATACTTTTGGACTTTTGCCCAACGGGAAAAGTAATTCAGGTACCTGTTCACTCGGCCGTAGGGTAAAAGTCATGGTTGATTCATCTTTCCCGCCATACCGCATATAAAAAGTGCCGGTGATGACATCCCCCTCCTTTTGCCCGCTTACCCGTGTATGCACAGATGCTTCTTCATAACGTTTCCCGTCCTGCATGGCCTGGTTCAGCGGCCCGTTGAGGCTGAGTTCGGCGCCATCAAAGGTTCCTGTGACGGAACCGGTGAAGGCGATGTAATCACCGGGTTCCGTTCTGGGACCAAACTTTAAATTGGCTGTAAGTACAGCCGTACCCCCCGCATCCACCTTCATGCTTAATTTGTTGGTATAATAGGCCGCATTAAAATCAGGGCCTTTGGGAATTAGGGAGATCGTGCCTTTGTATTCCTGCTGCGCAATGGCACAAGCAGGTAAGACCGCTGCCAGGAACAATCCGGCTGCCAAACGTTTCATAAAATGAGTTTGGATAAAGGTGTAACAATCACATCTTCGTTCCAATGACCTATTTCATCAACAGTGATGATACTGGTTATTGGAAAGAAGTACATCAGCGGAACCCGGCCGGACCGGGACAAATCACCGCTGTGTCAATCCTCTCGGTCTAATAAGGGCTGGGTAATAAACCGGCAAACGGATGGAAGGCAGGTTACGCCCTGTGCGGTAAATCCGATTCCGGAAGATCCGGCTTCAGATCGGGATTGCACACCAGGAATTCGGGCGGCTCAGGAGAGGTTTTCAGGAGCTCGTCATACTTCGATTTCAGGTAGCGCTTGAATTTACCCAGGTAACCGGGCACGCGGAGATCCTTGTCGTTGATCGGGACGGCTTCAATAAGGTCGTTGCCGATATACATCATGAGTTGCATAAGGGTGGATATTGGATACTGTAAAGCAACTCATTCTTACCGGTTTATGCAATCCGGTAAATACGGATTTTCACCGCACTGTATTTTTACGGTCGGCACTCGGGACTTACCGATTCATCAACCAGCTTTTGGCATATTCCAGCACATCATCCTTCAGGCTTTTCGGATCCTGTTTTACCTCGATATCCGGGATCACCGGGTTGGGGTCATCCGCGTTGCCATTGGCCCGGATGAACTGCTTGCTGCAGGTATAGAAAAGCAGACCCGTGCCGGGAAGTTTATTCCAATAGAGTTCTCCGTAGTCATTGCAGGGCTCGCCCGTGGCCTCGCCGATAATGGTGGCCAGCCCGTAATCCTTAATGGCATTGCTCAGCATATTGGCGCTGGAAAATGTATTGGGTCCGGTGAGTACCGCCACCTTCCCGTTGTAACGGAGTTTGCGGGGACCCGGCTTGCGGGGTTTGCCCCCCGAACCGCTGATGATCTCCCCGGTAGTATAATTCAGGTACGACTGAAAGGAACCCGAGGCATAAACAGGATTGGTTTTGGATTGCTCCCGGATAAACTCCTTGTATTCCTCGCTCACCTTCCACCGGCTGCCCCCGGCCATCCGGTAGGGTTTGTCGCTGATATAAGGGATCAGCCGCTCGCCGAGCACCGAACTGCCGCCGCCGTTCTGACGCAGATCAATGATCAGCCCTTCCACCGGCCTGTTATGGATATCGGTAAACACGGAATCAAGGAATTTTTCAAATGCAGGCAGGTCGCGCATCGATCGAAAATTGAGATAACCGGTATTCTCCGCAGTACGTTCAAAAGTATAGGGAGCCGTCGTTACTGCGGCGGTCGTGGTCCGTTTCCGGATCTCCGCGGCCCTCGATTGCAATTCAGCCAGCGTAACTGACTTCATGATGACCTCTTTGGATTCTCCCCCGCTGGTAAACCGGATCCTGTACGGAGGTGATACCTGGTGCAGCACCAGCTGACCGGCAAAATCACGGAGCGCCTGGCTGTATCGCCAGGAAGGTAATCCACCATAGAAAGCCCTGAGGTATTGCATCCACTCTTTGGCGGAACGGCCATTAATATGGGTAATATGATCGCCTGTTTTCAGCGCGCTGTCGCCGGAAAGATCATAACGCACCAGCAGGTCCTCCCCGTTGAATTCGCGGATCAATACCGGGAAGATCCCGATCTTTCCTTCTTTGATCTGTTGTTGTACCGGTGAAGGATAAGCGATATTACTGTGTCCCTCGTCATAGGCGGCGATCAGGCGGGAGAAAAATGCCCATGCTTCCGGCAGGGATACCGGTTCGTTTAGCGCGGCGCCCAGGCTGTCGCTCAACCGCAGAAAGTCCTCCCGGCTGATTGTATGGTAAGGATTGGGGTGAACGTTTTCTATCGTGCGGGTAAAGAACGCAAGATCCTCTTTGATCTCCTGCCGGGTTAAGGTTTTGTCTGCTCCGTTTTGGGCGGGAAGCGTTGCGGGTAATAGAAAGAAAAGTAAATAAATGATTGCTTTCATTGGAAGTAAATAAAGTATATAAGGTATATAAAGTAAACAGGGTAAATAAAGGTAGTTAAACCATCTTACCGGCAGATGGCAGGTACATAGAACCAGGTATCGACAGTATAGTCTTAGATCTCCGGGAAAAGGTTGCAAAACAGTTATTTTTAAAAGTCTATGCTATATACAGGCCCGGTTAACCAATTAACTAATTAACCAATCCCTGCGCAGAACAGGAACTGAGACCTGCCTGGTGTACCTTTGCCTCATAATTTCCCTATATGACGATCGCTGTACTCGGCGCCGGTATGGTAGGCCGCGCGATTGCGGAAGACCTGGCAAAAGACCACCAGGTCACCGCTTTCGACCTGGATGCCTGCAACCTGGACGAACTGAAACAAAAAACACCCTCCATTGAAACCGTAGCCGCCGATCTTTCCCTGGTGCATGAATACGGTAACTGGTTCTCTCCTTTTGATATTCTCGTAACGGCCGTACCCGGATTTATGGGTTACCGTACGCTTGAAGCTGCTATCGGGGCAGGTAAAAATGTAGTGGATATCTCCTTTTTTCCGGAAGACGCACTGGAGCTCGATACACTTGCCAAGGCAAACGATGTTACCGCCATCACCGATTGCGGCGTGGCACCGGGGATGAGCAACCTGATCCTCGGTCGTTATAACGAGGAAATGAAAGTGGAATCCTTTGCCTGCTATGTCGGCGGCCTGCCCAAACACCCGCAGCCACCATTCAATTACAAGGCGCCATTCTCTCCTGTGGATGTGATACAGGAGTATCTCCGTCCCGCGCGGATGATGGAGAACGGAAACATCGTGACCAAACACGCGTTAAGCGACCGGGAGATCATCCGCTTTGCACAGGCCGGCGATCTCGAAGCTTTCAATACAGACGGATTGCGGTCGCTGCTGTACACCCTGCCGCATATACCCGACATGAAAGAAAAGACCCTGCGTTACCCGGGGCATGTGGATCTGATCATCGCCCTGCA
>CAYRHU010000027.1:0-3107 GCA_964424155.1 uncultured Chitinophaga sp.
GCTTCTTAAAATGTTTTTCCACCAGGTAACGCTCGTGTTCACTCTGCAGGTCCATCCCCCAGCCTGTAATGGGGAACTGAAATTTCTTTTTCTTATTGAAATTACTCTCCTTTAATATTTCAATCGCTTCCGTGTAGGTCAGCCGCTCAAAACGGTTATTCACCACAAATTCCAGCTTTTCGATCAGCCCCATTTCACTCCGCTTGTCCTGCGGAAGTTGCTTTTCCTCATCCGCAAGCCGCTGTGCCAGGAATTCCAGGTCCTCCCTGTTGTTTTCCATAGCGTAACGGATAATATATTGGATGAACTCTTCGGCGAGATTCATATTATCCTCCAGGTCGCAGAAAGCCATTTCGGGTTCGATCATCCAGAACTCCGCCAGGTGACGGGCCGTATTGCTGTTCTCCGCACGGAAAGTGGGACCGAATGTATAAATATCACCAAAGGCCGTCGCACCCAGTTCTCCTTCCAGTTGCCCGCTTACGGTGAGGTTGGTGGAGCGACCGAAGAAATCCTGTTTGAAATCCACCTCGCCCTTTTCATCGCGGGGTGTTTCATCGAAGGGCAGCGTGGTTACCCGGAACATTTCACCCGCGCCTTCCGCATCACTGGCCGTGATGATGGGCGTGTGCATGTACACAAATCCTTTTTCATTGAAAAACTTATGGATGGCGAATGCCAGCGCATGACGCACGCGGAATACGGATCCGAATGTATTGGTCCGGAACCGCAGGTGCGCGATCTCCCGTAAGAATTCGAGACTGTGCTTCTTGGGCTGCAGCGGGTAGATCTCGGCGTCGCTGTCGCCCAATATTTCGATCGTAGTGGCTTTCAGGTCCATTTTCTGACCCTTGCCGAGAGAAGGCACGATGGTGCCTGTCACTTTCAGGGATGCCGAAGTGGTGATCCTTTTCAGGAAATCATCTTCATAAGAACCCAGTTCCACCACAACCTGCAGGTTATTATTCGTGCTGCCGTCGTTCAGCGCGATAAACTGGTTGTTGCGGAATGTCCGCACCCAGCCCATAACGGTCACTTCCTGCCCCTGCGGCTCCTGCGCCAGCAGTTCTTTGATCTTGATCCTTTTGTTGAACATTATTTAGTTTTTCCGAGGGGCAAAGGTAAAACATGGGGGGCAGCAAACCGGGGGGAACACATTAAAGTATTTCAATTCATATTAGCTAATTTTCTACCAGGAAGCCTTACTAGTCCCCTTTGGACCCCCGGAAAAGCCAAAACCAAAAATTTTTGGTTTTCCCCATTTTGCCGTATACTTGCAGCGGAAAGAGGCCGATAAGTACAGTTCCCCAAGGCTTTAGCTCTCGTTACCGCCTGTTTCTCTCAATATAAATTCTAAATCTCATTTCCCAAGACTGGTCACTCCGAACTAGTGATAACCTTAAGACGTCCATATGTACGACATTCTCCAACTGAACGACATGCTCGTTCCTGAGCTGCTGGATATTGCAGAGCAACTGAAGATCCCCAACGCCAAAAAACTCAGCAAACAAGACCTGGTCTATAAGATCCTGGACAGCCAGGCCATTGCCGGCTCCAAGGGCGCCAAAGCGCCGGAAGATGGAAAACGCAAACGCATTGTAAAAGCCACGACCAGCATCAGCAGCGAAGAAGCGGTGGTGGAAAGCGGCGATGAAGAAAAAACGATCATTAAAAAACCCAATATGCCTGTTAAAAAAGAAGTGCCCGCCGCCCGGCCGGGAAAACCCGCCCCTGTTAAAAAAGGAAGAAAGAAAGCGACGGAAGAAGAAACGACGGACGCGCCCATGGTGAGTGAAGAGACCGCCGCCGATAACAGCGATGTGGCGGCCATCATCGCCGAATCAACCCAGTCAACCGCTGAACCGGCAGCCCCCGGCGGAGCGCCCAAAGTATACCCGGCCCGGAGGGAGCAGCAGTTCAACGTGGAGTTCGACGGCGTGATCCTCAGCGAAGGCGTACTGGAAATGATGCCCGACGGGTATGGTTTCCTCCGTTCTTCCGACTACAACTATTTATCTTCCCCGGATGATGTGTATGTTTCCCCTTCGCAGATCAAATTATTCGGTTTAAAGACCGGAGATACCGTTTACGGCGCCGTGCGCCCCCCGAAAGAAGGGGAGAAATATTTCGCCCTGCTGAAAGTGGATACCATCAACGGGAAAACGCCGGAAGAAGTGCGAGACCGCGTGCCTTTCGATTACCTGACACCACTGTTTCCCTTTGAGAAACTGAACCTGTTCACCACTCCTTCCGATTATTCCACGCGGATCATGGACCTGTTCACCCCGATCGGGAAGGGTCAACGGGGACTGATCGTAGCGCAGCCCAAGACCGGTAAGACGATGCTGCTGAAAGCCGTGGCCAATGCCATTGCCGCCAATCACCCCGAATGCTACCTGATGGTAGTGTTGGTGGATGAGCGCCCGGAAGAGGTGACCGATATGGAAAGAAGCGTAAGGGCCGAGGTGATCGCTTCCACTTTTGATGAGCCGGCGGAAAAACACGTGAAGGTGTCCACGATCGCGCTGCAGAAAGCAAAGCGTCTCGTGGAGTGCGGTCATGATGTGGTGATCCTCCTTGATTCCATTACCCGCCTGGCGCGGGCGCACAATACGGTGGCGCCTTCCAGCGGTAAGGTATTATCTGGTGGTGTGGAAGCCAACGCGATGCAAAAGCCCAAGCAGTTCTTTGGCGCCGCCCGTAAGATCGAGCATGGCGGATCGCTCACCATCATCGCCACGGCGCTGGTGGATACGGGAAGTAAAATGGATGAGGTGATCTTTGAAGAATTCAAAGGAACCGGTAATATGGAATTGCAGCTCGATCGTAAATTGTCCAACCGCCGGATTTATCCCGCTATCGACCTGGTGGCCTCCTCCACCCGCCGCGACGACCTGCTGCTGGAAAGGGATGTGCTGCAACGGATGAACCTGCTCCGCGTTTATCTTACCGATATGAATGCCGAAGAAGCCATGCGTGAACTGCAGAACAGGATGAAAGGCACCAAGAGCAACGAGGAGTTTTTGGCGAGCATGAACGGGTAAGCCGCCCCCATCTCCTAAAGGGGTGCAGATAATGAGGCCACTAATGATTAGCGGCCTTTTTTT
>CAYRHU010000027.1:3207-15117 GCA_964424155.1 uncultured Chitinophaga sp.
ACGAATCTTGATTGCTGACACCTCTCTGTATTTTTCGTGTATTTTCGTGTGTTTTCGTGGCCCCCATCATGCCTGCAGAAAGAATCCATATTGAACAATTCCTCGAACTGGCTAAACAGCATCCCGTTATCGATGTGCGCAGCCCGGCCGAATACCATCATGCCCATATCCCCGGGGCTCTTTCGCTTCCCCTGTTCACCGATGAAGAAAGAAAGATCGTAGGCACCACCTACAAGCAGGAAAGCCGCGAAGCAGCGATAAAAGCAGGTTTGGACTTCTTCGGACCGAAGATGAGAAAGATGGTGGAGGAGGTTGAAGCAGTCGGCAGTCGGCAGTCGACGGTCCACAGTCCACAGTCCACAGTCGACAGTCCGCAGTCCGCAGTCGACGACTCACAATACAAGGGTTCAGACTCACGATTCACGACTCACGATTCACGAATCATCCTCGTCCACTGCTGGCGCGGGGGCATGCGCAGCGGCGCAGTATCCTGGCTGCTGGACATGTACGGATTTAAAGTGTACACGCTGATCGGAGGGTATAAAAAATTCCGCCATTATGTGCTGGATACCTTCAGGCAGCCATTCCGGTTAAAGATCCTGGGGGGGTACACCGGATCAGGGAAAACGGAATTGTTACATGCATTGAAGAAAAAAGGAGAAAATGTCGTTGACCTGGAAGCCATTGCCGGTCATAAAGGCTCGGCATTCGGCAATATCGGTCTGCCACCGCAGCCCACGCAGGAGATGTTTGAAAACAGGCTTGCTATGGAGTTACGCAAGTCAATAGGCAATAGGCAATGGGCAATAAACGGAGACCATTCACTATTGACTATTCACCATTCACCAATCTGGCTCGAAGACGAATCCCAACGCATCGGGCAGGTCAATATACCCGGGGATCTCTGGCATACCATGCGCTCCTCTCCTGTATATTTTCTCGACATCCCGTTTGAAGAACGTTTGAAACATATCACCGAAGAATATGGCCGGCTGGATAAACAAAAAGTGATTGATGCCATCGGCCGGATCAAAGAAAAACTGGGCGGGTTAAACGCCAAAATCGCCGTTCAGCTGCTCGAAGAGGGAAATACCTTAGAAAGTTTCCGTATCCTGCTGAATTATTACGATAAGTTTTATTTAAAGGCCCTGCACAATCGGGAAGCACTTCATTCGTTATTACAAAGAATTGAGTGTAAATCCGTAACTCCTGAAAATGCCAGCCAGCTCCTACTCCAGCCAAAACAGCAGCCTCAACAGATTTAGGCTTACCATCTTTTTATTATTTATCCCATTTATTTTTTTCGGACAGTCGCTGACCGGTCTGTGGACCGGCACCCTGAGCAATGACAGCAGCACGGTGCGGAAGGACCAGTTGTTCGAGATCGCGCTGACCGAATACAAGGGTAAAGTATACGGGTATTCCCGCAGCGAGTTCATCGTGAACGATACCCTCTATTATATTGTAAAAAGAGTGAAGGGTACGATAAACGGGGATGTATGTGAAGTGACCGATGATGATATCATCGCCTATAATTTCCGCGGCAAACTGGATAAGGGAATCAAGGTGACAAGTACCTTCCGGCGCAACCAGGATGACGGCAACTGGTACCTGGCCGGCAACTGGAAGACCAATGCCACCAAACGATTTTATTCCGTAACAGGCAAAGTGGACCTCGGGCAGGAGAAAGATCTTGCCGCATCCAAGTTATTCCCGCACCTGGAGGAGCTGAAACTAGCAAAAGACATCGCATTCTATAATGAGCGGAATGAATCGCTACCGGTGGTAAAAATCGCCAAACCGGAAAAAATAAAAACGGAATATGCCGTAAACCTGGAGGCGGCGACCAGCGAACTGACCGTTGCTCAACCCTCACCGGCTATTGAACGAAGGGGGACGATAACAGCAGGCCCCGAAACCGCTTCGGCCACCACACCCGAAGAACCGGAAGAAAAACTGCCGGAGATTACCAGGCCGGATGGGAGTTTACCAAAGACGGCAACAAAGGATATAGCCACTAACACCGTTTCATCCCGGCCGGTGGCCGGTTTCCAAACGACAAAGATCGTCCAGCCCGTGACCGCATCACCGGCGGAAAAAGATGCTGATGTGCTGGTTGACGGCACGGTGAAAACAAATCCGACCGCGGATAATAAACCCGTTATTAAGAATAATCCGTCGCAGTCAATTGCCGTGGCAAATTCAACCACAACTCCTAACGGAACTACCAATAATGTAAAATCTTCTCCGGTTAATGAGAAAAACGGGGTTGTGAAAAGCACGGTCGCCGCTAACATTACCCAAACACCTGTAAAAGATAACAAGACCGCCTCCGTGAAAACCAATACCCCGGCGGCAAACAACCCGGATAAAAAACGGGAAATCGCCCCGGTTACCCAACCGGCCAATACGACCGTCCAGGTGGTTAACAAACCGGTCATTACCACTCAACCCGTTGTAACCGTTCCCCGCAAGACGATGGAGGAGTTAACAGAACCCGTTGCGGAAATTCTCGGCCGTAAATCCGAATTCTCCCAGGTGGTGAACTTTAAATCAGACAGTCTTGTATTGTCCCTCTACGACAACGGGGAAATTGACGGTGACACCGTGAGCGTACTTATGAACGGCGAGCTGATCATGGCCCGGCAGGGATTAAAAGCCAGCGCCATCCGGAAAACGATCCATATTCAGCCCGGACAGAATGAAGATTTCACTCTGGTACTCTACGCGGAAAACCTCGGTAAATACCCCCCAAATACCGGATTATTGGTGGTTCATGACGGAGAGGATATCTATCACCTTCGCTTCAGTTCCGATTACCGGAAGAGTACGGGAATTGTATTCAGAAAGAAATAGATGGATTCCCGAAATTTGCCGGATGACTCCAGTCTCCGATCTCCAGCCTACAGTCTCCAGTCTACAGACTTCAGACTTCCGACTCACTCAGTTCTCCCACGGTGCCGGCTGCGGTTGCAAGATCGCTCCGAAAGTGCTGGATGAGATACTGAAAAGCCATATCGTGCTGCCCGATAACGACAAATTGCTGGTCGGGAATCATAGTCGCGATGATGCGGCCGTATATGATCTCGGTAACGGTACGGCCCTGATCTCCACCACCGATTTTTTCATGCCCATCGTGGACGATCCTTATGATTTCGGCAGGATCGCCGCGGCCAATTCCATCAGCGATGTATATGCCATGGGAGGAAGTCCGGTTTTGGCCATTGCTATCCTGGGCTGGCCCGTTGAAAAAATTCCCGTGGAAGTGGCACAGAAGGTTGTTGAAGGCGGCAGAGCCGTTTGCGCAGAAGCCGGTATCCCGGTGGCGGGCGGCCACAGCATTGATTCACCGGAACCGATCTTTGGTCTTGCCGTTACGGGATTGGTCCCGGTTGAAAATTTAAAGAAGAATAATACTGCACAGGAAGGAGATCTTTTATTTCTGACCAAACCACTCGGTGTGGGAATTCTTTCCACGGCGCAAAAAAGAGGATTGCTGAAAGAGGAGCACAGGGAAAATATGATCCGGCAACTTTCGGAGCTGAACAGGATCGGCACGGAGCTGGGAAAAATCAAAGGTGTTACCGCCATGACGGATGTAACGGGGTTTGGCCTGCTGGGTCATTTGGCAGAAATCTGTGAAGGCAGCGGGCTGAGCGCCGAAATCTACTATGATAAATTGCCGGTGGCCGAAGGGGTGCGGGAATATATCGGCCAGCGAATATTTCCCGATGCCACCACCCGCAACTGGAACAGCTACAGCGATAAGGTAAAATTTGAAAAAGGAGTGAACGTAATGGAGGCCTTTACCCTTTTGCCCGATCCCCAGACAAACGGCGGGTTGCTGTTTACTGTGAGCGGGGAAAGCCTGGATGAGGTCAAGGCTTTAATGAGAAATAATGGGCTGGGCAATTATGCGGTTCCGGTCGGTCAGATGATCGCTGCGAATGAAAAAAGGATTTGGGTGAAATGATGGTCATTTATTTCCGTTTCAGAAAGATCTCCGCCATCATACATCGTACGCTGCCACCTTCCACTTTCTCAATCACGGGCACATCAATAGGCAACAGCCGGGCATAGGCCTCCAGCATTTCTTTTTGTTCGATACGAAGAGAATTAAAAGCTGTCCGGCTCAGCGCCAGTATGTTTTCACCCTTTCTGTTTTTAATTTCCAGCATATTGCCGGCAAAATGATGCATCTGCTCTCTTGTTATGGGAATGATCATGTGCCCGGTGGATTCCAGCAACTGGCGAACCGCGATCAGTTCCCATTCCTCATCGATCGCTTCCTCGCAAAGCACGCAGAATTTTTCGCCCAGTGTCATGACCACGTTGGTATGATAAACCGGCCGGCCCTGTTTGTCCGTTGCCAGGAACACCATGGCCTGGTACCCGTTGGTCGCGGCAAATTTTTCCAGTACCGACAGGTTGGTCCGCTCTGAGATCGCCGAATAGATCAGTTGGTTGGCATGATCGATGACCATGCTCCCCGTTCCTTCCAGGAAACGGCCCTCCGCTTCAAATTCGCTCCAGTCCTGCACGTCGTTTACGATAAACTCCTTGGCCAGTTGTTCCAGTATATCTTCTCTTTTCTCGGTACGCCGGCTGGGCGCATACATCGGGTAGACGATTATTTTCCCGTCGGCAGTGGTACTTAGCCAGTTGTTGGGAAAGAGGGCGTCGGGTTTGGGGGGCTCCCGGCTGTCTTCGATCACCAACACATCAATATCATTGTCCCGGAGTTTTTGCACCATCGCGTCAAATTCGAAAAGGGCCTGTTGCTGCAGTTCTTCATTAGCCATTCCCGGGTCGGACTGGAAAAAATTATTAGCCGCTGTTTCCGTATTGTAACCGAAAGCGGCCGGGCGGACCATTAATATAGTGGAAGCAGGAGGCATGCACGGGTTATTGGGAGATCAACCCGTCAATTTTTGCCGCCAGTTTCCGGTCCTTCTCCGTTACAATATCCCCGGCATCGTGGGTGCTCAGCCAGATCTCCACGGTGTTCCATACATTGGTCCATAACGGGTGGTGATCCATTTTCTCGGCCTCCATCGCCACCCGGGTCATAAAAGCAAAGGCTTCGCTGAAATTGCGGAACTGGAATTTGCGGTGGAGTTTGTTGTTTGATTCGGTCCACATGGGGTTGGTTAATAAGTTAATTGGTTGATTGGGTAATTGGTTAATTAGGTCTTACTGTAAAATATTTACTATTGAATAGTTCTGCGTATTACTTTAGTTAAACGGGTTTGCTTTTTTATGGCAGCTCCATTTATTGAGACTAATATTGATGGGTAACAGTTATTGTAGACAGCAGTTGAAAACGCTCTTCCGCATTTACGAATCACATTTACGAAATGGTCAATAGCCAGGCTTTCCAAATCACTGGACCCAATCAACCAATCAACTAATTAACCAATTAACGATTCCCCAATTAACTCCCCTCAAAACACCAGGTTCTCCTTATTCATAATCTTCTCCGCCGCCAGTTCCGTCACCAGTTGCACATGCGGGATACCCCGGATGATCCGGATCGTATCCTGCAGGGCCTCATCATTCACCTCGTCGCCCTTCATCAGCCAAAGAAAATCCAGGTGCCGGAATTCGGGCAGGAGGTATTCGCCATCGTACTGGTTATTATAAATAAAATGCGAAAGGAATTTGTTGGGCTCGTTGTATTCGTAGAGGGAGAAATAATATTCCCTTTTTTTCCGGATCAACCGGATCTCCAGTTCGGGATTCATGCGGAAATCGAGACCGGTGGCGGTATTGACATGCCAGCAGAACTGGTAATTCTTTGTCGGCGCCATGATACCGAGGAGGCGGGTATCGGCAAAGAACATCTCGGTCATGCCCCTTGTATCCAATACCAGCTTAGGTCCTCTTTCCGCCATTGAAAGCGATTTGAGGGCAAATTACGGATTTGGAATGGGATGAGGATAGTTTGAACCACATAGGCACATAGACACATAGGCTGAACACATAGAATAAAAATAAATTCAGAATTCTAGTGCTGGTCTTTATATTTTTTAAACATGCATAAAAGCGAAACTAAGTAAGCAGATTCGAAACATGGAAGTTCTCCGGAAATGACCTATGTGTTTTTCTATGTGCCTATGTGGTTCAAAAAATAACCTGCAATCAGGGGACCTCTCAAAACTCCACCTCGGTCTCCAGTTCCTGTTCGCCTCTTTTATACTTTACTTTTGCCCTGTCGCCTTTTTTGAATTTCGTCAGGGTCTGCATATAGCTTTCCATGGAGCCCACTTTATATTCCCCGATCTGAAGAATGATATCGCCCGCTTTCAGTCCCGCTTTTTGCGCGGGTTTGCCCTCGCTGACACCATCGGCCCTGACCCCGTTGCCGGCGAAGGTATAATCCGGCATAATACCCATGGACACATTAAAGCGGGCCGTCGTAGTGGTTTGTGCCTCCCTGGTTTTCAGGAAAGCCAGTTTGGGCTGTTGATCCGTATAAGTGATCAGTTCATTGATATGATTGATGATCGCCATCTGACCCGTATAATTGATCTTTTCGGCATCATCGGTTGGCTTGTGATAATCGGTGTGCAGCCCGGTAAAATAAAAAAGCACGGGAATATCCTTCCGGTAAAAAGAAGTATGGTCGCTGGGGCCGGTGCCGCTGCTGTCTATTTTGAACTGCAGTTCCTGTTTTTTACCCTGCAGGGAAAGCGCTGAATAGTACGAACCCCATGCAGGGGAAGTGCCATACCCCCCAACAGTCACCACTTTGGTGCTGTCATTCAACCGGCCGACCATATCCATATTGATCATATAATTGACCGATTTCAGATCGATCGTCGGTTTTTCAGTAAAGTACTTGGAACCGTAAAGTCCCAGTTCCTCCCCGGAAAAAGCGATGAAGAGGTAGTTATTCCCTTTTGCCTGGGAGGATTTCAATTTTCTGGCCAGTTCGATGAGTGCGGCCGTACCGCTGGCATTGTCATCGGCGCCGTTATGAATAGCCGGTTCATGTGTGGTGTTTCTTGAATTGCCGTCTTCCCCGTAGCCCAGGTGATCAAAGTGGGCCCCGAGTATCACGGTGGTCGCCGCGTTATTATCAATATACCCGATCACGTTCCGGCCCTGTCTTGTTTTTTCAGAAATCCCGACACGCATTTTCAGGTTCAGGGTTTCGGTTTTATCACTGAAATATTTATCGGCTGCTGAGCGGGATATATACAGCACAGGGATATCGAGTTTTTCCGACCGGTCTTTGGGGTTGAAGGTCAGTTTGTCCTCGATGGAGGATGTATTATAAAGTAAAACGGCCGATGCGCCTCGCTCTTTTGCCTTTATTGAATTCTTACGAATATAATCCTGCAGATCAAAATGCGGGTTGTTCCTGTTTTCTTCCAGCGTTTCCTTTAAATCAAAAAACCAGGGCATGCCCGCTTCCTGGACGGCAATAGAGGGAAGGGACTCCAGGGTCATATCCGGTGAATAGGGGAAAGGAAAGAAATCCTTTCCGGCTGAAAGCGCTTTTCCGTTTATGCTCAGGGTCGTTACGGAATCGATCATTTTGCCATCGTTAACGATGAATGTCTGAACAAAATGTTCGGTGCCTTTTGGCAGAAGACCGATCGAGTTAAACTGGTTACTGATGTATTCAACGGCCAGTTCCTCCCCCTTTGTGCCGGTTCTTCTTCCCTCCAGTTTATCATCCGCCAGGTAGCCGATATGGGATTTCAGGTTCTCCAGCATTCGGCTGTTATCACGGGTTAACTGGCCGGACGGGGAACAACCGGCCAGAACCAGTATCGTTGAAATGACAAGGGGTATATTTCTTTTCATCCTTTTAGATTTTCAATGCGCAAAGGTATTAAGCCCCCCTGTTATTTAACTTTTGTAATTGGCATATTTCTGTCATCATTTTCCCGCTTGCGTTGTCCAAAATCCGCAATTCGTAAGGTGGTTCCGGGCATCGGGATTACATTTGCGGGTTATAGTCGAATTCCGGTGCGTTACCCGGATCGGAATCCGTCGTTTTCGTGAAAAAAAACAAGCTACATATCGCCCTGGTCGGGAATCCAAACAGCGGAAAGACATCCCTTTTCAACTGTCTTACCGGGCTGAACCAGAAAGTGGGCAATTTCCCGGGCGTAACGGTTGATAAAAAAGCCGGAACCACTTCCTTATCAGGCGGAGCCGGCGCCGAAGTGATCGACCTGCCCGGCACCTACAGTCTCTACCCCCGCCGGATGGATGAATGGGTGAGTTACCGGGTATTGCTCAACCAGGACAAGGACATCAGGGCCGATGTGGTGGTGGCCGTGGCAGATGCCAGCAACCTGAAAAGAAACCTCCTGTTTTGCACCCAGCTGATCGACCTTAAAGTGCCGGTGGTGATCGCGCTGACGATGATGGACATGGCCCGCAGAAAGGGGATCAGGATCGACATCGCGGCTTTGGAAAGGGAACTGGGGGTACCCGTGATCGCCGTAAACCCGCGAAAGAACAAAGGGATTGCCCAGTTGAAAAAAGCGATTGAACAGACTTCGCAACAGCTCTACCAGTCGCCCGCCCGTGATTTTATCGACAACCGGGCTTTCGCTTCCCAGGCAATTGAAGAACTGCAGCAGCATTTGCCCGGACTCAGCGATTACTCCGCCATTCATTTCCTGATCAACCATGAGTCGTTTGATCTGCCCGCCCAAATGCAGGATACGATCGAGGGAATTGAGGTCAAAAACAAATTCAATCCCACCAAGACACAGGCGGAAGAGATCCTTCAACGGTACGGCCGGATCAAACATATCATGCAGCAGGCCGTATCGGAGCCCGATCCCCTTCAAAAAACACTTTTTACCGAAAAGCTGGATAATGTGCTGCTGCACCGGCGCTGGGGTTACCTGATCCTTTTGGGCGTTTTGTTCCTTTTGTTCCAGAGCGTATTCTGGCTGGCTCAATACCCGATGGACTGGATCGATCTTGGATTTGCGAAACTCAGCCAGTCATTGTCCGTTTCCTTACCGGACAACCGGTGGACGGATCTATTATTAAATGGGGTGATCGCGGGTCTCAGCGGCATTCTCATGTTCGTGCCCCAGATCATGATCCTGTTTGGACTGATCACTTTGCTGGAAGATTCGGGTTATATGGCCCGCATCAGTTTTTTGTCGGACCGGTTGATGCGGACCGTTGGCCTGAACGGGAAAAGTGTGATGCCCATGATCAGCGGTTTTGCCTGCGCGGTGCCGGCGATCATGAGCGCGCGGAATATCGAAAACAGGAAGGAGCGGTTACTGACCATCCTCATTACCCCGCTGATGAGTTGTTCAGCGCGGTTGCCTGTTTACACCATCCTGATCAGCCTGGTGATCCCGCAAAACTACCTGTTCGGATTCCTCGGCGTGCAGGGACTGGTGATGATGGGGTTGTACCTGCTGGGGCTGGTGATGGCGCTGATCGTTTCCTATGTGGCCAAGTGGTTCATTAAAATAAATGAAAAGAGTTTCTTCATCCTGGAACTCCCCTCTTACCGTTCGCCCCGCTGGAGAAATGTGGCAACTACCATGATCAGCAAGGCCCGGATATTTGTTTTTGACGCCGGTAAGATCATCATGATCATCAGTCTTGTGCTCTGGGCGCTGAGTTCATTCGGCCCCGGTGACCGCATGCAGGATATTACCGAACATTACGCCCGGTTAAAGACAGTACCGGGCGCCGATGCGGACCAGGTCGATAAAGATTTCAGAACCGCCAAACTGGAAGGTTCCTATGCCGGCATCCTTGGCAAATCGATAGAACCGGTGATCGCCCCTCTCGGGTTCGACTGGAAGATCGGGATCGCCCTTATCACTTCTTTTGCGGCCCGGGAGGTTTTTGTAGGCACTATGGCTACTTTATACAGCGTAGGTGATGAGGACGAGGGGAGTCTGTTATTAAAAGAAAAAATGAAAGCGGCGGTCAGGCCCGACGGCCTGCCGGTATTCAATCTCGCAACCGGTCTTTCTTTGATGATCTTTTATGTATTTGCGATGCAATGTATGAGCACGCTGGCTGTCGTGAAAAGAGAGACCCGGGGCTGGAAATGGCCCATCATCCAGTTATTGTATATGACCGGACTGGCCTACCTGATGAGTTTCTTTGTTTATACAATTGCAAACTAAGCCGGTGTCGCTGATCAGTTTCCCTGCCAGGCCCTTCCTCCGTTTTGCGTAAGCGTTACCCTGACCCCTTTCTCCAGGTTTTTCATCACAACATCACCTGCTTTAAATTGAATACCAAATGCCAGTTTTGTTGATTGGCCCGGGTTCAACTCCGGCACTCCCTTTCTCGCCGAAAAATTGATCTTTTTAAACCCGCCATACGCGTTCAGCACGAAAGCGCCATAAACCACCCATACGGTGGCAGTACCTGATTTGACCGCACCCCTGTTCTTTACGACTACCTCCAATGTGCCCACACCGGTCGTAAACCAGGGAGCATGAACAGTACAATTTTCGCAGGATACTATTTCAAGTCCCGGAACATCTGCATTTATAAGTTCCACTCTCAAAGAATCCCTGCCGGCGGTAGAATAGCTGAAGCGGCTGGCTAGAGGTACCGTGCCGGCTATAACAGGCTGATCCGGTTGCTGCGTTCTTTGTGCGTGCAACAAATCAATGGATCCCAGCAGGATCAGCAGCAGGATAAGGTTTGCTCTCATATAAATAGTTTTAAACGTTGTTCTTAAAGTTAGGTTTAAAAACAGACTTTAGGAATGATTATAATCAGAGCGGGCTCCGCCCATCCCGGGTTCCGAAATAACGCCAGAGCAGCAGGGATATCTTTCTGGCCATTGCCCAGGCCTCATTATCGTGCACCCATCGCTGGTCCTTGTTATTCTTGGTGAAAATGCAAAAGATATAGGGGTTCTTCGGCGCGTTGACCAGCAACACTTCGCTCCGGGAGGCATTTACACAGCCATTTTTGCTGAACACTTCGAATTCCGGAGGTATTTGAGAAATCGCCTCATCTTCATCCCAGTAATTGCGGCCCAGGCAGCGGAGCATTCTTTCGCTGGTGACTGCGGAAAAAATCTGGCGGCGGTATATTTTTTCAAAAAGGGTTCCCATTTCACGGGGAGTGGTTTGTCCCCACTGGTAGATGGCCCGGAATGATTCCCTTCCGGGTGTTCTTGAATTCACTTTGGTATTCCGCAATCCGAATCCATCCATCAGTTCGTTGATCCGGGTGCCCGTACCCGCCAGGCTTTGCAGCCAGAGACTGGCTGTGTTGTCGCTGGTGGTGAGCATCAGCATGATCACTTTTTTCAACGCGATCTTTTCATCATTCTTAAAGGAGCCCAGGATGTCGGAACCGGCATAGAGCAGGGAATCCCTGTAGGTTAGAGTTGAATCATACTTCATTTCTCCCTTGTCGATCTTATCCATAATCCCAACCAGGATCGGGACTTTAACGATACTGGCGGTTGGGAAAACTGTATCCGCGTTGATGGCCACAATCTTCCCGTTCCGGAGATTCTTTACATAGATCCCGATATCGCCTTTATATCCGCTAATGGCTTCCTGCAATTTTTCCTGCAGCTTTCTGTCCGTTTTTTGAGCCAGGGCAAAGAATGGTGCCACAAAAAGGAGCCCGGTTAATATTTTTTTCATACTTTATTATTTTGGCCACGAAAACACACGAAAGAACACGAAAAATACAGAGTAGTAAAAGTGATCTTAATTCGTTTCATTCGTAGCCAATTTGATTGCTATGTTTACCCGCCGAAGCAATACGCAGGCGGGGATTGCACGGAGTTTTTTTCAGGGCCACGAAAGCACACGAAAAAACACGAAAAATACAGAGTAGTGTCGTGATCTGATTCGTGTTATTAGTGTCATTCGTGGCTAATTTTTTTGCCACTCCTGTCCACCGTGGCAATACGCAGGCGGGGATTGC
>CAYRHU010000027.1:15217-22705 GCA_964424155.1 uncultured Chitinophaga sp.
TGGCTAATTTTTTTGCCACTCCTGTCCACCGTGGCAATACGCAGGCGGGGATTGCCACGGAGTGTTTTCAGGGCCACGAAAGCACACGAAAAAACACGAAAAATACAGAGTAGTGTCGTGATCTGATTCGTGTTATTAGTGTCATTCGTGGCTAATTTTTTTGCCACTCCTGTCCACCGTGGCAATACGCAGGCGGGGATTGCGGGAATTATTCCCTGCTAATCTGTGAAACCCCTCCATACCCGGTATGGCGAGTAACTGTGGAAGCCATTTCGTGTTCATTCGTGTGTTTTCGTGGCCACAAAATCTCCCGGCCATACATCACTGCTGGCTCAGGTAATCGATAACCAGCGAACAGAAAGCCCTGATCCCGGTTAACATCCCGCTTTCATCGATATAAAAATCTGGTGTATGGTGCGGCGGCGCCTTTTGGGGGTCCTTTCCCTTTGGCATTCCACCGATATAAAAATAGAACGCGGGGGCCCTGGTGCCGAAATAGGAAAAATCCTCGGCACCTGTGTCCCAATCCCGTTCCTTCACTTTGCCGGCTGATGCCAGCGAAGGCAGCATTTTAGTTACCAGTTCGGGCGTATTATAGGTAACAAGAGTTTTGGTATCAATCGTCACTTCCGCCTTTGCACCGGACGCTTCGGCTATCTTTTCCGCCGTTGATTTAATTCTTTCATGCACTTCTTTCTGCATCTTGCTGTCCAGCGTGCGGATGGTGCCGTCCATCATGCATTCTTCCGGAATAATATTGCTCCTTACACCCGAGTGGATCTTGGCTACCGTAATCACAACAGGAGCCTTTGTAAGTTCCATTTGCCGGCTAACGATATTCTGCAACCCCTGGATGATCTGGGCTGAAACCTGGATGGGGTCAACGGCTTTCCAGGGTTCTGAACCATGACCCCCCTTTCCTTTCACTTTAATATTGAACCAGTCGGAAGCGGCCATGAAGGCGCCCGACCTGTATTCAATCACCCCGGCTTCTGTATCGGAAGAAATATGCAGACCGAAAATGGCGTCCACTTTGGGATTCTCCATTACGCCTTCTTTAACCATCAGCGGCGCGCCACCTTCTTCGCCTTCCGGGGGACCTTCTTCCGAGGGCTGAAAGATGAATTTCACCGTGCCCGCCAATTCATCCCGCATCCCGGCCAAAATTTCTGCCACGCTCATCAAAATGGCCGTGTGGGAATCATGACCACAGGCATGCATCACGCCAACTTCTTGTCCGTTATAATTAGATTTTTGCCTGGATGCAAAAGGAA
Source organism: uncultured Chitinophaga sp. (assembly GCA_964424155.1). GTDB lineage: Bacteria > Bacteroidota > Bacteroidia > Chitinophagales > Chitinophagaceae > JJ008. Next base: position 16,492 of record CAYRHU010000027.1, read on the forward strand.
CATCGGTTCGCTCAATAATGGGTAATGCATCAATATCGGCCCGAAGGGCGATACAGGGACCCGGTTTGCCGCCCTTCAGGATACCCACCACTCCGGTTTTTGCCACGTTCTCCTTTGTTTCAATCCCGAGTTTCTTCAGGTGATCCGCGATGATCTTTGCCGTTCTGAATTCACGGTTACCCAGTTCCGGATTTTTATGGAAATCCCTGCGCCATTCAATGCATTTGGATTCGATGTTGTTTGCCGCCGCATACGCTCGTTCCTTTAGCGGAACAGGTAAAATTTGGCCGTAAAGCTGTATTCCGGAAAAAAACAACGGGAGTAGAAAGGCTTTTACCTGCATTTTTTTTGTTGAATTTACATGAAATGCCGGTTCTCCCGACGACAGGCACCCCTTAAATGATTTTATTTATATTTAAAGCCCCATGCTGCTGCGCCATTTTCCATTTCTTAAGGCTGTGCTGCTGCACAGCGTATCCGCCTTTGGAGGTCCGCAGGCGCATATTGGGATGATGATGAAGTCCTTTGTAAAGAACCGTCCCTACGTGACCGAAGCCGAGCTGATGGAATATAACGCGTTTTGCCAGCTGCTTCCCGGGGCTTCCTCCACCCAGACACTCACCCTTATCGGCTACAAGCGGGGGGGAGTTCCTTTGGCCGTGCTTACGCTGATCATCTGGATCCTGCCGGCCAGCATACTGATGGGGGCTCTTTCTTTTTTACTGGCATATATTGATCAGCGACAGCTGGGGACAGATATTTTCAAATTCATCCCTCCAATGGCGGCCGCCTTCCTGGCCTATGCAGCCGTAGCGGCTTTTCCTTTAGCCATAAAAAATACCATTACCTGGATCATCATGATCGCCGGAACGATCATCACCTATTTTTTATTTGGCCAGCCCTGGGTGATCCCTACCCTCATCATCGCATCCGGGATCGCCACCAACTTCAGCCTCAAACGTATTCCGCAGGTAGAACAAAAACCCAGAAAAATCAAATGGTGGAATTTCTGGTTGTTCGGGATCATCTTTCTCGCGGCAGGTATCATCAGTGAACTGGCGCGTAAGAACGACTGGCCCAACCGCAAACCCATCAACCTGTTTGAGAATACCTACCGGATGGGCAGCCTGGTGTTTGGCGGAGGCCAGGTGCTGATCCCGATGATGTATGAACAATGGAGTGTGCGGCCCGAGGAAAAAAAGGTAAGGGCGCGAAATCCCAATGCCATCCAGATCGAAGAACGGGATATGTACACAGGCATGGGGATCGTAAGGGCACTGCCCGGACCTGTTTTTTCCATTGCCGCATTCACCGGTGGCATGGCCCTGCAGGATATGGGAAAGGAAATGCAGGCGCTGGGTTGCCTGATCGGGATGGTCGCCATTTTTTTACCCAGCGCCCTGCTGGTATTATTCTTCTTCCCTATCTGGCATAACCTGAAGAAATACGCGGCCGTTTACCGTTCCATGGAAGGCATCAACGCCGTAGTGGTGGGGATCATGATCGCCTCCACTTTTTACATCATGAAGGATATTTCCTTCGATGATATGAAAACGATCAGCTTTGTGAATATCGGCGTGTTCGCCAGTACATTTTTGCTGCTGCAGTTTACCCGGTTCCCTCCTCCTTTTATCGTGCTGGGTTGCCTGTTGCTGGGATTTCTTGTGGGATGATCATTTTTTATAGTAACCGCCTTTTTCTATTTCCTCAAGCACTTTATCGGGTACCATATACCGAACTGATTTCCCATTGCGGATATACTCACGTATACGGGTAGCCGATAATTGCAGCAACGGGGCATCCACGATCTGCAGCAGGGCCCCCTTTGTGTCAGTGATGTCGAACCCCGGCCGCCGGTAAACATAGATGGAATAGTTCTTTATGATCACCTCCGCATTCTTCCATTTGTGCAGGTTCTGAAAACTATCGCTGCCCATGATGATGCAAAACTCGTGTTCGGGATGTTTTTCCGCCAGGTAGGCGAGTGTATTGACCGTATAGGAGGGTTTGGGCAACCCAAACTCTATATCCGAAACTTTGATCCGGTTATCCTCCTCCGTGGCGAGACGGATCAGGTGAAGCCGGTGATACTCATTTAACAGCCCGGTTTCGTTCTTGATCGGATTATGTGGGGAAACAATGAACCAGATCTTTTCAATATCCGTTTCGTTCAAAATATGATTGGCGATAATGAGATGGGCAACATGGATGGGGTTGAATGATCCAAAATAAAGCCCGATTTTCATTCACAAATTATTGATTATCAATATATTATCTCCACCATAATCTGGTCTGCCTCATTCAGCCTGAGGCTTAGATGATATCCCGCCACACTAACAGAAATTGGGTCGCCGAGGGGGGCTACCTGTTCCATCAAAACCTTTTCCCCTGGTACACATCCCATTTCCATTAATTTGAGAAGGATCTCGTTACTGCTGAATTCCCTGATTACAGCCTCCTGTCCGGGCTTAAGATCCGATAACCTGTGCATCATTTTCTATAATTGGTGCAAAGCTAACCTTGCTGATTTACATTTGTTTGCGAAATTTGAAATAATGGCTATTTCTCAAAAAATCCGTTTCTTTTTCCAGATCCCGGGTGTAACACTCCGGGAAAGAACCCGGCTGAAAGGATTTATTGAAAAGATCTTTCAGCGGGAGAAAAGTCAGCTTGCCGGGCTAAATTATATTTTTTGTTCAGATAAAACCCTGCTTAAGATCAACCAGGATTATCTGGGCCATGATTATTTCACTGATATCGTCACATTTGATCTTTCAGAAAATCCAAAGCAAATCCAGGGTGAAATCTACATAAGCATTGACAGGGTTCGGGAAAATGCCAGAAAGCTTGGTGTCAGCTTTAGATCAGAATTGCACCGGGTTATTTTTCATGGGGCACTACATTTATGCGGGTACGGGGACAAGACTAAAAAGGAAAAAGAGGAAATGAGAGGGAAAGAGGACCTTTTAATCAATTTATACCTGAAAAAGTAACGTTCCACGGGACACTGTTTCAGACTGAAACAGTGTCCCGTGGAACACCTATCTTTGCTGAAATGACTTTATGCCCCGAAAAAAAAGAAGCACAACGCCTAACCCGACAGAATCACTTTTGAAATTTAGGGAAAAGAGGAAATGGCAAATCGCATTGCGCAGGTATGTTCTGGAAAAATCACTTTGTATAGCTTATGCCCCTTATTTTGGTCTCGATATTCAAAATATGAGGCAATGGTTTGAATATCAATTTCAAAATGGAGCCAGTTGGGACAATTTCGGGACTGTATGGCAATTTGATCATATCATACCTGTCACATATTTTGATTTTTCAGATGAAACTGAGCTAAAAATATGCTGGAACTTTACCAATCTGCGGGTTGAGCATTTTCAAAAAAACAAAGACAGGGGTAATCGACTTGATGTTCTGGCTGCCAGGAATTTTTTTAGAGAGCTCTATGAGAAAACACAATATGAGCCCTGCCTCTTACTCTTACAAAAAATTGACCGGTTGGAGATCTCTGAATTTGTTAGCTCAGACACACAACAGTCATTCATCCGCGAACATTGGGATTATTTAAAAATGATCGAAGGATACTCTGCCTTTGAGTTTGAGCTTTTAAATAGGGGAAGAAGTATTGAAGAAGTTAGAAAAGAGATTGAATTCATTAAAAAGTTTGAGAAGTAGCCACTTAAACAAAATACCTTTGCACCCCATGTTTCCAGAATACGATGTCATTGTAGTAGGGGCCGGTCACGCCGGCTGTGAAGCGGCCGCCGCGGCGGCCAACCTGGGTTCACGTACATTATTGATTACCATGAACATGCAAACCATCGCCCAGATGAGTTGCAACCCGGCCATGGGGGGTATTGCCAAGGGTCAGATCGTAAGGGAAATTGATGCCATGGGTGGGTATTCAGGGATAGTCACTGATCTTTCAACGATCCAGTTCAGGATGCTGAACCGAAGCAAGGGACCGGCCATGTGGAGCCCGAGGGCGCAGAACGACCGGATGCTTTTTCACCTCAAGTGGAGGGAAATGCTCGAAAACACCCCAAACCTGGATTTTTACCAGGATATGGTAAAAGGGCTGTTGGTAAAAGAGGGGATTTGCCATGGAGTGGTGACCGGGATGGGACATGAGATTCACTCAAAGGCGGTGGTACTCACCAATGGAACATTTCTGAATGGGATCGTACATATCGGGGAAAAGAATTTCGGGGGAGGCAGGATGGCAGAAAAAGCGGCCACCGGGATTACGGAGCAACTGGTTTCACTGGGATTTGAAAGCGACCGTTTGAAAACAGGTACGCCCCCCCGAATTGACGGACGCAGCCTGGATTATTCCAAAATGGAAGAACAACCGGGTGATGACGAGGTTTTAGGCTTTTCTTTCCTGGATACCGAAAAACCGAAAAAACAAAGAAGTTGCTGGATCACTTATACCAATCAGAAAGTACATGATATCCTGAAAACCGGGTTTGACCGGAGCCCGATGTTTGCCGGGAGGATAGATGGGGTAGGACCCCGTTACTGTCCGAGCATTGAGGACAAGATCAACCGGTTTGCCGAAAGGGAAAGACACCAGCTCTTTATTGAACCGGAAGGATGGAATACGGTAGAGATCTACGTAAATGGGTTTTCCACTTCTCTTCCGGAGGAAACACAATACGAAGCTCTTCGTAGTATCCCCGGTTTTGAAAACGCCAGAATGTTTCGCCCGGGATACGCGATCGAGTATGATTTCTTCCCGCCCACCCAACTGAACTATTCGCTGGAAACAAAGCTGATCCAAAACCTGTTCTTTGCCGGCCAGATCAATGGCACCACCGGGTATGAAGAAGCGGCCTGCCAGGGATTGATGGCAGGAATTAATGCCCATCAAAAAACCCGGGATAAAGAAGCGATCATTCTCAAAAGAAGTGACGCTTATATCGGTGTGCTGATCGACGACCTGATCAGCAAGGGAACCCAGGAACCCTACCGCATGTTTACTTCCAGGGCCGAGTTCAGAACATTATTGCGGCAGGACAATGCGGATCTGCGTCTCACCGGTTTGAGTTATGGTATTGGTTTGGCCGGCCAGGAGCGTATGGACCGGGTAAACGACAAGAAAGAAGCGGTCGAAAAAATAAAATCCGTACTGAAAGAAATGCCTGTTGAGCCGGCCGAGATCAACGGATGGTTTGAACAGATCGGTTCGGCCATTATTTCGGAAAAACAAAAGGCCGAGAAAATTCTGTTGCGTCCCGCCGTTGAACTCAAAGACCTGGTGAATGCCCTTCCAAAACTGCGTGAAGCCTTAACCGGTTTCTCCCCCGAATCGATCGAGCAGGCCGCCATACAGGTGAAGTATGATGTTTATATCGAAAAAGAAAAAGAGCTTGTACAGCGAATGAGCCAGCTGGAGGAACTTGAAATACCGGCCCATTTTGATTATAAAAAAATTGCTTCCCTTGGCAACGAAGCGCGGGAAAAACTGACCCGGGTACGTCCGCGCACACTCGGACAGGCCAGCCGGATATCCGGGATCAACCCCAGTGACGTGCAGATACTGATGGTGTTTATGGGAAGGTAGTCTATCCCCCCGTATTTTCCTTTTTCTTATACTGTTCCCTTGATGTAAGTGAGTTCTCGGGCACCCCCATGATCAGTCCCCTGCAGTTCGCCGAGCTGCAATGACACTGAAAAGGTTCCATGTTTTCATCCAGGAACTGCGCGTAATCCAAGGTGAGCTCCTCGCCTTTAGCGATATTTCTGATCGCAACAACATTCAAACCGTCAAAACCGGTATTGGGATCACAGCTGTGATTCTGCGGGGCCCACCCGGAGGGATCTTCATCCCAGAGGATGAATAATTCCTCGCTGACTGGGTACGCATAACGGCGGAAATGCATTTTCTCGTCCCCGTTCCAGTTCTTTTCTACAAAACGTTTGGTGATGATCCGTTGCGACCGGCCTTCTCCTTTGAAAACAATCTCCCCTTTATGAATATCGCGGCTGGCATAGATCCCGTACCCCGCAATTGAATTTCCCTTCATCACATAGGGTTTGATCCGTCGTTTATGCCGCGCAATACCCTCAGCAATAATATGCCGGAGAAAGCCTGCCTGTCCGATCCCATCGTGCTTCAGTATATAATCCGCCGACCCTTCAAATCCGTCGGAATAAAAAACGGAACAGGTAAAATTGATCTCCAGGAAATAAATCTCGTTTTTAT
>CAYRHU010000027.1:22805-40896 GCA_964424155.1 uncultured Chitinophaga sp.
GAATAAAAAACGGAACAGGTAAAATTGATCTCCAGGAAATAAATCTCGTTTTTATCGTTCACCCTGAAATCCAGGCGGGCATAACCGACCCCCGTGAACCCCTTAAATATCCTTTCGGTTGCGGCCCGGAGCTGTTGGTCCAATACAGGATCGGTGCAGGGAACATTGCAATCCGGGTGAAGTTCGGATGTCTTTAAAGCATAGGTCTTGAACTCTTTACCATCCGGGAAAATATATTCAATGGGCCGGTAAACAGTACAACTGTGTTCATCTGCATTCGCCGCCACCAGGACGGTAAATTCTCTCCCGGCGATATACTCCTCCGCCAGCAGGGGACCAAACTCATCCAGTATGCTGATGCATTTCTGTTGTAATTCTATTTTATTATGCACCAGCGATAGTTCATCGACCCCCAGGCTATCGCCCGCCTTGGCCGGTTTTACAAAAAGCGGGAACCGCAGGTGTTTCACGGCCTCCTCCGCATCCTTTAATTCATGAATGATCACATAACCCGGGGTCTTCACCCCCTCACAATAAGCCAGGTACTTCATCAGCTCCTTGGGGGGATCATACAGTTTGGTGGTGGGACCCGTGAACGGCATATCCAATAGCTCCAGGGTATAGATCACATCGATGCTGGGCACTTCCCATTCCAGGTAACCTTCACACAGGTTCACGAATACGTCATATCCCTCTTTACCCAGCTGCTTCAGTTGTCTGTAGGTGGTGAGTTTATTCAGAAACACGTTGTGCACTTCGTGCTCGGGGATCAGTGCCGAAAGGTCGCGGGGCGGGTCATAATTCTTATAATCCACCCCGGTGGTCGAATAGTCGGGTTGCAGTACACAAATTTTCATGTGCCACGAAGCTATTTAATAAGGGCTGAATTTTGTTTTAGATTCTACGGAATAACATGGGTTTTTGTTTGCCACGAAATCAAACGAAAAGACACGAAAAATTCAAGACTGGCTTGAACTCTAACCCTGTGATCCACATAGTAACCATCTGCACTCAGTTTCGACTGGCAAGCGTGATATAACCCATTCGTGTTTTTTCGTGTGGTTTCGTGGCACTAATTTTTCAAATCATCGGCCTTTTAAACCGGGAAGATTTCGCAGGCGCTTTTTTCCTTGGCCGTTTCGGGGGATCCTTTTTGACCATGCTTCTTCTTAATGCATCTTTCAGTATCTCCAGTATGATTTCTGTGAACGACACATTGGAAACTTTCAGGATTGCGCCGATGGAAGTGTAATTCTCATCCTCGCTGAGTCCGCACTGGGCATTTACTTCCAGCATGTATAATTTACCCGTCGCGGCGTCCTGCCGGATATCGATACGGGTATACCCTGTTCCGCCGCAGGAGCGGTAAGCGTCTAAGCTTAATTTTTTCAATGCAGTTATCAGTTCCGGTTCGGCAGGCCGGTATTCATAAAAATTCCCGTTCTGCGGCATCGGGGTTTCGTCTTCATAGATCTCCCAGAGCCGGTCAAAGGAGAGGAATTTTTCAGCCTCCGGGAGTGATTCATGAAATACCCTTTTCACGGGTTCATACACGATGCAGTGTTCGGGGTCGCCGGATGAACCGGTAATAAACGTGGTGTATTCGGGACCGGAGATAAACTGCTCCACAAATAAACCACCGGCAAGCAGGTTCCAGCCGCGATAGCCCTTTTCGATCTCGTCCACCCTTTTGACCAGCTCCTCCTCATTATGCACGACATTCTTCACCGATACGCCCATGCTCCCGCCGGATACCGCAGGTTTTATAATCAATGGCGTGCCCACTCGTTTGCAGATCCCCCTGATGGAGCCTTTTTTTTCCGTGATCACACGCCAGCCGGCAGTAGGCACCCCCGCTTTGTCGAAGGCCTTCTTCATGGGAATTTTGGAGGTTGTGAGGCTGTAGAAATATTCATCCGCCCCGGTATAGATCAACTGGTGTTTTTCCAGTTCCCGGATCACCGATACGCCGGGTGTGCCATTCACCTCATCGCCGTCGCAAAGATTCAGCACAAGAGGCGTTTTCCCGCTGCTGTTCTGAACAATGGACCCAATCACTTCTTTATAATCATTCATCGTAACCGGCTGCCATTTCCAGTCGGCTCCAAGCGTTTCAAAAACCTCAGTGTATTCCTTTATGCTTTGCGTAAAATCGTAATAGTGCTGAATATTGGGGTCATCCGATTCAAGGTGGGGAGCCAATACCCAGATAAGATAGGGTTTCAGTAATTTTCTCGCTTCGGTTGTTTTCATCAGGTTCAGGCCACTTTTCTCGCCGTACGTTTCCGTTTAGCCAGTTGTTGTTGAATATAGGAGCCGAGCCGGTGTTTCTCCTGGTCTTTCACGGAAAGGAATTTTGCTCCCCTGATGGTTCCGAGGCAGTCCTGACTACCGCAATAACAGGTGAAGGGCCGGGCCATCTTCCATTCCGTGGAAGGATAGAAAAAAGTCATTTCCTCGCCCGCATGGATCGCTTTCAGGGCCACCAGCCTCAGGTTAGCCGTGTCAAAAAAAACATTCGGATCGCAGCTATGGTTTGTGTATTGCAGATATTCGGGCTGGAGGGTAATATGTTTGCCGGGTCCGATCTGAACGGTGAGGTAGGTGGGTTCGGCCGAAATAGTGCCGGCCGAAAAATCGACGATCAGCTCCCCTTCCCCGAAGGAGCGCTTTGCGAACAATGCGTTTTGACGGTTGGAAAGTTTCTGCCGGACTTCCGCGATTACATGATCGCTGATGATGCGGTAAGCAGGATTGGTTCGGGATTCCATACTGGGTTAGTAGTAATTAAATGAAAGTTATTAATAAACCCCAATCCGGCAAGAGAAAGAGCGTTAAATGTGTATAATTTATATCCTGAAGAAATCCCGGATTTAAGCCTGCTGCTATTCCAGGCTCAGATTCCAGTAATGCAAAAAACAAGCGCAAACAGCAAAGGACCTTTACCCCATAGTTAATCAACCGATCTTTCCTGCACAATCTTAAGGGAGGCCATCACCATCCTGATTTCTCCGTAGCTGACCTCTTCTCCCAGCATCTGTTTGATGGGATTAAGGGCGGTACCGTTAAACTCCTTCAACGCGTTACCGATCAGTTGTTGTTTTTCGGGTGACATGATCTCGCTTATCCCGACAGTTCCCTGCCAAATAAACCTGGCCAGGTGTGTTTCGATCGTTTCCGTTTTCAGGTTTCGCTCCCGGGCAATCTGTGAAACTGGTTTTCCCTCCCTGAATAAACGAAGGGTTTCAGCATAGGTATCTGTTTTTTTAACCGAGCCGGATCCGTTCACCGGGTTTATTTTCTTTTTCCGTTCCCGCTTAGGGGATTTTTCATGGATAAGGGAAGTAAGGCCATGTCGTCCGGTGTAATCAAGAACAAGATCCAGGAAGTCCTGGCCATATTGCGCGATCCTGGCGTCGCCAAATCCGCTGATTTTCCGGAGTTCATCGAGGGATTGCGGAAGGTAACGGGCGATTTCATCAAGAGTGGCAGTACCCGCTACCAGGTATATCGGGAGATCTTTCCGGGAACAGAATGTATCTCTCAGTTTACGCAATTGCTGATGCAGAACAGGGTGGGGGCTTTCAGATCTACGGCTGGATGCCCCGGCATAGGAGTTAAAGGAAAATGAAGGCAGTGCAAACCCCTTTTTACGCGCATAATAAGTGTCCAGATCAAACTTATCCCCGATGCCTTCCATCAGGTATTGACGATGGGAAAGTCCCCCGAAGATCTCCCTGACGATATCGTTGAACTCTTTGGCATGTATCCGGCTGTCGGTTACCGCATCGGAACTCCGCAGGTGTTGCAGAATAATATTCGTTTCATTAATAAAATAACCCGCCGCCGCTTTCAGTCTTTCTACCAGTAAATTGTTTTCATCCGGTTTGCCCGCCTGGAAAATCGCACTTAGCTGTTGCTGAAATTTTAATGCCATTTCCTGGACTGTATTCAGTTTCCCGCTAAGCTCCCCCACCCAGGCATTTGTGCCATTGGAAAAAGAAGATCCAAACTCTTTTAAATACGCTGAAAGCTCCCCCGAAAGCTGCACCTCCCTGCTGAAATCAAATAGATCGCATAAAACCGTGAGCCGGTAACTGTCGCGGGACCGGGCCAGTTCTTCCCCGAGACGGGTTTTCGAAAGAGCCTTGTCGGAGAATTCCGTGATCCGGGTATCGCTAAACAGGCAGCCGGGTCTTATCCTGCTCAGCAGGACCAGCCCATCCAGGTTGGTGCAGCGGCTGAGGGCTACATAAACCTGGCCCGGTGCAAACGATTCACCGGCATCGATAATGGCCTTGTCGAACGTGAGCCCCTGGCTTTTATGAATCGTGATCGCCCAGGCCAGTCGTAAGGGATACTGGGTGAATGAGCCAAGCACATCCGTGTCGAGCTGGCGACTTGATTTGTTCAATGTATACCGGATATTTTCCCATTTCTCCTTACCTACTTTTATTTCGGAGTCCTCTCCTTCGCAGCGAACATAAATGGTTTCCGCTTCAAGACGTGAAACCGTGCCGATCTTACCATTGAAGAACCGTTTTCCGTTCTCGGCGGAGTCGTTCCTTATAAACATGACCTGGGCACCTTCTTTGAGGTGCAGCACTTCATCGGCGGGACAGGCCCTTTCCGGGAAATCGCCGGTGATCTCGGCTTCATAACTGTAAACAGTCCCGTGAAGGTTTTTCAGTTCCGCCGAATTGATGTTGTTGGCCTTTTCGTTGTGGGTTGTAAGGATAATGTAGCCGTCCTGCCGGCTGCGGCGAAATGCGGGCAGAAACCTGCTTTCCAGGATTTCCCGGCCGGATTCATCCAGTTCATTGTTTCGAACCTGGTTCAATACGGAGATAAAGCGTTCATCACTTTGACGGTAGATCTTATTAAATTCAATGTATAACGGTGGTTCCCCGCTAAGGACGAGGCTGTCAAAAAAGTACGGGCTTTTGTAATATTCGGCCAGAACCGCCCATTCCTGTTCCTTTACAACGGGTGGCAGCTGAAGCATATCGCCGATGAACAGCACCTGCACGCCGCCAAATCTGTCGTGGGGGCGTTGCCGGATATGGCGCAACACGGCATCCACGGCATCGAGTACGTCACAACGTACCATACTGATCTCATCCACCACCAGCAACTCCAGTTGCTGAAGCACTTTTCGTTTCTCATCATTAAACCGTAGCCTGCTGAGAAGGGCGTGCCGGCTGGTCACCGGCGACTGTTCTGCTGAAAAACCATGTCCCTTAAAATCGGGGATATAGGGAGAGAGCGGAAGCTGAAAAAAAGAGTGAATGGTTACCCCGCCCGCGTTGATGGCGGCTACGCCGGTGGGGGCCACCACGGCCATTTGTTTGGGGCTGTTTTCCCGGATATACTTCAAAAAGGTGGTCTTTCCCGTGCCGGCTTTGCCGGTGAGGAATATGCTCCGGTTGGTCTGGTTCACCAGTTGGGTGGCCAGGTGGAACATCTCGTTTTCTCTGTCAGGATTGAAGGTCGCCACAATAATAATTTTTAGCCACGAAAACACACGAAATAACACGAAAAATTACATTACTTATATTTTATATTCCATTTTTCGTTTTCCGAAATTTATAATCAGCCCAACCTGGCAGCCTGATGCTTTAAGGTAATTAAGAGTTTGAGAAATCACTTCGTTATTGATCCCCTCTTCTCCCGACTTCACTTCCACAATTATTTTATCATAAACCGTAAAATCCGATTTGAACTTACGCCGTAAAATCCTCCCCTTATAATGAACACAAAGTCCAGCCTCTCTTAAATAAGGCAATTCATTTTCCAAAAACTCAATTTCCATTGCATCTTTGTAAATAATTTCAGAAAAACCGAATCCAAGAGTTCTCCAGACTTCAATACAACAACTTATAATTGCATATACTTCCTGCTTTAATAACAGCTCCATAGTAACCTCCATATTTTCAAAAAGGAAACCACGAAATCACAGTTCACTTTCGTGTTCTTTCGTGTGATTTCGTGGCCAAAACCCCTACGCCTCCGGCGTCTTCGCGCCCAGCATACGGAGCTCGTTCACCTGGATCTCGGTAATGTACTTTTTGTTACCGTCCTTGTCATTGTAGCTGCGGTTGATGAGTTTTCCCTCGATCGCGACTTCCTTTCCCTTGACAAGGTATTTCTCCACGATCTCGGCCAGCTTGCCCCAGGCCACCAGGTTGTGCCACTGCGTTTCGGTCACTTTCTCCCCGCTCGCATTGCGGTAACTTTCACTTGTGGCCACGGAAAAACGGGCCATCTTCTTTCCACTTTCCAGGGTTTTCACTTCGGGTTCCTTACCCAGGTTTCCGATCAACTGAACTTTGTTTACTAAAGCATTCATCGTTTTAAAATTTGCGGCCCTCTTCAGCTTCTGCTTCACGGGAACTGTCGGGCCCTTTTAATAAAATTGTTTATTTCAATCAGCCGGCGACGTCTACCCGCTGACAAAACAAAGATGGCTGTGCAGTTTAGCGAGACCCGGTTTTTAACCGTTTTTTCCCGAAACTAAACGTGTAAAAAACGTTTGAACACGGCTAAATAGTTGTATTTTAATTTCCTGAAAATTGAGGGTATGGGAGTACAAATCGCGGAGATCCGGAAATGCCTGGACTGCGGCGCCGTATTAAAAGGCCGGGTGGACAAGAAATTCTGTAATGATTATTGCAGGAATAATTACAACAACCGCCAAAAATCAATTGGCAGCCACAGCAGCCTGATCCGCAATATTAATAATGCCCTGCTGAAGAACAGGAAAGTGCTGGAGTCCATTTTGCCCGAAGGGGAAGAAACCGCCAAAGCCCACAAAGACAAGCTGCTTCGGCTGGGATTTCATTTCAAATACCTTACACATACCTATACAACAAGGACGGGCAAGACCTATTACTATTGTTATGACCGTGGCTACCTGCCGCTGGACAATGACTGGTATTTGATCGTGAGGAAGAAAGAAGAGTAGTCCTTTGCCTTTACATTTGCAATATGTCAGGTCCCGTTATCTGTATCGGCGCTTCCTTTGTGGACGAGCTGTTTCATGCCACCGAAGAGATGATGCTGGCCACTACAAACGAAGCGCATGTCACCAAAACCGCGGGTGGCGTAAGCCGTAATATCTCCCACCAGCTTGCTTTGCTGGGTGTTCCCGTGCAACTGATCAGCGTTTTCGGGAATGACAGTGACGGCGACTGGCTGAAAAAAATTACCCGCGCCGCGGGTGTAGAACTGGATGCCTCGATTACCCGGGAGGGTCTTTCCGGGAAATACACCGGCATCCTGAATGTGGATGGTTCATTATTTTCTGCCTTTTTAACCAATGCCGCCAATCATTTAATAACTCCCGAACATTTAGCCGAACATATAAACCTGCTGAAGACAGCCTCCTTCCTGATGGCGGATGCCAATATCAATGTCGATACAGCCGAATGGTTGCTTGGATTCAGTATTGAAACCGGAATTCCCTTTATCCTCGAACCGGTTTCCGTCCCGCCCGCCCGGAAATACCGCGACGCGAACCTGCTGGGACTTTACCTGATCACTCCTAATGAAGATGAACTTCCGGTGCTTTGCTCCGAAAAAGCCTTCTTCACCCAGCAACAGGTGGAAGAGTTGTTACTGCGGGGGGTTCAGAACATCTGGCTTCATAACGGGCAACATGGTTCCGCGCTATATAATAAGGACAAAACGGTCACGCTCCATGCACCTGTCATCGAAGTGGTGGACTGCACAGGAGCCGGTGATGGTTCGCTGACCGGCTTTATCCTGGGAAAACACCTGGGTAAAGAGGAGATTGACTGCCTGAAACTGGCCCATACCCTGTCGGCGGAGATCCTGCAGGTGAACGGGGCCATCGCCACGCATCTGACACAGGAAAAATTATTATCGTTCGTGTCAAAATATTACCCCGGTTAATGAATGAATACCTCGAAATACTTCCCGGAGTAAAGGAGGCGCTGTCCAATGGAACGCCGGTCGTGGCCCTTGAATCCACGATTATCTCGCATGGAATGCCCTGGCCGGAAAATGTTGAAACGGCGCGGGCCGTTGAGGAAACCGTTCGGGCAAACGGAGTCGTACCGGCAACCATCGCCATTATTAAGGGCAAATGCCATGTCGGGCTTTCCGCAGAGCAACTGGAGTATTTTGGAAAAGCAAAAGAGGTATGGAAAGTGAGCCTGCGCGACATGCCATATGTCATCAGTAAAAAAATTTACGGCGCCACCACGGTGGCCGCTACCATGCGCATCGCGTCAATGGCGGGAATCCGTGTATTCGTGACCGGAGGAATCGGTGGAGTGCACCGGGGCGCCGCCACCACGATGGATATTTCGGCCGACCTGACGGAAATGGCGCATACCTCCGTGGCGGTTGTATCGGCCGGGGTAAAGTCCATTCTTGATATAGGATTAACATTAGAGTACCTGGAAACCCTGGGTATCCCGGTCGTAACGATCGGCCAGGATGAGTTTCCCAGTTTTTATTCCCGAAAAAGCGGGTTCCGGTCTCCGCTGCGCCTGGACTCTGCAGATGAAATCGCGAAGTTGCTGCATACAAAATGGGAAATGGGATTAAATGGTTCGGTACTGGTGGCCAACCCTGTGCCCGAAGACCAGGAAATTTCTTTCATGGAAATGGAATCGCATATCAGAACCGCTTTAAATGCGGCAAATGAGAAGCATATCACCGGCAGCCAGCTCACGCCTTTCCTGCTTCAGTTCATCGCCGAGCATACTGGCGGAGAAAGCCTGGAGACCAATATTGCGCTGATCTGTCATAATGCGAAGGCAGGGGCAGAGATCGCAGTAGCACTTTCAGTAATGCACGACAACGCGATAAAATGATGATGACTGCAAACGAGTCCATATCAGTCATTATACTCGCCGGGGGAAGAAGCAGCCGGATGAAGCAGGAAAAAGGACTGGTCCCTTTCAGGGGTAAAACGCTTGTGGAACACGTGATCAGTGCCGCGGGTTTTGTCGCCAGTCAAATCATGATCATATCCTCCCATCCGGCCTATCGGCGGTTTGGCATTCCCTGTATCGAAGACGATCTGAAAGCAAAAGGACCTCTCGGGGGTATTTATACGGGGCTGACGCATTCCGACACCCGCAAAAATCTCCTGCTCGGTTGCGACACGCCTTTTCTTTCGGAACGTTTATTAAAAGAACTGATCCTGCATTGCGGAGAGGAGGAGGTGCTGCTGACCGAACACCGGGGAAAAGCCGAACCCCTCTGTTCCGTTTACGACCGGTCCTGTATAACCCATATCAGGTCGCAAATTGAGCAGGATCAGCTAAAAATCACCGACGCGTTGGCGGGATTAAAAACCCGAGTGATTAGTTTTGACAATGAAGACTGGTTCCTCGGAAACGAATTCGCCAATATCAATTCCATGGAGGAACTTCGAAAATACGATTCATAAAAACTAAACCGATTCCGCTTGTCCACCCACATTAACCCCGACCTGGCCATAGCCCAGGCCGCCCCCATCCTGCATATCAAAGAAATCGCCGCCCGTACCGGTATATCCAATGATGATTTGGAATACTACGGAAAGTACAAGGCCAAGCTGCCGCTGAAGCTGATCGACGAAGAAAAGATCAGCAAAAGCAAACTCATCCTGGTCACCGCGATCAGCCCGACTCCCGCCGGGGAAGGAAAAACCACCACCTCGGTGGGTTTGGCCGACGGGTTGAATAAAATCGGAAAGAAAGCGATGCCGGTACTCCGTGAACCTTCGCTGGGACCCGTGTTTGGTATTAAAGGTGGCGCCGCCGGTGGAGGTCATGCCCAGGTGATCCCGATGGAAGACATCAACCTGCATTTCACCGGTGATTTCAACGCAGTGGAAAAGGCGAACAATTTACTGGCCGCTTTAATTGACAATAATATCCAGAGCAAGACCCGAAGCCTGGATATTGATCCGCGCACCATTGTCTGGAAAAGAGTGATGGATATGAACGACCGCTCGCTTCGCAATATCGTGATCGGCCTGGGTGGAACGGCGAACGGCGTTCCCCGTTCGGATGGGTTCAATATCACACCCGCCTCCGAGGTGATGGCCATTCTCTGCATGTCGAAAAACATCGATGACCTGAAAGAAAGGCTGGGAAACATCCTGGTTGGTTTTTGTAAGGACAATAAACCGGTATTCGCCCGGCAACTCAATGCACAGGGGGCAATGGCCCTTTTGCTGAAGGATGCGATCAAACCCAACCTGGTGCAAACCCTGGAAGGCAACCCGGCGCTCCTCCACGGAGGACCCTTTGCCAATATCGCCCAGGGCACCAATACGATCATCGCCACCAAAATGGGATTGTCGCTCGTGGATTACGTGGTAACCGAAGCCGGTTTCGGCGCCGACCTGGGAGCGGAGAAATTTATGGATATCAAATGCGGTTATTCGGGACTGAAACCGGATGCGCTGGTGCTGGTGGCTACGATCCGTGCGCTTCGTCACCATGGCGGGGCAAAAAAAACGGAGTATAATACCCCTAGCCTTGAAAAAGTAAAGAAAGGATTTGAAAACCTGGAAAAACATATTGAGAACTGCAAGAAATTCGGGCTCACCCCCGTGGTGGCCATCAATCATTTTCAAACGGATTCGGAAGAGGAAATGGAATTTGTGAAAACGGAATGTGCCAAACACGGCGTACAGGCCGTTATCAGCGACTGCTGGTCAAGGGGCGGGGAGGGCATGACGGAGATCGCGCAGGCCGTGGTGGATATCATCGACAGCGGTGTCAATCATTTCAAACCCCTTTACGACTGGAAATTGCCGGTGGAGGAAAAAATAAAATGCATTGCCCGGGAAATTTACGGGGCCGATGACGTGGAATATTCCCCCAAAGCAAGAGAGGGTTTGAAAATGATCAAAGAACTGGGTTTTGACGGTCTGCCCGTGTGCATGGCGAAAACCCAAAAATCATTTTCCGATAATGAAAACAAGATCGGGCGCCCCCGCAACTTCATCGTCACCGTAAGAGAATTTGAATTTGCCGCCGGCGCCGGTTTCGTGATCCCCATCCTCGGGGACATGATGCGGATGCCGGGCTTGCCGGCTGTTCCGGCGTCGGAGGGAATGGATATTGATAATACGGGTAAGATTTCAGGGTTATCCTAATTGATTTTTTTCATCACATAGGACATAGAACACATAGAAAACACCCAAAAGATTTTCTTTACTATGTATAACCTTATGTGTTCTATGTTCTATGTGGTTCATTTCAAATTACTTTCTCTCCAACGATTTTTTTCCAAATCGCCTCTACATTAAGTAAATTTGGTACATGCGTCCCTCTCCTGTTGCAGCCGTCCGGATTCTGAAGATGAGTTCTCCGGGAAGCGATAAAGATTCTTTTGCCTCCAGGCATACCGAGGACATGCTGGCCGTGGAAGAACCGCTGGAAATCAGCCTGCTGTACGGAGATGAGAATTCCCGGCAGGTAAAAAATATTTCAGTGACCATGTGCACGCCGGGAAATGATGAGGAACTGGCCGCGGGGTTTTTGTTTACCGAAGGGATCGTCCGTAATGCGGAGGACATTCTCCGGATTGAATCCTTTCGCCGGGGTGGTAATAATAAAGTAACGGTTGAACTGAAACCCGGCATTTCCTTTGATCCCAAAAAAATAGAACGGCATTTTTATACATCGTCCAGTTGCGGGGTATGCGGCAAATCTTCGATAGAAGCGGTAAGAAACAATTTTAACAGGAATGAAGAAACCAGTGCGATACGTGTCAGCGCCGCTTTGCTGACCAGCCTGCCCGACTCGCTGCGTAAGCAACAGGAAGTGTTTGAACATACCGGCGGTTTGCACGCTTCGGCTTTATTTGATCTCAACGGAACACTGTTAATTTCCCGGGAGGATGTGGGCAGACATAACGCGCTGGACAAACTGACCGGGGCCATGCTGATTGAAAAAAAGATCCCGCTGAACAACCATATACTTTTACTTAGCGGTCGTGCCAGTTTTGAACTGATCCAGAAAGCGGCGATGGCCGGCATCCCGATCGTTTGCGCCGTTGGGGCACCCTCCAGCCTGGCGGTGGAACTGTCGGAAGAATGTGAAATGACCCTGGTGGGATTTCTGCGGGATGGAAGGTTTAATATTTATTCGGGAGAAGAGCGAATCGTGAACTGACCGGTTAGACACTGTGTTTCAAAAGGAAAAACAAAACATGAAAATCAGGATAAAAGGAAATTCCATCCGCTACCGGCTCACCAAAACCGAGATCGCTAATTTCGGAAGGCTGGGCTTTATCGAGGAGAAGACCGAATTCCCGGATGGTCCGCCTTTTCATTACCGGCTGGAAAGAAAGGCGGGCATCAGCGTCCTGGAAGCTTCTTATGCCGGTAACCGGATCTGTATTTTTGTACCGGAACATATCGCCACCGAGTGGACGGGAACGGAAGTTGTGGGATTTAATAATAAAATGAGCATCGGCGAAGGAAAAGAGTTGTTCCTGCTGATCGAAAAGGATTTTGTATGCCTGGATCATACGTTCGAGGACCAGAGCGACAATTACCCGAATCCGAATAAAACCTGTTGATCACTTATAACGATTGCCATGTCAAAGAACCTGAGTGAGCTTGCGGGAAGAAGGGGCGTAAACGAAACGTTATTCGAAGAGCTGGGCATCGCGGCCCGCAGCACCGGCAGTCCTTCCGTTGATAAAATGGAAGAACTGGCGGAAGCTTTTGTGATGGGCAAAGCCAACGTGTTCGGCGCGGCCAGTTTTTATGATTTCCTCAAACCGGAGAACAGGGGCAAAAAAGTGTATATCTGCAATGGGAGTTCCTGTATGACGGCAGGCACTCAACCGGCACTCAGGGAAAAACTACTGCAGCATTTTGACGCTTCCGAGATCGGGGAAATGTGCTGTCTGGGTCGTTGCCACGAAAACAGTTCCTTTTATCTCAACGGGAAAAACTATTCCGGAAAGGCTGTTGATGAAATAACCTCCATTAAGAAGAATGATACGGCAGTTGCTGACTCGTACAACGTTTCGGCTTATGGCACCGCCGTATTGACATCCGCATTTCCCGGAGTAAAAGAATATTATTCTATACTGGCAGCCACATTAAAAAAATCCGCCGATGAACTGCTGGCCGAGTTAAAAACATCCGGTCTGCGGGGACGTGGCGGCGCGGGATTTCCCATCGCCGTAAAATTAGAAGGCTGTAAAAATGCAGAAGGAAATCAAAAATTCATTGTCTGCAACGCCGATGAGGGAGATCCCGGCGCGTACAGCGACCGCTACCTGCTGGAGCAGCGGCCGCACAGCGTGTTACTGGGGATGATGATCGCCGGTTATATCACCGGGGCCGATACCGGTTTGGTATATATCCGGGGCGAATATCCCGAGGCGATCCGCATCACGGAATCCGCCATTAAAGATCTGTATGAGCAAAACCTGTTGGGGGATAATATCCTTCAGTCCGGTTTCCGTTTTCAATTCAAGGTGATCGGCGCGCAGGGAGCCTATATCTGCGGCGAAGAAACAGCGCTGTTGTCATCCATCGAGGGACAAAGACCCGAAGTTCGCGTCCGGCCTCCCTATCCCGTGCAGCAAGGGCTCTTCAACAAACCCACCGTGGTGAACAACGTGGAGACGCTGGCCTGTATTCCCTGGGTGATTAATAATGGCGGAGCGAAATTCGCCGCCATCGGTATCGGCCGCTCCACAGGTACCAAACTGGTGTCACTCGACGGCTTTTTCAAAAAACCCGGGATCTATGAAGTGGATATGGGAACGCCCCTGTCGGTGGTGGTAAATGAACTGGGCGGCGGTTTCCGGTCGCCGGTAAAAGCCATGCATATTGGTGGTCCGCTGGGCGGGCTGGTACCTGTTTCAAAGATCAATGAGCTCACGGTCGATTTTGAATCTTTTTCCAAAAACGGGTTCCTGCTGGGACATGCCTCCGTGGTTTGTATCCCGGAAGATTTTCCCCTGGTAAAATATGTAGAACATCTTTTCCGGTTTACCGCGCATGAAAGTTGTGGAAAATGTTTTCCCTGCAGACTGGGCTCCACCCGTGGATACGAGATGCTGCAAAAAGCGCAGGAAACGGATTATAAAATAGACCGGGTGTTGTTTGACGACCTGGTCGAAACACTGGAGATCGGTTCGCTTTGCGCGCTGGGAGGCGGTTTGCCCCTCCCGGTAAAGAATGCGTTGCAGCATTTTGAAACAGAACTGTCGCCTTATTTTAAAAGATCCTGATCATGGGTATCGTATTCAGAAAAGAGGACATGCATAAGAAGGATGCCAAAGGCGGTACCGCCACCTGGTCCTCCGGGAATGGTCATGCGAAAGCGGGGATCGCTTATGTAAACAATGAACCTTACGAGATCATAGATGGTGAAACGATCATTTCATTTCTCCGGAGAAATTTCGGAAAAGATTCCGTTCCCACTTTGTGCGATGCGCCCAACCTGGAGCCCTTTGGCTCCTGCCGGGTTTGCAGCGTGGATGTGGCGCTGAGCGAAAACGGTCCGGCGAAAGCGCAGGCCTCCTGTCATACTCCCGTTATGGCCGGTTCCTATATCTATCCCGATTCGAAGCGAATACAAAAGCTGCGCAGGAATATCATTGAACTGGTACTTACCGATCACCCGCTGGATTGTCTTACCTGCGAAGTGAATAATAATTGCGAACTCCAGGCTGTCGCGGCTAAAGTGGGGATCCGGGATGTGCGTTATCCGGAAGGGAAAAATCACCTGGACCGGAAAAAAGACCTGAGTCACCCCTACATGACCTCCGATCTTTCCAAGTGCATCAACTGTTTTCGTTGCGTGCGGGCCTGTGATGAAGTGCAGGGACAGTTTGTGCTGAGCATGGCGGGAAGGGGTTTCGACAGCCGCATCATCAAAGGAAGTGATGTAAGCTTTAAAGAGAGTGATTGCGTGAGCTGCGGAGCCTGTGCCCAGGCCTGTCCCACATCCGCGATCAGCGATGTGTTTGAATCAAAATCTATCGTATTCGATAAAAAAGTGCGCACCGTTTGCACCTACTGCGGGGTGGGCTGCAACCTGGATGTGGCCGTCAGCGCCGGTACGATCAAATCCATACAGGCGCCTTATGACGCGGAAGCCAACGGGGGGCATACCTGCCTGAAAGGGAGATACGCTTTCTCGTTCTATAATCACCCGGACCGGTTAAGGACCCCGCTGATCAAACGGAATGGGGAATTTGTAGAAGCGAGCTGGGAGGAGGCTTACGATTTCATAGCCGAAAAGCTCACTCAAATAAAAAAGCAATACGGGCCCGATGCCATTGCAGGAATCTCTTCGGCCAGGTGTACCAATGAAGAGAATTACATCATGCAGAAATTCATCCGGGCGGTGATCGGCACCAATAATATCGACAGTTGCGCCAGGGTTTGTCATTCCCCTACCGCCATTGGTATGCAACGCACCTTTGGCACCGGGGCGGCCACCAATTCGATCATCGACCTGGAATACACCGACTGCATGATGGTGATCGGCGCCAACCCCACCGATGCACACCCCGTAACGGGCGCGAAGATCAAGCAGCAGGCGATAAAGGGAAAGACCCTGATCGTGATCGATCCCCGGAAAACGGAGCTGGTGAAATACGCGACGCATCACCTGCAGCTCCGGCCCGGCACCAATGTGGCGCTGCTGAACATGATGCTGTATTATATCATCAAGGAAAATTTAGAGGACAGGGCGTTTATCGAAGCCCGCACCGAAGGATACGATGATTTCAGGCAGAATATCCTGAACCTCGACATGGATGAACTGGAGAAAGTGACGGGTGTGGGCCGGGATGAGGTCCGTGCGGCCGCCATCGCCTATGCATCAGCGTCCAACGCGATGTCTTTCCACGGACTGGGTGTGACCGAACATTCGCAGGGGACTTACACGGTGATGCTGATCGCCGACCTGGCAATGATTACCGGGAATATCGGCCGCAGAGGTGTAGGAGTAAACCCGTTGCGAGGCCAGAACAATGTACAGGGCGCGGCCGATATGGGTTGCCAGCCCTACCAGGGTGCGGGTTACCTGGACGTGACCAACCCAGAGATACACAAGATGTACGAGGAGTTCTACGGTGCAAAGTTGCCCGACTACGCCGGCCTGAAGATCCCGCAGATGTACGACGCAGCGCTGGAAGGAAAACTGAAGGCCATCTGGGTGATCGGGGAAGACATGGCACAGACCGATCCCAACACGCATCATGTGGTGAAAGCGCTGGAAAGCCTGGAGCTTTTTGTCGTACAGGAATTGTTCATGACCGAGACCGCCAAACTGGCCACGGTGATTTTACCGGGCGCTTCCTTCCTGGAGAAAAGCGGCACTTTCACCAACGGGGAAAGACGGATTCAGCGGGTGAACAAGGTGGTGGATCCCATTGAAGGAACCAAATGCGACGGGCAGATCATCGCGGATATCATGAACCGGATGGGATATCCGCAGGCGGATTATGATCCGGAAACTATGCTGGAGGAAATCGCCCGGGTGGTGCCCTTCTTTGCGGGTGTGAAATGGAATGAACTCGGTGAAAACGGCAAACAATGGCCGGTGCTGAAGGATGGAACGGATACGGAAATACTTCATACCGATAAATTCACCCGTGGGAAGGGGAAATTCATGTTCAAAGAGTTCGTGGAAACAAAGGAGATTGAACAGCATGGTAAGGAATATCCCTATATCATCACCACCAACCGGGAGCTGGAGCATTATAACTGCGGGGCGATGACGCGGCGCACCCGGAATGCGGAAATACTCACGGAGGATGTATTGCTGATCTGTGAGGAAGACGCCCGCAAACACCTGATACAGGACGGCGACATGGTATGCGTGGAATCGCCGAGGGGAAAAGTGGATATTAAAGCAAAGATCACCGATGAAGTAAAACCGGGTATCCTCAGCAGTACTTTTCATTTCCCGGAGATCATGCTGAACAATATTACGTCAAGCATCAGCGATTCGGAGGCCATGTGCCCGGAGTATAAGGTGGTGGCGTGTAATATCCGGAAGAGTAAAGGAAAGTATAAACAGAAAAAAGACGCATGAAAAGCAAAAGACCGGCCCTTGACAGAACCGGTCCTGCATTCAAACTACTATCACCTGTAGGTCGTTCAGGCCATTAGTGCACCTTCCATAATATTTTCCTGGATGGTTCTCCATCGACTGGCGGGCAATTCTTTTTCTGCCAGCGCAAGCAACCCGTTGAAGATGAAATCGGGTGCCGTGGTTTTCACTTCTTTCAGCCAGGCGCTGATCTCATTATTGCTCAGGCCCTTCATCATCCAGGCGCTGAACAGCTGCAGGGCCTCCGGCGGCTGGTGGGCGATGATCTGCTGTGTGATCCCGTGCAGGTCTTCATCGCTATAATATCTCCATAATAATTTGTTGAGCACCTCTTCTTCTTTGGCCATGTGATTCAGGTTGAAGACCATGAATTCCACGAAGACCGGGCGCAGCACGGCGCCCCAGGTAGTGATATCCTCAACGGAAGTCGCGTTTTCTATTCCTTTCAGAATCGAACGAAGTTTTTCACCAAGGGCATGATCCTGCACGTGTTCCTCTTCAAACAAAGTGCAAACGGAGGGCTCGTACTGTGTCAGCGCGGGCAGAATGAATGAGTCTTCCGTATGGGCGTGTTTGTCGAAAAGATCGGCAACGGTATTCACCTGCCCGAGCAGGGCCTCCCGCTCGGAAGGGGTTGAAAAATCGGTTTGCTGCACAAGGCTGGCGGTCTGGTAAAGAAGTTCGCGGAGACCCTTGTGTACCTGGTTAAAGATATTGTAGCGTTGCATAAAATAAGGTTTTGCGTTTGTCTGTCGGCTGACAGGATTATGTTTTGATGCTGACCCAAAGATGGTGAGTGGCGGGGCCGGAAAAAACCCATAGTTGCACCAATTGGGGGAAATAAGGAATTAACTGTTAAAACGGTCTCCCGGATAGTAGCGTAGCTACTGAAGGAAGGGGGGGGGTGGTTTGACCGAATTTTACAACCGGGTACGGTTAACAGGTGAAATAAGGTTACAGATGGGACTTAATAAAAATACCGAAAGCACTCACTTCGTGTGCTTTCGGTATTGTGGTGTGGGGCG
>CAYRHU010000028.1:0-22887 GCA_964424155.1 uncultured Chitinophaga sp.
GGACCATTGTACCTTGCCATAGTTTTTTTTCATTTACGCTTTTTTGTAACGGTGCGCTGATCAGTAAAAGCGTTAAAAATCAATCAGGCACCCTTTCTTAAAATGAAGTCTTGGCTCTATGTAAAAAGCTGCCAGCTGTTAGCCGCGAGCTGCGAGCAGTGGACTAAAGCTCGTAGCTTAAAGCTTGTAGCTCGTAACTTTTCTTAAACTCTTCTCTTCTTCGGCGGACGGCAACCGTTGTGCGGCATGGGCGTCACGTCTTTGATCATCACCACTTCCAACCCGTTCTGGGAAATGGAGCGGATGGCGCTTTCGCGGCCGGCTCCGGGACCCTTCACGTACACATCTACTCTTTTCAGACCCGCGTCAAAAGCCGTTTTGGCGGCATCGGCGGCGGCCATCTGAGCGGCGTAAGGTGTATTTTTCTTGGATCCTTTAAAGCCCATTTTACCGGCGCTGCTCCAGGAAATCACCTGCCCGTTCTTATTGGTCAGGCTGATAATGATGTTGTTAAATGTGGCGGAGATGTGCGCGTCGCCATAGGCGTCCACTTTTACCACTCTTTTCTTTGCGGCGGCCTTGGCGCTTAAAGGCTGCTGTGTTTGTGCTTTTGCCATAATTTTTGTTCTGAGGTAATCTTATTCTTTTTTTAATTCCCCCGCCCTGAAGCCGGGAGCAAGTCAATTCCTCCTGCTGACCTACGAAGCGATCCGGAAATGACCTGGAAATTCCTGTAAGTCTCCTTCGGCTCCGCCTCGGGATGACAATTAAACAATTATTGTCATCCTGAACGAAGTGAAGGGTTATTTCTTCGGCGCTTTCTTCTTACCGGCCACTGTCTTCCTCTTACCCTTTCTCGTCCGGCTGTTGGTCTTGGTACGCTGACCGCGAACGGGTAGTCCCTTACGGTGACGCAGACCGCGGTAGCAGGCGATATCCAGCAGGCGCTTAATGCTCATCTGCACTTCGGAACGTAGCTGTCCTTCCACCTTCAGTTCTTCGGTGATGGTGTTCCGGATGGCATTCAGTTCATCGTCGTTCCACTCGTGCACCTTCTTGTTCACGTCAATATTATTCTTGGTCAGAATATACTTGGCGGTGGAAGGGCCGATACCATAGATATAGGTCAGACCGATTTCGCCTCTTTTGTTTTTAGGTAAGTCAACACCGGCAATACGTGCCATATTTTTTGTTTAAAGTTTTAATTTTCCTTTTTGAATGTCCGGAAGTCCGAAAGCCGGGGTGTCCGGGAGACAATTCAAAAAACCAGGAATTTTCTATCGGACCTGCGGTCTTCCGTATTTCCTGACTTTTCAAATCACCCCTGCCTTTGCTTGAACCGCGGATTCTTCTTATTAATAATATACAGTTTGCCCTTGCGACGAACGATCTTACAATCGGCGCTGCGTTTTTTTATGGATGCTCTTACTTTCATACTGTTCCTGTTTCATTTTATCACCCTTCGGCAAAGCCGAAGTGTCATTTATACCTGAAATTGATTCGCCCCCTTGTCAGATCATATGGCGACAACTCCACCCCCACTTTATCCCCCGGCAGGATGCGGATATAGTGCATCCTCATTTTCCCCGAAATAGTGGCCAGTATTTCATGCCCGTTTTCCAGCTTTACCCTGAACATGGCGTTGGAAAGGGCCTCGATAATCGTACCGTCCTGTTTTATAAGGGGTTGTTTCGACATATTTTTTTGGGAACGCTTGACGGACCGGTAAAATTTTAATAGTATCCGACAGGATTCGTTCCGGGCCGGCAAAGGTAAGTGTATCAGCGCTAAAAAAGAAAAAACCCCTTTGTTTTTTAGGGGTTATGTGGAAAAAGAAGCGTTCTCCGGAACTTAATTCATTACTCGCTGATTATCAGGGTCTATCCAGGTGAACCTTGGTCATGTCGTGGTACAGGTTCTGTAACTCGTGGACAGCCAGCGGGGTATGGAAATGGCGCCGGTCTTCCCGCCACCACATCTCAATATGCGAAAAATCGCCTTTTTTGGGAGTTACCAGCCGGAATGAATCCCTTTTGTACTTGACGGCCCCGTCGATCTCCTCCCTCGTAAAGCCAAAAGCCAGGAGCTGGTTCTCGTCGAGCGGCAGGGCGGTAATATCGTTGGGTGAATACCAGAATTCCTGCACCCCGTTATCCACCTGCACCAGGTGATCGGCCTGGTTGACATCCACGACCACCCCTTCCCTCATCACACCGTCATCATTTACCATAATGATATCGCCCGCCTTCAGATTTCCAATTTTTGACATAGCATTCGTTTTTGGTTAGCCGAATATAAATAGTTTATGAGAAAATCAAAAATGAGTAATATCAGGGTTTGAACTGATTTGAAGATTTTCTTTGAACCAGTCAGGCACATAGATTTTCATATAGGGTTTGCTATCTTTTTTCTATGTGCCTATGTGGTAAAAAAGGCCTACATTTCAGGTATCCCAAAAACCAAAATCAAGCATATGTTCAAGCAATTCCTCGGCACTGCCGTTATTTTTTCCATGATCGCCCTGCTCTCCTGCGGAAGTAAGAAAGAAAGCGCCGCTTCCATCGCCCAGAAATGGTGCGACCTGAACGCGAAGGCCTACAACGCCACGGATGAGACCGCCAAGACCGCCGCGGAAAAAGCCCGGGATGATTTTGAAAATGAAATGGAGGCCAAATACAAGAATGACGAAGCGTTCATGAAAGAAATCGAAACCGAAGTGGAGAAATGTGAAGACGCTTCCGAAGGCAGGAAATGACAGGATAAAATTTCCTTACTCCGTCCTCAGCTTCTTTTCCGGTAACTGATCACGGCCCAGCCATTAAAGACCAGGGCAAAGGCTGACATGATCATCATGTGCTCCCGTATATCCCCCAGGCTGCTGCCCTTCAGCACGACCATGCGCATCACTTCGATGAAATAGGTCACGGGATTGAACCGCGTGATCCACTGCGCCCATTCGGGCATGCTGTCGATGGATGTATAAAGCCCCCCGAGCAAAATGAAGATCATCATCAGGAAAAAAGAGACCAGCATCGCCTGTTGCTGCGTATGCGCATAGGTGGAAACCAGCAAACCCAGTCCCAGCACCGCGAGAAGATAGACGGCGGAAAATACATAGATGGTCAGGAAACTACCTTCCGGGATTATGCCATAGGCCAGCCAGGAGATCAGCAACCCGAGTGTCATCACAAACAGCCCCAGCACCCAGAACGGGATCAGCTTGCCGAGTATGAAATGATATTTCCTCACGGGGGTCACATTGATCTGCTCAATCGTGCCGATCTCTTTTTCCCTTACGATATTGATCGCCGTGAGGTTAGCGCCCACCATGGTCAGGAGGATGACCAGGATTCCCGGCACCATGAAGGTCTTATAATCCATCAGCGGGTTGAACCAGTTGGAAAAGGTCACATCGATCTGCGTTTCCGGGCTGAACCGCGGCCACTGGATCCACTCCGTCCTGATCTCCCGGTTAAAATCCCCGATAATGCTCCGCAGGTAGGCCGCGCCCAAATTAGCCTTGGTGCCGTTGATGGCATTCACCGCCATGAATAGAGCGGCTTCATCTTCCTTTACCAACTGCTTTTCAAACCGGGAAGGTATTTGTAATACCAGGTCCGCCCGGTCCTTCTCCACTTCTTTTAACGCCTCGGGATAAGAACCCGTGAAATTGGTGAGTTCGAAATACCCGGTTGAAGTAATTTTTGATACCAGTTGCCGTGAATAATCCGAACGGTCATTATCCACCACCGCCAGGTGAATGCCTTTCACCTCGTAATCCGCCGCCCAGGGAAGAACCAGCAACTGGATCACGGGCATCACAAAGATCAGCCGCAGGATGGACTTGTCCCGGAAGATCTGCCGGAATTCCTTTTGCAGTAAAAACCGAAGAGTTCTCATGCCAGCCTGATTTTAAATTTTTTAATCGCCAGGGCCAGGAAAAACAACAACATTCCAGCCAGTATGGCCAGTTCTTTCCAAACCGATTCGATTCCGAGTCCCTTGATCATCACATCTTTCACGCTGCCATAATACCATTTAGCCGGCACGGCATTGGAGATGATGCGCAGCGGCAGGGGCATGTTTTCCACCGGGAACATGAAACCGCTCAGCATCACCGTAGGAAGGAAGAGCGCCACCAGGGAGATGAACATAGCGGTTTGCTGCGTGGCCGTGGCCGCCGAGATCAGCAATCCCAGCGATAATGAAACAAGGATGAAAAGAATACTGGTACCCATCAGCAACGAAAGGCTGCCATTGATCGGCACTTCCAGCACATACACGCTCAGCAGGAGAATGCTGATGATATTTACTGTGGATAATATTAAATAAGGAACGGCCTTGGCCAGTACCACCCGTACCGGTTTCATTGGCGATACCAGCAGTATTTCCATCGTGCCCGTTTCCTTTTCACGCACGATCGTAATGGCGGTCATCAGCGTGCAGACCAGCAGCAGCACCATGGCCATCACCCCGGGTACAAAATTGAAGGCGCCCTTTAGCTGCGGGTTATAAAGCATCCGCATTTCGGTTTGAATGGTATAAGGCAGGGATCGGTTATCTGTGACGCGGTCCTGGTAGTCCCTGATCACGGCGCTGGCGTAATTCGTAAGCTGGTTCGCGGTATTGGGATCCGAAGCATCGGCGATCAGTTGCACCTGCGCCTTGTTGAAATGCAAAAGATCCTCCCCGAAACGCTGCGGAAACACGACGGCCAGTTTGATCCTCCCTTTCCGGAACTCCTCCTCCACCTCCCGGTAACTGACGAGGTTCTTCTCCAGGTCAAAATACCGGCTCGCATCCAGTTCGGTGATCAGCGCCGTGCTGGAAGCATCCTTCGACTGGTCCAGCACGGCGATCCGCGCGTTCTTCACCTCATTGGTGAGCGCGAAACCGAAGATGATGATCTGCACCACGGGCATGCCCAGCAGTATGATCATCGTCCTCCGGTCGCGGAGGATATGAAAGAATTCTTTGTGAACAAAAGAGAGAAACTGTTTCATGGTTTGCTGTTATCCAAAAAAAGTGGCTGATTTTTCATATTTAACTTCCGAAGCCCCTGGCCATGAGCTTCGGGCCTCGAGCAGTTCACTCCAACGCTTTGGATCCTTCAGACACACGCATGCATTGACGCTACTACCCGACTGTGGACTGCCGACTGCCGACTGTCGACTGCCGACTGTGGACTGCCTACTGTCGACTGCCGACTGTAGTCAACGCATGAGTTGACTCTACTCCCCTCTCTTCGCTTTCCTCGCCAGCTTCAGAAAAACCTCGTCCATCGAACCCGCTGCATAGATCCGTTTCAGCTCCGCCGGCGTATTCATCGCTTCAATTTTTCCATCCACCATAATGCAAACCCGGTTGCAGTATTCTGCCTCATCCATATAGTGGGTGGTGACAAACACCGTGGTTCCTTCCTCCGCTGCCTTATAGATCAGGCTCCAGAATTCACGTCGCGTTACCGGGTCCACACCGCCGGTGGGTTCATCGAGGAATACGATCTCCGGCTCGTGGAAAAGGGCCACCGAAAAAGCCAGTTTCTGTTTCCACCCCAGCGGCAGTGACCTCACCAGCACATTCACTTCTTCTTCCAGATGCAGTTGTTCCAGTATATAAGCCGTTTTGCGGTTGATAAAAGCATCGCTTTTGCCGTAAATGCCACCGTAGAATCGCATGTTCTCCCTTACGGTCAGATCGTCGTACAGCGAAAATTTCTGGCTCATATAACCGATACTCCTCTTGATCTTTTCATTCTCCCGGTACACATCAAATCCCGCCACGGTGGCCTTGCCCGATGTGGGCATCGATAAACCGCATAGCATCCGCATCGCGGTGGTTTTGCCCGCCCCGTTGGCGCCAAGGAAACCGAAGATCTCGCCCTTGTTCACCTCGAAAGAGATCGCATCCACGGCGGTGAAATCACCAAACCGTTTTGTCAGACCCTCGGCCGCAATTGCTTTTGAACGATCCATCTAATCTTTCATTAAACTGATAAAACAATCCTCAATATTGGGTGAAGACTTCCGGATTTCCAGTCCCGTCCAAT
This sequence comes from uncultured Chitinophaga sp., assembly GCA_964424155.1. Classification (GTDB taxonomy): domain Bacteria; phylum Bacteroidota; class Bacteroidia; order Chitinophagales; family Chitinophagaceae; genus JJ008. The sequence continues at coordinate 6,050 of CAYRHU010000028.1, forward strand.
CCTCCCCGATGAGTTTTTCTCTGAGTGTGTCTGCCGACCGATCATCTGTCATCACTACATGATGATACTCACCGAACGGATAGGCGTCGGCCACTCCTTCTGTCTTCTTCAGGACTTCGAGAAGGGGAAGCATGGCCTTTGCTTTTACCGAAAACAATGGCTTTCTGAATTCCTCCACCACCGCGGCGGGGGTGTTCACGGAAAGGATCTTTCCCTTTTGCAACAGGGCTACCCGGTCGCACAATCCCGCTTCATCCATATACGGAGTAGAAACAAGGATGGTGATCCCTTCATTACGCAATCCCTTCAGCATTTCCCAGAATTCCTTCCGGCTCACCGCGTCCACGCCCGTAGTAGGTTCATCCAGGAAAAGCACCGAAGGACGATGGATCAGCGCGCAGCTGAGCGCCAGTTTCTGTTTCATGCCCCCGGATAATTTACCCGCCTTTCTTTTTCTGAACGGCTCGATCTGCACATAAATATCTTTTATGAGGTCATAGTTCTCCTCTATGCTGGTATTGAAAATGGTGGCGAAAAAACGCAGGTTCTCCTCCACCGAGAGATCCGGGTACAATGAAAACCGACCGGGCATATAACCCACCCTTTTTCGAATCTCCCGGTAATCCTTTACCACCTCAAAGCCATCCACTGTGGCTTCCCCGCTGTCGGCCAGCAACAGCGTGGTCAGGATCCGGAACAGCGAGGTCTTCCCCGCTCCATCCGGACCTATGATGCCGAACAGTTCCCCTTTACCGACATCGAAGGAAATACCCCTAAGCGCGGATACCTCCTTTTTTTTTCCGTAGGTTTTGATAATATTGTCTATAGTTACAGTTGACATCTTTTGTTACTCAAAATAATTAGACTGCGTTTTCATCTAAAAATGCTCAATGTTCAATTTTCAACCAGGATCACGGTAACCTGAACATTGATCGTTGAGCATTGAACATTTCTCAATTAATTTTCATTTCAGCATACATCCCGATCTTCAGCAACCCGTCATTCTTCACTTTAATCTTAACTGCATACACCAGGTTCACCCTTTCCTCCTTTGTCTGTATGGTCTTTGGCGTAAACTCCGCTTTGTCACTGATCCAGGTGATCACACCGGGCATTTCCCGGTAGCCCCCTTTTCCGTCATCCACCAGCACGGTCACCGTTTGACCGAGCTTCACCTGCGCCAGCTGGTTGCCGCTCAGGTAGGCCCGCAGTAAAAGATGGCTGAGGTCCGCTATTTTATATAGTGCCTTCCCCGGCGCGGTGATCTCTCCTTCCTCGGCATATTGTGTGATCACCGTTCCGCTAACAGGATTGATGATGGATGCGCGTTTGAGCTGGTCCTCGATCTGCGCCACCCGTTTGGTCAGCGGTTTGGATTCGCTCAGCACCGTGCGGTTCTGCGTGGCCACATTGGAGCGCTGCACCTGTATTTGCTGGCGGGTCACTCCCATCTGCTTTATCACCACATCGATCTGGGCTTTGATATCATCGAGTTGCTTGCCCGTGGCGGCATCGGCTTTGATGAGATTTTCCACCCGCTGCTTCTCATGCCGGAGATTATCGAGTTGCGACTGCTGCACCTGCAACTGGTTCTCCAGCAACTCCACCTGCGGACCCACATCCGCGGTTTTTTCCCTTAGCGATTCGATGCTGGCTTCCACCTGCTCCTTCTGCAGGGCCAGGTTGCCGGCATCCACTACGCCCACGATACTGTCCTTCGCCAGCACCGAGCCCTCATCGATATTCAGCAGGATGATCTTACCTCCCAGTTCAGAGGAAACAATGACCTCGTCGGCTTCGAAAGTGCCCGATGCGTCGAAGCGGTGGCCGTTGTTTTTGCAGGATGACAGTGACAGCGCCGCGATAAAGAATAGATGAATTTGCTTCATACTTATTTGATTAATTCTTTTAAATTGTTCAATCAGCAATGTTCAATATTCAATATATAATCCAGCTATACTCCAAACTTGAGCATTGATCATTGATCGTTGAGCATTGAACATTTCTTTTTAAATATTACTCACCTTTTACAGTTTGGTAATTCACCTTTGCCTGCAGCAGCTGCACTTCATGCACGATCAGCATCTGCCTTGCCTGGTCCTCCGCGTTCACCTCCCTCAGGTAATCGCTGGCCGTGATCACGCCGTTCTCGAGCTGCGCTTTGGCGGCTTCTTTCACGCTGACGCGGAGATCAATGATCGCCCTGTCGGTGTTCACCAGTTGCTGCAGTTTATCCATATTCGATTGTTCCTGTTTAAGCTGTGTGTTCGTATTCAGCAGAAAAACATCTTTCTGAATGTCCACTGTTTTCTGGCTGAGCGCAATGATCTTCTTTTCTTTCTTCCGGGTATACAACCCGCCGAGCGACCAGTTGAGCCGGATCCCGGTGGTATAATAAAAATCGAATTCGTTTTGCAGCATGTTCAGTCCCGGGCGACCGTATCCGCCCTGAAGGAAAAGACTGGCCTTCGGTTTGTTCCGGGCTTCGATAAGATTGAACTGACTGCCGAGGAGTTTTTCCTGCGAAGAAAAAAGTTTCAGTTCGGGGCGCCGGATGGCATCTTCCGCGATGGCCGTAACCGTAACCGGTTTTATCAACCGGGTATTCTCCGGCAGGGACCGGTTGATGAATAATCCCAACACATCGATCAGACCCTTTCGGGTAGATTGCAGTTCGATCACCCGCTGTTCGTTTTTCAGCAATTCAGCTTTCAGCAGGTTCAGGTTCGACCGGAAGGCTACGCCGTTATCCACCTGCGCCTGCACTCTTTTGATGCCGATGTTCAGGTCCGTTTTTACCAGCTCGGTTTGTTTCAGTTGTTCATCCAGGAACAATACGCCGAAAAAAAGCTGGTTGATCCTTTCTTTCAGTTTATAGAGTTCGACTTCCAGTTTTTGCTGCTCCGTTTCCTCCCCCAGTTGCTGGATGGCTTTCTGCTGTTTGATCAGCCCCCCGTCATAGATCAGCTGGCTTATATCGGCGAGTATCCGGTACTGTTCCTTGCTGAGCGGTTCGATATTAATTCCGGGAACCGGAATTTTCACCTGGGTAACATCCGACTGGTAGGTAGCCTGCGCGCCCAGGCTGATTTGCGGTAAATAGCCCTTGCTGAGGTTATCGACCGTAAGTTGTGAAGTCTGCCTGATCAGTTCACGTTGCCGGGTAAGAGGATAGTTTTGACGGGCAAGTTCCTGCGCTTTGTCGAGCGTAAGCGATTCCTGGGCGGTTACGGATAATCCACCCAGCAATAAACTGCTTAATAAGATGATTTTTTTCATGCTCCTGTTTCGGTTAATGGTTGGTAAAGCGGCATTGCAAAAAATTTATTTTCGGATCGAATCAATAATGAATTTTGGAATTTCCTTCCTTCGCTGTTCCATCAGCATGCTGAACACCTCATCGCTCACCTGCATATTTCGCGTGATCATCGGTTTAGCAACAAAGGGAAAAATGGTCATCCCGATCAGGTTCAGGAACAGGTGCACGGGATGGATAGGTTTGATCCTGCCTTCCGCGATCTCTTTTTCAATTTGTTCGATGAATTTTTGAGGCTGGAATTTTTTGTCCTCTCCCCAGATCCGTGTAATGAACTGGTCCGGGTCGCGGTTGATCTCGTTCATCACGAACCAGGGCAGGTAGGGATTCACCAGCATCTCGTCGATATATTCGTTCACGAAGTGCCCGATCTTTTCAAAAAGCGGCGCGTCGGAAATAAAGATCCCGTTGATCTTGGGAAAGAAGCGCTGCGCCTCCGTGAGAAAGATGGTTTCAAAGAGTTTATTCTTATCCCGGAAATAATAATGCAGCAGGGCCTTGTTGATCCCCGCCTCATCGGCGATATCCTGCATCCGGGCCCCGGTCATGCCCTTCGTGGTAAACACTTTCCGCGCCGCAGCGAGGATCTTCTCCTCCGCGGTACCGTCGTGTAACTTTTTCTTTTTAACCATATAGTTTAACCATTTGGTTAACAAAAGTAATGAGCGAATTACTTCCCACAAAAAAAATTTCTGAATAAACAACAAATCAAGCCTAAACCATTCTTTTACATGATATTAAACGAATTCGATCCAGAACATATATTGCCGGTAAGGCTCAAAGGCGGAAAGATTAGTTTACAAATACAGATGTTATCGCCTTTCCGACTTCCCGGCAAAAAAGACAAGAAATGAAGATTGAGAATGCTGAAAAATCCCAGTTTAAAAAATTTTTCCTATAGGTTTTCCAACTGGTCCCGGTAGCTTCTTCCAACCGGAATGGAGACCCCGTTAATTTCCACCGCATCGGCCGTGTAGGAATCGATCTTACTTAATGATACGATAAAGGAGCGGTGTATTCGCCGGAACCGGTTAGCTGGCAATAATGCTTCGATTTCCCGGGTTCCCATCTTGGAAAGAAATGTTTTTCGTGTGGTAACGATCCTGATATACTCCAGCTGACTTTCGATGTAAAGGATCTCATCAAATAATACCTTGACCTTTTTCTTATATGCCTGCAGAAAAAGATGATCCTTTGATTCAGGTCCCCCCGTCGCTACGCCAGCCGCAGCCCGGGCCGTATTGACTTTGCTGACCGCGACCAAAAAACGTTCAAACCCGATGGGCTTAAGCAGGTAGTCGGTAACATTCAGGTTAAATCCCTCCACGGCATACTGGTGATAGGCCGTGGTAATGATCACCGCAGGGGGATTTGTCAGCGTTTTAAGGAATGCCATGCCTTTCAGTTTCGGCAGGTGGATATCCAGGAAAATGAGGTCTGTAGTTTGTTCACGCAGAAATTCCGTGGCCAGAATCGCATCCCGGAAACTTCCCTGTAAGTCCAGGAAAGGAACCTGGGAAATATAATCCGTCAGTACTTTAACCGCCAGCGGTTCATCTTCCACTATGATGCATCTGATCTTAGACATGACTGGCAAGGTTGATGGTCAGCAGGGCTGTAAACTCATGCGCGGCCGGACGAAGTTCCAGATTATATTCCACATAGAGCAGTTCCAGCTGCCTCCGCAAATTGGACAATCCAATATTCTCCTTAACGGAAGTCTCAACGGTATGCTCCATGGAATTTCTCACATTAAACGACAATTGCCGCTTCTTCACCGACAAATGAATGTCCACAAAGGGGCGGCCCCTTGTTTCCGATACCCCGTGCTTGAACGCATTCTCCACCAGCGGGATCAGCAAAAGTGGCGGCAGGGCCTGTTTCATATCTTCCACATCATGATTAAAATTTACCCGCAGCGAGTCATCATACCGCAGTTTCTCCAACTCGATATAATCCTCCAGTATCCGTATCTCTTTTTCAATGGCGATAAATTCGCCCGACGTTTCGTAGAGCATGAACCGGAGTATCTTGGACAGGCGCAGGATGGATTCAGGCGCCAGGTCATCCTTATCCCGCGCCAGTGAATAGATATTATTGAGGGTATTAAATAAAAAATGCGGGTTGGTTTGCGAACGCAGGTAATTCAGTTCCGCCTGTTGCTTCTCTATCCGCAACAGCTGGGAAGCCTGCCTGAGTTTAATGTACTGGTAAATATGCCGGGCGATGCCAAAAAAGAAAAATGAGCCCGCACTCAGCGCCATCTGGTTTTGCAGGGCGATGTCCAGTGTCGCATAATCCTTTAATGCCGTATAGACACCCAATTCTATGCCTCCCATCCTCCAGGCATAGGATCCATAGGAATAGAACATTAAATGTACAAACAGGAGGAGGAGACCCGTCAGAATATTAAAAACGACCGAGTCCCTTTTTTTCAATACGAAGGGAACGGAATATTCAAACAGGATAAAATTGAGGACGGTGAGCAACATTGTCGCCCAAAGGGTATTGACCGCGATCGCCGGAAAACGGCCGGGATAATCGCCCAGCATGCTCAGGCTGACCAGGCAAAAGAAACCGGCCGCGACCCAGCCATAAAACTGCATTCTTTTTTTATCGGCTAATGGTTTCATCCTGTATTTATCCCATAAATATCGACATTTCCCGCCCTTGCCGTGTTCCCGGCAACAGAATCGGGATACAGGTCAACCAATCACCGGTAAAGACCTATGAGCGTACAAATAATTACAACCACGCCGGCCACATCCACTTGTTTTTGGTTGACGCAAACCTGCTGTTTATTGACAGGACCGGATTCCGTGTGCCGAAACAGTTTAACCTTGTAAACGAATCAAAAAAACGTCCGGGAGGATATGAGCCGCATCATAAAATTCGGAGAAGAAGTGGAGGGCTACCCCGTGCCTGTTCTGAATGAACGGGAAATACGGGCCGCTGCCGGTATCCTGTTCCTGCTGATGTTCATTTCGGTAACCGTTGTTATATCCGGCGGTGACTTTACGCTACTTAAATACGCCATCATCATTTTTTATACCGACCTGTTGCTGCGCGTATTCATAAATCCCCGGTTTTCTCCCTCACTGATCCTGGGCAGGCTGATCGTAAGCCGGCAGGTGCCGGAATATGTGGGCGCCCCGCAAAAAAAATTCGCCTGGACCATCGGTGTCGTCATCGCCACCATTATGTTCGTGCTGGTGATCCTGTTCAATTCTTATAGTCCCGTAACAGGTATACTTTGTTTTGTCTGCCTGATCTTTCTTTTTTTCGAAACCGCTTTCGGCATATGCCTCGGTTGCCTCTTCTATCCCCTTTTCTATAAAAAGAAAATACAGTATTGCCCGGGTGAAGTGTGTGAAAAACCGCTGAAAACGGCGATTCAGAAAATATACGCCAATCAACTCATGTCCCTCGCAGTCTTCATCGTTTTCCTGTTCCTGGTGACGTTTTTTTTCAGGAATGATTTCCGGAAAAAACCAAAACCCCTTTTCGGAAACCCGGTAACCGCTATTTCCAAAAAATAATTACGGAGGATACAATCATGAAAAATTTGAATCATACCCCAGGCGCATATCGCCGAGTTTGCCGGGCCGCCCGGGTTGTATTGTTCCTGATGATAATGGCTCCTACCCTGAATGCACAGCAGGAAACCAGGGAGCGTCTTGTAAGCGCCAACTGGCTGCAGCAGCACCTGAACGATCCGCATCTGGTGTTGCTGGATGCCTCGCCGGGTACTATTTACCAGGCCGGTCATATACCCGGCTCCATCAACTACGATATTTTCACATATGGAGTGAAGGAACTTCCCGCCGAAGAGATCGAAAAGCGCTACCAGTCATGGGGCATCAGTCCCGAAAAAAAGATCGTTGTGTACGACCAGGGAGGAACCTATCTGGCCACCCGTTTATTTTTCTCATTGGAGTACTATGGATTTCCTGTCTCCCGGATTTTCATACTCGACGGCGGTTTAGCCAAATGGAAAGCCGCAGGCGGTCCGGTAACTGATCAATCCGGTGCCGCGCCGGCAAAAGGTACATTCCGGATCAAAGACCTGAAAAAGGATATCCGGGTTGATCTTCCCGGGTTCCTGGAAGCATCGGGTAATCCATCCAAAAATGTTTTACTCGAGGCGCTCGATCCCGCCTGGCATTATGGGACTCACCAGTTTTTTGGGAGGGGGGGTCATGTACCCAATGCCGTTATGCTGCCGGCGGAAGATCTTTATAACGCGGATAAAACATTCAAATCAACAGAAGAAATAAAAAAAATACTATCCTACCTTGATATCGGCCCGGAGAAACAGGTATTATCTCACTGTGGTGGCGGCATCGCTGCCAGTGTCCCCTTTTTTGCGCTGAAACATTTATTGGGCTATACAAACGTAAAGCTCTTCCCGGGTTCTCTGCTTGAATGGGCATCCGATCAGCGTGAATTGCCTTTATGGACTTATGATGCTCCCTACCTGATACGAAACGCCGCCTGGTTGCAGGGATGGGGCGGAAGGATGATGCGGATGTACGGGATCACCAATCTCAGCTTTATTGATGTCCGACCCCCGGATCAATTCGCAAAAGGGCATGTGCAATATGCCGTCAATATCCCGTTTTCGCAATTCCGTGATCATATTCATGAACCTGTAAAACTCTCCGGTATAATGACATCGGCAGGCGTTACAAATGCACAGGAAGCGGTGATCCTTACCGGCGGGGGATTGACCCGGGAAGCCGCACTTGCTTTTGTAATCCTGAAGAAACTGGGCCAGGAAAAGATTTCCCTGTTCTTGGATCCGGCGGAAAACTGGGCCGGATCAGGTTTTAGTATGGTGAAAGACAGTTTAACATCGGAAAAATCAAAAGGACAGGCCGCCGGTTCCGGTATGCAGAATAAATACATGGCTGATCCCCGCCATGATATTATTATCACTGACACCGGATCCGCAAAAATGGGTACCTTTTTTCCCAGGGTATATATCGCTTCCGGAAAGAACAGACCCACTGTGGCACCGGCTGGAAAAATGGTACATATCCCCTATACGGATCTCCTGCAAGCCGACGGCCGGCCCCTCCCGGCAAAGGATATCTGGAACCTGCTTGTAAAGGCCGGGGTGCCGCGATACGCCGAACTCGTTTGTATATCCGACGACCCCGGTGAGGCCGCGGTGAATTATGTGATCCTGATGCTGATGGGTTTCCCCGATATAAAAATGGAATTACTCCATTAGTTGCGGCTATTCACACTAAGCAATAGAATAAAGGACGACTTAAAACCGGGATATCCTCTCCCTTCAAAATTCTAAAATCGTCAATCTTCACTCTTATTTCTTCCCCCGCCTGACCCAGGTCGTTGTCTCCCTTTATAAAAGTGGGATCACTTCGTTAAACCCGTCCATTCATACTTTACAAAATAGTAGTGAATGTCCTGAGGACCGTGTTGCCCCCCTTCAAAATGCTAAAATCGTCAATCTTCACTCTTATTTCTTCCCCCGCCTGACCCAGGTCATTGTCCCCCCTTCCCTCCGCTGTTTATCTTAATCCTGATACGGGAAAAAAAAACAGGGAGGTCTTAATGTTCACCCTCTACCACTGGCTTTTGCTGGCGCACCTGTTTGGGTACGGTCTTGCCCTGGGCGGATCCACCGCCAAGATGATATTACTCATACGTGCCCGGTCCGATCACCGGCGTTATCCTGTTTTCTTCCAGGTTTCCAAAACACTCACGGTGCTGATCATCCTGGGAATGCTTCTCGCCACCCTTTCCGGTGTCGGCTGGCTGCTAACAAAATACCCGCTACGGGAAATACTGATCACCAAGATCGTGCTGGTGGTTTTGATCTGGATACTCGGACCGGTCATCGACAATGTGGCTGAACCGGCTTTGCGGAAAAATTATCCGGCAGAGGGACAGGCCCTTTTCCCCGCTTTTTTACATGCCCGCGACCGGCATTTCGTGCTGGAGTTGGTAGCCACTTTACTCATGTATGCGGTTTCGGTGATGGGAGTGATGCTGTGATGCCGGGTACCTAAGGATAACCCGCCACTTTGAGAAAAAAACTCCGGATTTCCCTACTTACCGACTTCCGGACTGCATAGCAACCTGACTGATCACCTCCAGCAACCCGTCTCTAAACTTATCATCCGCCAGCTGCCAGAACATGATACCCCCCAGCCTGCGATCTTTTGCGTACCGGGTTTTTAGTTTAACCGATACGCTGTCATCATAGGTGACCAGTATTTTTCGCTGCGGGTTGAACGCGTAGGGCGCTTTCGCCACATCGTCCCAATATTGAGAAAAGCCTTTTGAGGAGGAAATACTGTCGTACAAATTCGGATGGGAGATACCCCGGTAAAAATTGCAGGACCGGTACAACCCTTTATCGATCGTATCCTTTACCCGGAACATACGGGCATAGAAGGCGGCGCCGATCACGATCTTAGCGGGTGGCACTCCCAGTTCCAGCAGCCGGTTCACCGCGTTATCGGCGGATTGTTTTTGCTGCGGGGTGGAATATAGCGGGGTATGATGACCGCTGATGGTGCTGGCGCCGTGCACGAGGTCGTAACTCATGATGTACACTTTATCCGCGAAACGCATCGCCTCTTTCCATTCAACGGATGAATCAATAAACTGGTCGAACCCGCCGGCTGCGAAACTGATTTCGTATTTATTTCCCAGTTCCGACCGCAGGGAACCTAACAGCCGGGTGAAATTGTCCTTATCCTCCTGTTTGAACGGATGCCCGGGATAACCTGAAATGGCCGGGTATTCCCAGTCGAGATCGATCCCGTCGGCCTTGAAATACTGCAGCCATTTTTTTACAGAACTGGAAAAGGTGTTTCGTCCGCTCTCAGAGGAAAATACAGAGGAGCAGGTTTGGCAACCTCCCCAGCCGCCCAGGGACAGGATCACTTTCAGACCCGGATACTTTTTCTTATACCCCACCATCTTCCGGATACAGGCTGTATCGTTGGCACTCCCGAAATGGAGCCGGTTGCCCCGCAGGTGACCGAATGAATAGATGATGTGCGTGAGTTTTCCCACCGGAAAATTATCCAGCCGTTCCGCCGTACCTGCATAATAACCCGTTATGCAGAAAGAGGTATTGACCTGTGCGCTAACCGTCAGAACCGGCGGTAGTAAAAAGGAAAAAAGTATAAGTGTAATCCGAAACATATCCGTTTCAAATTACATCATTTTGGAAAACACTGCCGGCTGCTCATCGTAGTCAATAAATTGAACCCTACCAGGGTTCTTCATATCCTCCGGCTGAACCACCGGGTCTCACCCGCGTTATTCATATCAAACCCTCCGGGGTCGAAAATAAAGGTGATGCAAAGTCACTTACCGTCTGCAAGGCTGCCCGGCTGCCGACTGAGGACTGTGGACTGTCAACTGTCGACTGTGGACTGTGGACTGTCGACTGTGGACTGTCGACTGTCGACTGTGGACTGTGGACTGTGGACTGTCGACTGTTGACTACAAACTAGCAGCTTTTAAAAACCCGCTTCGGCTGCTCTTCAAGCATCGCCTCAATTTTTTTAGCGGCAGGAGTTATGGAGAGTCCGCCGAGATTGGTACACCGCAGCGTATGGTGTATCTGGTCGCCAACCAGTTTCATTGTATCAATCACTTCATCCAGTGGCACCAGGTGTTCGTAATCCGACAGGGCCATATTGGCGCAGGATACGGCGTTGGTGGCGGCCATCACATTTCTTCCAAGGCAGGGCGCTTCCACCCGGTTGCCGATCGGGTCGCAGATAATACCCAGTGAATTTTGCAGCGCAAGAGATGCCGCTGCGATGGATTGTTGCAAACTGCCGCCTTTCATTTCCACGATCGCGGCGGCGGCCATGCCCCCACCCGATCCGGTTTCCGCCATACAGCCCCCCACTTCCGCGGCAAATGTGGCGTGTGCGGCAATGAATACCCCGATGAGACCGGCAGAAAGCATCGCTTTTACCAGCATTTCTTCAGGCAGGCCAAGCGAATGCGCCACGCCGAACAAGGCACCCGGCAATGCACCGCAACTCCCGGCCGTGGGCGCGGCTACGATCACCCCCATCGAACTCTTTACCTCCATCATGGCACTTACATACAGGACGATGCGGTTATTGACATCCCCGCCGATCAATTTACCGGCATCCATTTTCTCTTTGAACTGGGGCGACTGAGATCCTAAAATACGGTCGTGATAGTTGGTACCTTTTAAACCTGATTCAATAGCGCTACCCATGATATGAATGATGCGGCGCATCTTCCCGATTACTTCCTCCGCGGAAATATTTCCCCGCGCCATTTCATAATCAACCGCCAGTTCCCACAGGGCCTTGTTTTTGTCCTGGTTGTACTCCAGCATTTCCTTACAGGTAATAAAAGGCACCTGCAGATCTTTCCGGGCCATGACCGGCAACACCGGGTGAAGCCTTTTAATAAATAACACCCCTTCCATTTGCAGGAGTTCGTTATATATGGCCTCATCCAAAAAAGCCTGCGATTTGATCTCGACAAAACACTCAGTCCCCCGGTGAACGGTTATCTCATCATATACAACTGAAGCTTCGAGGAAGGGTAAAATAGCCGGGGGATTAGCACAATATACCAGGGTCTCAAAATAATCACCGGCCATGGAAACAGGAATATCATCAATGGCCGTTACTTCGATCATGCCCCCGCCGGTGGAAATGGCGGTGAGCTTTCTTGTTTCTTTATTGTTTGATAATGTTATTTTATACAGGTTCGGGTGACTGTTGCCAATATCCGTAATGCTGATCGTTACATGGATACCCGCCGTTACAATATGTTTATCCGATTCCGGCAATCGCTCATCGTCGGCTTCCCACCCAAGGAAACCGCCAAACAATCCCATATCCGATCCCTGGCTCTTATGTGTGGTGGCCAGCGATCCGTTGGGATCAAATTCAATCAGTATCTCCCGGATATTTTCATCCATCAGGTCCCGGCAAAGCCGGGCTATACGAAGGGATGCCGCGCAATGCGAACTGGAAGGACCGCGCATCACGGGACCGATGACATCGTTGAAAATGCTGGGGAAGGTACTCATGGTGGTAAGTTACGAAATAGGTGGCAGTTGGCAGTTGGCAGTCCACAGTCGACAGTCCACAGATAGAACCCGATATTTCAGTATTAACTACTGCTTGCCTATAACTCTTTGCAACAGGAAATGCAACCAACACTTTATGGTTTCATCTGTTCACTGTTGACTGTTGACTGTTGACTGTCGACTGTGGACTGTGGACTGTCGACTGTGGACTGTCGACTGTGGACTGTCGACTGTGGACTGTCGACTGTGGACTGCATATATCGCCTCCCGTTAAAATCACTCTACCAAATAAACACCGCCCTTCGTGGTGGAAAACTCAATCACCCCCTCTGCCAATTTCTTATAAGAAACCTTTTTCCCGTTTTGGGTAAGTTTTACATCATGCCCCGTCATCACACGACAAACCGCGCCGGCTTTCGAAAGGATCTGAAGACGGCTGATCTTTTTTTCCCTCCACTCAAATTCCAGCTCAAAAGCCCCTCTTGCGCATACGCCTTTGAAATGCCCGGAATTCCATTCGTCAGGCAGGGCCGGCAATAAACGGATAAACCCGTCATGCGATTGCATCAGCATCTCCGTAACCGCCGCGGTAACGCCGAAACTGCCATCCACCTGCAATGACCGGAAGCAGAGAGCGAACAAAGAACTGCAGCTCTGTTCTTTTAAATATCCCTTGTATATCTTATTGGCGCGGTTGCCGTCATTCAACCGGGCCCAGAGCGCCATCTTCCAGGCGCGGGAAAACCCGGTGGAGCCGTCGCCCCTTTCCTCGAGTACTTTTTTATACGCCCCGATTAATGCAGGGGTTCTTTTTTCATAGAGCACTTTTCCCGGGTACAAGCCGTACATATGTGAAAAATGCCGGTGGTTTTTTTCGAGCGAGCGCCAGTCGTCGGCCCACTCCTGCAAAGAACCGTCGCGGCCGACCTGGGGAGGCACCAGCTTTTCACGGGCCTGTCTCACTTTTGAAACAAATTCATCTTCCCTGCCGAGGACACGGGCCGCTTCGGCATAATAACCGAAAAGATCATAAAGTATCTGCATATCGATCGAGGAACCCGCGCAGATGGTGGTCCCTTCACGGAAACCAGCCGTCACTTCATCAAAATAGGGTTTGTTGCCCCCGCCGTCGGGAAAATTCTCGGGCGAGGTGGAAGGATTGGTGACCAGCCATTTCCCGTTGGGATGAGGTACCAGGAAATCCATGAAGAACTGAACCGAACCCTGCAAAACGGGATACACATCTTTTAAAAATTCTTTGTCGAGCGTGTACTGGTAATGTTCCCATAAATGCGTGCAGAGCCAGGCCCCTCCCACGGTAAAGGTTCCCCAGGTGGGCCCATCCATCGGCGCGGCCACCCGCCAGAGGTCGGTGTTCTGGTGAAAGACCCAGCCCCCCGCACCGTAATGTTCGCGGGCCACCTGCGCGCCCTGGTCAGTGAGCTCTTTGATCATACGCACCAATGGTTCGGCACATTCGGAAAGATTGCCGCTCTCCACCGGCCAGTAATTCATTTCCGTATTGATATTGGTCGTGTACTTCGAATCCCAGGAGGGATTCATATTATCGTTCCAGATCCCCTGCAGGTTGGCGGGCTCCGTACCCGGACGGGAAGAAGCGATCATCAGGTAGCGGCCAAACTGGTAACTCAGGGCCGCCATGGCGGGATCGGGTTCCGTCTGTATCTTTTTTACCCGGTCCGGGGTGGCTAAAAAAGAATTAGGGGTAACCGGTAGTTTCAGCGCCACACGACTGAAATACCGCCGGTGATCCTGCAGTGCCGGTTCCTGAAGTTCATGGTAAGAGCGGTTTTTTATTTTATTCAAATAATCATCCACCCGCTGCCGCGGATTCCCGCTCACATCTTTATAGTTGACAAAATTGGTGGCGGCGGCGAAATACAGGGTTACGGCATCCGCGTTTTCCACGATCAGATCCACACCCGATGTACGGACACTGCCCCCTTCGGGAACGGCGCGGATCCGGGCCTCGTAACGCATTTTCCCCTCCACCCCGAGGTAATCGGCCGACTTGCCTGTGAGGATCAACCCGTCCGTTCCAAAAGGATCCATCCGGAAATAATCCGTGGCATAATTGGAATGCGCCTGGTTTCTTTCGCCCCGCAGGTTGGCGCGGAATGAAATTTGCCCCGGCCGGTCGGCGCTGAGACGGATCATGATCACCTGGTCGGGCGCCGAAGCCAGCACTTCTCTTTGATAGGTAACGCCATTGGACTTGTATTGCACCCCGGCGGTTCCCGTTTCCAGGTCGAGCCAGCGTTTGTATTCAATCACGCTGTCCTGCCCGCTGAAGAACAAATGAAGATTGGCCAGGCACTGATATTTCATCTGCTCCACCGGGTAACCCATCAGGTGGCGGCCGAAAAGATTATGCGCTTCGAGGTATTTTTCCCCGAATACCAGTTTTTGTATTTGCGGTAGCACCTTATACCCGTCTTTGACGACGGTGGAATAAGGTCCCCCTGTCCAGTAGGTTTCTTCGTTCAGCTGGATCCTTTCCTCCCGGTTCCGGCCAAAGACCATGGCGCCGATGCGGCCGTTGCCCACCGGCAGGGCATCTTCCCATTTTTGGGCGGGACTGTCGTACCAGAGCAGCACCGAGGGATCAAATGTTTTGGCGGAGATCTGCTGCGGGATATCCCCCTGCTGTGCCGTTGCGGAATAAATACAGAAGAGGATTGGAAGAAGGGGGAAAATTCTTTTCATCCTGACAAATTACGACTAAAAATTTCACCTTTTACCCGGCCGATTACAATTCGGGCGGGAAGAAACGGAAATCAAACCAGTTTATTTGTCAATCCTTTTCAATTTTTTTTACCACATAGGCACATAGACACATAGAAAGGCACATAGGAAAATATAATTGCATTCTATGTGTCAACCCTATGTGCCTATGTGTCTTTGTGGTTTTAAATAGCTAGAACCATGACATTAAGGTTTTCATCAATATAAAAAGCTTCAACCTCCAAGAACACCTGTAATCATCCTCACAAATAAAAAAGTGAGTTGCACGTCTGCAACCCACCCTTTATACTTTATATACTCTATTTACTATTTACTTTTCACCTCGCACACCCCGCAACCACCCTCTCACTTAATCTCATTCACCCATGTTTCCACAAAATCCCTAGCCGGCTCCACCACTTCTTTTCCCGCACGGAAGCCCATTTTCCATCGGCTCCCCTTGCCTTCATAGACCGGGTTCTTAAAATATTTCTTCCCGTTCTTTTCAAAAAGTTCCGCGTTGAAATCGATATCTTTTGTTTCTTCCAGGAACTGCATCAGTCGTCCCTTTACAAAAACCATATGGTTGGAAGGATATTTCTTTTCCCAGCTGGCCAGTTGCTGCTTTTCGCCGGCAGCGGTCATTTTCACCAGCTCGGGATAATTCTTCCGGTAGGTGATGATCATTTTGTTATTGGGGTCCCTGGCCTCGTCCAGGTTCTTGCGCGCGGAGCTCAGCACGTCCTCGAATATTTTTTTCATCGAAGGATCCGCTTTTTTCAGGCTCGCCTCGGTTTCGGCCACTGCCTTCTGGCACTGGGTCACGAGATTTTGCTGTAATTCTTCCGGGGTTTGCACCGGCTCGGCCGGGCGCGGCTTTTCTGTCTGCCGAAGGTTATTGTATTCTTTTACAAAAACCGGGGTAGCCACATAGGATTTTGTAAAAGTGAGAAGATCCTTCGCCACCGCCGCCCGGTTGCCGAGCGCGATGTTTTTGGCATTCCGCACTCCGTACTGGTCGAGGTAGCCGCCGAGTATGCTTCGGGCGATCTTCTGTTCCGCCTCGGTCTTGCTGATGCCGAGTTCTTTCAGGAAATCCATGCCGATCACTCTCATGGTGAAGGAATAGGAAGTCACCAGGAGTAATCCCAGCGCCCCCAGCGCTATCGCGGTCTGAAATTTCTTTACAATCCGTCTGATTAATTGTTGTTTCATGGCAAAAGGTTTAATGGTTTTCGATGCTCTCTACTTCTGGCTGACCGGCTGCATGACAGCACAGCTGCAAGGCTAGCGAATCACAAAGCTTCTCCTGTTTCGCTGAATATTCCATAGCTGCGCTGCGGTTACCCCCGGCTCCGGTTTCCGTTCAATCACCTCCAGTGTTTCCCGCACTTCGCGGCTGATCGCCACTTTCAGTTCATCACATACATGAACTTTTCTTTTGGTTAATTGCTTTTTCATATTAATAAGGTTTAATGGTTTTAATGGTCTCATGAATCTGACGTAAAATTGATCATTTTGTTACCGGGTAACAATGCAGATTGTAACGGGATGATGAAAAGTGAGGATGAATTGTAGCCAGATGGAATTCTGTTAACGTTCATTAACACGGCTGCAAGGCTGCGCGACTGTTTGGTTGCACGACTGTTCGGCTGCACGGCTGTTCGGCTGCGCGGCTGCCCGGCAGTCCGGCTGCTCACTCCG
>CAYRHU010000028.1:22987-40891 GCA_964424155.1 uncultured Chitinophaga sp.
CGGCTGCACGGCTGTTCGGCTGCGCGGCTGCCCGGCAGTCCGGCTGCTCACTCCGCCCAGGACATCACGTAATTCGTATTCTCGATCTCCAGCGCCTGTTTGGTCAGCATCAGCGGATGGAAGGTGTCCACCATTACGGCCAGTTCTTTGGTCTCTTTGGCACCGATGCTTTTTTCCACAGCACCGGGGTGCGGCCCATGCGGGATGCCCGCGGGATGCAGGGTGATCATGCCGCGGGTAACATGCTTGCGGCTCATGAAATCGCCGTCCACATAGTACAGCACTTCATCGCTGTCGATATTGCTGTGATTGTATGGAGCGGGAATGGCGTCGGGATGATAATCGTATAAACGCGGCACAAAGGAACAGACCACGAAGGCATTGGTCTCAAAGGTCTGGTGGATCGGCGGCGGCATGTGCACCCGGCCGGTGATGGGCTCAAAATCATGAATGGAAAAGATATACGGATAACAGCAGCCATCCCATCCGATCACATCAAAGGGATGGGTGCCGTAATGCAACCCATATAATATCCCTTTCTTTTTCGCTTTTATCAGGAAATCACCTTTTTCATCAATGGTGATCAGCTCCTGCGGGGGACGGATATCCCTTTCGCAAAAAGGAGAATGTTCCATCAGTTGCCCGAACCGGCTCATGTACCTTTTCGGGAAACGCAATGGTGAAAAGGATTCAACGATGAACAGGCGGTTCCGGTCGGTATTGAAATGGATCTGGTAGATGGTGCCTCTTGGCAATACGATATAATCACCGTAACTAAAGGGCAGCTGCCCGTACTGCGTGGTCACAGTGCCACTGCCCTCATGCACGAAGATCATCTCGTCGGCATCAGCATTCTTGTAGAAATAATCTTTTGTCCCGCTCTCCGGCGCGGCCAGCACGATATGGCAGTCACCGTTAACCAGCACGGGCACCCGGCTGTTGAGAAACTCTCCTCCGGGCTTGATATCAAAACCTTCAAAACAGCGGTGCTTTAACATTTTTTCCTCGGCCACCTGCGGACTCACATCCACCTGGGGTTCTGTCCTGATGATCTGGGTGGGCGGGTGACAATGATAGAGCAGCGCATAATCATCGCTGAATCCTTCGGTGGAAAACAACTGCTCGCTGTACAGCCCGCCGTCGGGCTTGCGGAACTGGGTGTGGCGTTTGTGGGGGATGGTACCTAACTTATAATAATGTGGCATAGTTGATTATTGAAAATTGATCGTTGAAAATTGAACAATACACTGTTTGCGGATTGAACTAATGTCCGGGTTCCGGCATAATTTCAATTACTGCTATGCGAGAGCTCGAGCGTAGCCAGCAGGAAGATGTACTTCCACTTTCTCTTATCAATATAATAGGTAAAATTCCGGTGAAAGGGCATGCCCGAAATTACAACTAATTTCACAGCCACAAATGACCAGGATCGGGCTTATATCAGATACGCACGGCTTTCTCGATGAAGCGGTTTTGCGGCATTTTTTAACCTGCGACGAGATCTGGCACGCAGGTGATTTCGGCAGCATGGAACTGGCGGAAAAACTGACCGCTTTCAAACCCCTGAAAGGCGTTTACGGTAATATCGACGGCAATGATATCCGGTACCGGTACCCGGAGCAACTCGTATTTACCTGCGAAGACGTTAAGGTCATGATCCGGCATATCGGCGGCTACCCGCCCAAGTACAATCCCGAAACCTAAAAGGAACTGGAAATTCATAAACCACAGTTGTTCATTGCCGGGCATTCGCACATCCTGAAGATCATGTTTGACGATAAAATAAACTGCCTGCACATGAATCCCGGCGCCGCGGGCAAACAGGGGTGGCAGAAGGTGCGGACGATTATCCGGTTTGTGATTGACGGGAAGGAGATGAGGGATTGTGAGGTGATTGAATTGGGAGGGAGGTTAAATGGTTGATTGGTTAATTGGTTAATTAGTTAATTAGGCTTTATAGCATTGGTTTTCCTATTGATCGCATGGGTTCGATGGTTTAAATTCATTATTTCTCCTGATGGAATTTGGGGGGAGGTTAATTGATTTCTTAGGCTTTATAGCTCGGGTGTTCCTATTGATTCCGGGTATACGTGATTTTAATATACCTGATCTCAATGATGAATAGAGGGAAATTTGCATCGAGGACCCAATTAACCAATCAACCAATTAACCAATACCCAACCCACTAATTAACCAAACACCTCACCATTGCCCTTGATTTTCCACTCTGCCTCACAACCTTGAATCCGTTTCTTTTGAACGACGACAGCACCCCCACCCACAAAAAAGCATGCGGCACGTTTGCAGCATAAGGAATGGCGGGATAGGCTTCGAGGATCCGGATCTTTTTCATTTTGGCAAAGGCGACCGCCCCTTTGATCAGTTCGCCGGACAACCCTTTTTTGCGGAATTCTTTTTTGATGAAAAAGCAGGTGATGCTCCAGACGGGTTTAGCGTCGATCCGTTTCAGAGTCCGGGCATTTTCAATTCTGGGGTAATCCTCCCTCGGCGCCAGGGCGATCCAGCCCACCGGCTGATCACCCATAAAACCGATCAGACCCACGGGCTTACCTTTCTGAACCAGCTTTTTTGCCAGTACCTTGTTGCCGTAGGGTTTATTAGACTGGAATTCCTTGTACGGTAACCGGAAATACATGCACCAGCAATTGCCGCAACCGCCCTTTTCTCCCATCAGCTCCTCGTATTGGTTCCAGGTGGCTGTAGTGAGTTCCTTAAAAGTCAAACTCGTTTTAACGGGCATTTGCCAGGCTTATCGTCAAAATTAATAAACCGGGAAAAAAACCCACTTCGAAATCCTGCTATTTTCCCGCGGCCAGTGACCGGTGAGCTGAAGGACTTACTTTAAAATGATTCCTGTAGGCCGTCACAAAATGCTCGGGGCTGTTGAAACCGCATTCATAAGCGATGGAAGCAACGGTAGACGATGTTTCAGAAACCAGGATCCGGGCATGGTTCAGCCTGACCGCGTTCAGGTACTGGTGCGGGGATGTTGAGGAGATCGTTTTAAAAATACGGCTGAAGTGAAAAGGACTTACATGACAATGTGTTGCAATCTGCTGCAATGACAAAGGTTCGCGGAAATGGCTGAGGATAAAATCACGTGCCGCTTCCACTGTGCCGAGATGCTGCTGCTTT
Organism: uncultured Chitinophaga sp.; assembly: GCA_964424155.1. Taxonomy (GTDB): domain Bacteria; phylum Bacteroidota; class Bacteroidia; order Chitinophagales; family Chitinophagaceae; genus JJ008. The sequence continues at coordinate 26,144 of CAYRHU010000028.1, forward strand.
AAACGGTCGGGCACGATACCGGGCGACCGGGCCAGTCCCATCATTTCCATCAGGTTCTCCAGCAGCCGGATTACCATCTGATCGATTTCCAGCGCGCTGTAATGCCCGCTTTTTATCTTTTCCAGCAAACGGTGATGCTGGTATTCAAGACCCGGGGTGGAATTCACCATGAGTGAATGCAGATCGTTATTTCGCAATATCCAGGGAAGCCGGCTGCCGTACTGCACAAGAATGGTATCCTCGTAAAACGAACGCCTGAAATCAAAAATGGTCACGATATCGGGCTGGTTATCGATATGCCGGGTCGTATGTTCATACCCCGGTTTCGAAATCAGCACGCGGCCGGTATGCAGTTCGTCTTTCCTGCGGAAACTGCGGTATTCAAAAAATCCGCTGCGCAGAAAGGAAATATTAAAACTGTTGTTATACTCGGGGCCGGTGACCGAACATACCCTGCAATGGCACTTAAAATCCACGATCCTGTAAAAATCGGACTGGTGCAGCAGGCGGACGTCAGCGAGTTTCATACATTAAATGTAGATTTTCTTTTCGTTTAAATTATTACCACTAATGTAAAAGCTGCGAGCTTTGAGCTGTGAGCTATGAGCTGCGAGCTTTGAGCTATGAGCTGCGAGCTTTGAGCTGTGAGCTGCGAGCTTTGCGAAGTAACTTCTACTCTGTAGGAGTCTCTCTGTGGACTGTGGACTGTGGACTGTGGACTGTGGACTGAATTCCGTCTTTCTTCCATAAAAGCAAGATTCCTAAGTCCCCCAATCCCCTAAAAGCGGAACTTGCACTCCTTAAACCAATAATCATGAACAGAGAGATCAATTATTATGTTTCTGCATTTGAAAATGTTTTCAACGGCGAGCCCTGGTATGGTAAGTCCCTGTTGGCGGTGCTGGAAGATGTTGACACAAAAACAGTTTATAAAAACCCGGGGGGGGAAGCTCATTCCATTTATGAGATCGTTCATCATCTCTACGCCTGGCGGAACCTGCTGGTGAAAAGACTGCAGGGCGATACCAGGAGCAAGATATCCATGAATTCCACGGATGACTGGGCACCGCTTCCCGGTAAACAGGATGAAGCCGCCTGGAATGAACTGATCCGTAAACTGGAACTGGACCAGCAGGCGCTTATACCGGCGCTTGCCCAATGGAAGGACGAGGATCTTGACCGGGCTTTCGCCGGTACGGAATACCCGATGCGCACCTTCCTCGACGGACACCTGCAGCACGACATCTACCATATCGGCCAGTTAGCGCATACCATTAAAACACTTAAATAATACAACTATGATCGCGAGGACCTGGCATGGAAGAATCCGCTCTTACGATACCGATGCATACCGGGAATACATGATCTCCACGGGTATCAAAGAACTCCGTTCCACCCCCGGCAATCTCGGGGTGCAGTACTGGGTAAGAAAAGAAGGAAATATTACGCATGTCTGGATCCATTCCTGGTGGAAGGATTATGACGCCATCCGCGTCTTCGCGGGCGAGGAGTTCGAAAAGCCCCGGTATTATGAGGAAGATATTAAATATCTACTGGAAATGGAACCGCTGGTGCAACACGCGGAGGTCATTGATTTCCCGCCGTTGGCCTGATTCCGCCGGTCACATAAATCCTTTTCCCGTTACGCGGAATTGATGTAGCTTTTCAAAAAAACCGTCATGCCTTCACCCAGTTCCCGCCGCGAATGGCTGAAACAAACCGCGCTTATCACCGGCGCCTTTACGCTCAGCCGTGACCTGTTTGCCCGTGAGGCTTTTAAAAACATTCCCCGGGGTCGATTATCCGGCATCATTAAACTCAGTTCGAACGAAAACCCGCATGGTCCCTGCAGCATGGCCCGTAAAGCCATGGCCGAGGCCGTCGCCCTCTCGAACCGTTACCCATGGGAAGTGACCACTAAACTCCGGGAAAAGATCGCCGCGCAGACCGGTCATACGAAAGACCATATCGTGATCGGTGCGGGTTCTTCCGAACTCCTGGGACTTGTGGCCGTATGGGCCGCCCTGCAAAAAGGCAATGCGGTGGCGCCCGATCCCACTTTCCGTTTGTGGATGCCGGCGGCGCGGCGCACAGGACTGGATATAAAACTCGTACCACTCGACGCAAACAAGAATACCGACCTGCAACGAATGAAGGAGGCGATGACGGCGGAGACAAAGATGGTTTACCTCTGCAATCCCGGCAACCCCACCGGCACCATCATACCCGCCGCTGACCTGGAGGCCTTCATTAAACTCGTGGCGCCGAAATCAATTGTATTGCTGGACGAGGCTTACACGGAATTCTGTGATGAACCCTCCATGGCCAAACTGGTGAATGATTATCCCAACCTCGTCATCGCGAAAACATTTTCCAAGATCCACGGCATGGCCGGCGCCAGGGTAGGCTGGGCCCTCGCGCACCCGCAAACCATCAAACAGCTCAATGAACTTCAGCCCTGGGCCAATGCGGGAGCCAGCGCGGTATCCCTGGCAGGCTCTTTGGCTTCGCTGGACGACACATCCTTTATCAGTTATTGCAAAAAGGAAAATCAAAAGGCCCGTTCCATCCTTTACCAGGCGCTCGACAAGGCGGGCATGCGCTACATCCCCTCGCATACCAGCTTTGTGTATTTCGATGCTTCCACGTTCAAAAAAGATGTTCCCTCCCTCCTTGAATCAAAAAATATAATCGGGGCCAGGACCTTTGAACAGGGCACCAAATGGCTGCGGCTGAGTATCGGCACGGTGGAGGAAATGGAGCAGGTGGCGGCAGCGTTGAATGGATGATACGGAGAAAAGTTTTTGGTTTGTGGTTTGTGGATTATGGTTATCAGACTCCGCTGACGCTCAGACTCCTTGATGGTATATAGTTTTTGGTTTATGGTTTAAAGTTATCAGACTGCGTATTATTTAGATACGTCAAAGAACCTGTAAAGTGGTGAACTGCGGACTGTCGACTGCGGACTGCTTACTGTCTGCAACGAATCCACTAACTTAGCGGTCACCAAAATCACCGATATGTACAATGGTATGCTTCACCTGCACAGTGTTTTGCGCTGGGTTATCCTGATTCTTTTACTGGTTGCTATTTATAAGAGTTACGCTGACCGGAACAAGGCCTTCACACCAGGGCACCGGAAAACGGGTTTATTCCTGATGATCTGTGCGGATGTGATGCTGCTGGTGGGATTGTATCAATGGTTCGCGGGGCACTGGGGACTGGAAAGCATTAAGCAAAGCGGTTTTGGGAATGTTATGAAAGATCCCGCCCTCCGGTTCTTCGTGGCCGAACATACAATCGGTATGCTCGTGGCGATCATCCTTATCCACCTGGGTTATTCTTACGCCAAAAAAGGCATTCCCGATGCGACCAAACACAAAAGAACACTTCTGTATTATGGCCTCGCGCTCCTGATCATTCTCATTTCCGTTCCATGGCCATTCCGGGCTGTAGGTGCGGGAAGATCGTGGTTTCCGGGAATGTAAGACAGTCCACAGTCCACAGTCTACAGTCTGCAGTCGGGCAGCTAGGCAGCCTGGCAGCCGGGCAGCCTGAACCCGATAGTTCGATATTCACTATGGTGGCTCGGAGCCCGCAACTCAAAGCTCGCGGCTTTTTAATCCATAGTCATGCAGCGGGATGGTTATTTTTTCTCTTCCCGGTAAAAAATCTTGCTGACGATTTTCCAGCCGTCTTTTGTTTTCAGCAGACTCATGATATCGTGAAAATAGAAGGCCGGGTATTCGATCGTGAGTTTGGCGGAAGCGGCATTCCCGAAAACCGAGATGCTTTCGATCTTTGTTTTCCGCTCTGTTTTCTTTCCTGTATTCCGCATTCTTGCCATAAAATCACCCAGCGAAACATTCATCAGCGTGTCATTCCGCATATAACGCATCTGCCCGTCGGGTACAAAGGCTTTGGAGAACATTAGGCTGTCGCCGTTCGTGGCCCCGTCGAGGTAATAAAAGCATACGGCCTGTATATCTCGGATGGTCTGAAGATCCGTTTGCCCGTATGAATGCGAAATGCCTGAAAACAGTAATACCAATGCCAGGATGATTTTTTTCATGGTAGTAGCAATTGATTTTATTTCCAATGAAGATAGAATGGGCCTGGGGAGGGGAAAAGTTATTTAGGATGAGCGGCTGAGGGAGTCGGGCTTGCCCGCCGAAGCCAAAGCGAAGGCGGGAATCGGGAGAAAGGAACCGGCATACCGTTGTTTTATTCATTGTCATGACGGCTGTGCAACCTTCAGCCGTGCAGCCTTGCAGTCTTTCAGCCGAGAAGCCTTGTAGCCGTACAGGTATTTATTCCCTGCCCAATACTTTATGATAAATTGAGGAGTCTGAGCGTCAGCGGAGTCTAATAACCATAAACCACAAACAATAAACCATCTATTCCACCCAATCCGCAATAAACACATTCGTGTCCCGCGTACCGCCGTTATTGCGGTTGCTGCAGAAGACGATCTTCTTTCCGTCGGGTGAAAACATTGGGAAGGCGTCAAAACCCTTGTCGCGGCTGATCTTTTGGAGGTTCGTGCCATCCTCATTGATGGTGTACATGTTGAAGGGAAATCCTCTTTTGTATTCATGGTTGGAAGCAAAGATGATCCGCCTGCTGTCGGGCATATAGGCCGGGGCCCAGTTGGCCTGCCCGTAGGATGTTACCTGCCGGGCGTTGCTGCCATCGGCATTGGCCACCCAAACTTCCATATTGGTGGGGGCCACGAGGTTTTCAGCCAGCAGGTCTTTGTATTCTTTTATTTCGGCCTCTGTTTTCGGTCGGCTCGCGCGCCAGATCAGTTTGGTGCCATCCGGGCTGAACCAGGCGCCCCCGTCATAACCCAGGATGCTGGTGATGCGCTTTTCGTTCCCTGTTTCGAGATCCATGATGTAGAGATCGATATCGCCGTCCTTGGTGCTGGTATAGATCATTTTCTTTCCGTCGGGTGAGATCGTGGCCTCCGCGTCATAGCCGGGAGAGTTGGTCAGTTGTTTTACGATCCTGCCATTTAGATCGGCCTGGAAAATATCGAATGAAGGATACAGGGGCCAGATATACTTGTTGCCGTATTTGGAGCGGTCGGGCACCGGGGGACAGGCATCGCCACCCAGGTGCGTGGAGGCATACACGATATGCTTGTTGTCTTTGGTAAAAAATCCGCAGGTGGTCCGGCCCTTGCCCGTGCTCACCAGTTTGTATTCGAATTTCTGACCCTGTTTTTTGGGTACCCTACCCACAAAGATCTGGTCGCAGGGCAAGCCGTCCTTCACGCTGGTACGCTGAAACACCAGGTATTTACCGTCATAGCTCCAGTACGCTTCCGCGTTATCGCCCCCGAAAGTGAGTTGCTGAATGTTCCTGAAATGGGTCTCCTCCGCATAGCGCAGGGTATCCGCCGCGGGGCTGCCGGTCACTTTTGAACTATTATTGCAGGCGCCCAGCATCAGGGAAGCGGCCAGCAGGGAAGCGATAATTTTTTTCATTTTCTTTTGATTTATACAGCGGCTGCAAAGTTATTTTTGTGCCGACCCTGATTTGTCAGGGGATTGTCATACCTATAACCGATAATCAGAAAAACCATGCAGAAGGCCGCAAAAATAGTATCCGCCCTTATCTACGGTATGATCCTCGTCACCGGCTGTACTGATCGTGAAACGCCCTCCCCTTATGAAGAAATTCTCAGCCGTCCCCCGTTTGCATCGCTCAGCGACAGTATCCGGGACGATAAAAAAAATGATACCCTCTGGTTTCGCCGGGCCGTGCTGCTCAACAGCAACAATTACCCCGAACCCGCCCTGGCGGATTTTCAACAGGCCTGGTCACTGAAAAAAGAAGAGAAATACGCGCTGGGCATCAGCACCCTTTTGCTGGAAAAGAACGCAGACTCCGCGCTGCTTTTTTTGAAAGAGGCCACGAAACAATTGCCGAACAGCTTTTTGCTGCAGTTAAGCCTGGCCCGTACCCTGGAAAAAAAGAACAACCACGATGCGGCCCTGGCCATCTGCGACCGCATCCTGCAGGTAAACCCGCAGCAGTCGGATGTGCTGAAACTGAAGGCCGACCTGCTGGATAAAAAAGGGGTGACCCACGACGCCACCGCCGTACTGGAAAAGGCTTACGGCATCGTTCCCTTCGACGTGGAACTGAATTACATCCTTGCCCTCCGGTATGCCGAAGCAAAGAATCCAAGGGTGCTGTCGCTTTGCGACTCCCTGATCAAAGCCGATACCGAGGGTGCCCACGCGGAACCCTATTATTATAAAGGCATTTATTATTCCAACACAGGCGACAAAATAAAGGGGCTGGCTTTATTTGATGAAGCCATCAAACGGGATTATTATTTCCTGGACGGCTATATAGAAAAGGGCAGCATTTATTATGAAATGAAAAAGTATAACGAGGCGCTGTCCGTTTTCAACCTCGCCCTCACCATCTCTCCAAAATTCGCGGACGCTTATTACTGGATCGCCAAATGCCAGGAAGCCACCGGTAAAAAAGAAGAGGCCCGGGTGAATTTTCTGCGGGCCTATGAGTTAGACAAAAGTAACCTGGAGGCTAAGCAGGCAGCGGAGAGGTTGGTGGATTAGTTAATTGGGGATTGGTTAATTGGTTGATTGGTTAATTAGTTAATTGGGTCCTATGGGTAAATTTTCCTTTACTATTCATATAGAACTTATTAATAGGTTTCGAACTTATGATGTCAATAGGAAACCTGGTGCTCTAAAGCCTAATTAACCAATTAACCAATTAACTATTTAACCAATTAACCAATTACCAACTAAATTGCACCCCAAATAACCTACCATGCCCCTCATCGCCCCCTCCCTCCTCTCGGCCAATTTCCTCAACCTGCAGGCCGACTGCGACATGCTCAATGAAAGCCAGGCGGACTGGTACCATCTCGATGTAATGGATGGCTGTTTCGTACCCAATATCAGTTTCGGTCCGATGCTCATTGAATTTTTCCGGAAAGCCACAACCAAATTGTGCGATGTACACCTGATGATCGAAGAACCGGAACGCTATGCCGAGCAATTCAAAAATGCCGGGGCCGATACGCTCTCCGTTCATATCGAAGCCTGCCGCCACCTGCACCGGAACATCCAGCAGATCCGCGCGCTGGGCATGAAGCCGGGCGTGGCCGTAACCCCGCATACCCCCGTTTCTTCCCTGCACGACATCCTGCAGGATATCGATATCGTGTGCCTGATGAGTGTGAATCCCGGATTCGGCGGACAAAAATTCATTCCCAACACCATCGAAAAGATCAGGCAGCTGCGGAAGATGATCAATGAACGCGGGCTGAACGTGCTGATCGAAATCGACGGCGGTGTTACGCTGGAAAACGCGCCCGCCATCATCGCGGCCGGCGCCGATGTGCTGGTAGCCGGCAACACTGTTTTCAAGTCGGCCGACCCAAAGGGCATGATCGCGAAGCTGAAAGCGTTGAAATAAAGTCGTACCGGTCCCGGATATTATAATGTCCTGTTTGAAATGTTTGAACCACATTGGACATAGAAAACATAGATTAACACATAGTATATTTCTTCACGGCCTCAACATTGTGTTTACTTCTGCGTTCTTTGTATTATGTCGTCGAAAAAATAAAATCGAAATTTTTAACCAGGACACTAGCTGTTTTTAATTCGGATCTGTGAAGCTTTCAGCTTCGCAGTTTTATTCTGTCGCTTCCGGCGATTAAATACATGCAAATAACTCCACTGTGCGAAACTTTCAGTTTCGCAGAAGCTGATTAAACCATCCGCACCGTTCTGCCAAGTATCCAATTTTCCCTTTCCAGCAAGTTTTCAACTTCGCTGCCCGAACCTGAAACAATTCGTATCTTGTTGCTGCAAATCTTATGAAGATCAGCCGCCGCCCGATACTACTGACTGCAATCATCCTTTTGCTTTCACTGCTCTCCTATTCCCAAAAAAAATCAGCCTTTGTTTCCGGGACAGTGCTGGATGAGAATGAAAATCCCCTGCCAAAGGTTACCGTAACCATACTGGGTCAGTCAAAGGGTATCATCACCAACGACTCGGGTTATTTCCGGATCAAAGTGCCTGCCGATAAGGCTTTCGCGCTGGTATTCACCTACTCCGGCCGTAACCCCGAACAAAAGAATTTCTGGCTGAATGAGGGAGAAGAAGAAACCCTGACCTTCCGGATGGAAAAGGGAGAAAAGACCCTCGCGGAAGTGGTGGTAACCGACCAGCGCGACCGGAGAGAGGCCGGGCTGATCAAACCCAATCCCAAAACCATCCTGAACCTGCCCTCGGCCGTAACCGGGGTGGAAAGCCTGATCAAGATCTTTGTGGGTTCCAATAACGAGTTGACATCGCAGTACTCGGTGCGCGGCGGCAGTTATGACGAGAACCTTATTTACGTAAACGATTTTGAAGTGTTCCGCCCCTACCTTGTACGCAGCGGGCAACAGGAGGGTCTGAGTTTCATCAATCCCGAAATGGTGCGGAGCATCAGCTTTTATAACGGCGGCTTCCAGCCGAAGTTTGGCGACAAGATGAGCAGCGTGCTGGATATTCAATATAAAAAACCGAAGAAATTCGGCGGCTCTGCCTTTATCAGCATCCTGGAACAGGGACTGCAGCTTGAAGGCGCGGATAAAAAAAATAAATTCTCTTATCTCCTCGGCGCACGCAACCGAAGCAACCGCAACCTGCTGAACCGGCAGGATACAAAAGGAAACTATATCCCATCCTCGGCCGACTTCCAGGCCCTCGTTTCCTACCATTTCAATCCCAAATGGCAGGCCGAACTGCTGAGCAATATTTCGCAGACAAAGTTTTCACTGGTACCGCAATCCAGCCAGCTGACCTCCTCGGTATATTCACCCTACTTCAGCACCACCCTGGGAATGGACATTTTCTTTGAAGGCCGGGAGAAGGACGAATACCGTACGAACATGCTTGGATTTTCCCTCATCCACCAGGTAAACCGGAAACTGCGGCTGAAATGGATGGCTTCGCGCTTTGAGAACGATGAAAGCGAAAACCTCGATATCATCGGGGCCTACCTGTTTGGCGAAAGAGATTTTGATAAGCGTAATCCCACCTACGGCGTTATCGTGAATCCCCTGGGCGCCGGGATTTTTCAAAACTGGGCCCGCAACGAGCTGAATATCGAGAACTGGAATATTTCTCATAAGGGTAACTATGACCAGGGTAAACACGCGTTTCAATGGGGACTGGGTTTTGACAAAACATCCATCGCCGACAAACTGAACGAATGGGAATTCCAGGACTCGGCAGGATACGCCCTCCCCTACCAGCCCGATCTGCTGCGGCTGAACAAAGTGCTGAAGTCAGACGCGAATCTTGACATCAATAAGTTCTCCGGTTATTTCCAGGATAATATCCTGCTCGGCGATTCGGTGAAATCCACGACCCTCACGATCGGCGTCCGTTTCAATTACAATTCGCTGAACAATGAACTGCTGATCTCCCCGCGCATCGGCGCCAGCTGGAAACCCGGCGGGAAAAATGACATCGTATTCCGGGCGGCGGCCGGCGCCTATCACCAACCCCCCTTCTACCGGGAGCTTCGCCGATATGACGGAACCGTAAATACCAGCCTGAAAGCGCAGAAAAGCTGGCAGGGAGTGGCCGGTTTCGATTACAATTTCATCGGCATTAATAACCGGCCCATGCGGTGGACGGCCGAGCTGTATTATAAGCACATGACCAATATAGTGCCCTACGATATAGATAATGTCCGCCTGCGTTATTTTGGAGAAAACAGCGCCAAAGCGTATGCCGCCGGGCTGGAAATGAGGCTGCACGGGGAACTGGTGCCCGACGCCGAAAGCTGGATCAGCATGGGGATCATGAAGACGTCGGAAGATCTCGAAAATGATTTCTTTACCGTGTACAAACTGGATTCGCTCAACCAGCCCATCGACAGTTCGGTTACCCAGAACGGTTATCTCCGCCGGCCCACCGACCGGCGCATCACGTTCGGGATGTATTTCCAGGACTACCTGTCCACCAATAAAAATTTTAAAGTGTACCTGAACCTGCTCTACGGGAGTAACCTGCCTTATAATATCCCCGGTTCGGTGAAATACCGCAACGCGGCCTTTATCAACCCCTATATCCGCGCCGATATCGGGTTCAGCGCCCTGCTGATGGATGATGACCGGAGCAAAAGAAGAAGCCACTCCCCCTTCCGGAATTTTGATAATATCTGGATGAGCCTGGAAGTGTTTAATATCATCGACCGGCAAAACACCATTTCCTTCCTGCTGGTAAAAGATTTTTCGAATACCACATACCTGTTGCCCAATCGTCTAACGCCAAGACTGGTGAATTTGAAGTTGGTAGCAAGATGGTGATGGACAGTCGACAGTCGGCAGTCTACAGTAAACAGCCTACAGTCGGCAGCTTTCCACGGTGTGGTGAGGGTCTACCCTTCCGCATCTCTATTACTAAAGATGCCGGCTTACTGATTTCAGACCCAACTGTTGACTCTTAACTGTGGACTGTAGACTGTTGACTGAGGACTGAGGACTGAGAACTACCTCCACTGATTCCGGAACCTGTCCCACGTAGTCAGCCCGATCTTAACCTGCACCGGGTTGTTGAACTTGTTGGCCACGGAAGCCACCACATACACCCCCAGCTTCACCCTGGCCAGCGGGTTAAAGGGCCATTTGAACACCCGTTCCACGCCACCGAACAACTCGGCGTAGCGCAGGTTTCGTTCGGGCGCGACCAGGATACCACCCCCGGCGATCTCCTGCAATTTCAGTTTCTTAAGGAACGGGATCTTGTTGATCAGGGCCCCGTTGAATTCATGCACGAGATTTCCCTGGTAATACCGGTTGAATACCGGGAAGGTGGAATCCAGCGCCTGGAAATTCCTTTTGGGGTTCTGGAAAAAAAGCGGGTCTCCCTGCCGCATGAATTTATAATCGATGATCCGCAGATCCCGGGTATTCGGAAAATCCCCGGTGCGCACGTTATAAAAAAGATTACCCATCACGCCCATATTGATGTCGTGCTGAATGCCAAATTCCAGGTAATCGAAATCGATCTCGCTTTTGAAAAGTCCTTTTATTCCCTTCTTCCAGATAACATAAAAGGTCGGCCAGGCGGATCCCAGGTTGATTTTTTCCCTGGGTTCGCGGATATAACGCATACGCGGAGAGTAATACAATTTAACCTGGTTATAGGTGGCGTTATACGGATCAAACTGCACCGGCGGTTCGTTGGGGATGCCAAACAGGCTGTCGGTGTTATTTCCCACTTTATAATTGGCTACGGAACGGCGGAACGCGACCTCAAAATCATTCATAATGGTGAGCCCGTTCACGATCTCCAGCACATGTCCTGCTTCGAGCGAGTTGTTGAGGTAGATATTACTACGCTTCAGCACGTTCACCCAGGCATCTCCCGGGTAAATAAACTCAAAATTCCGCCCGGCCCTGACTTTGAATATCCCGCTGTTAAATGGATTGTATTTGCGCTGCAACCCGACAGAACCGTTCACATCCCGGTTGCGAAACCCGTAACTGAGATCCGCATCCAGTGAGAGATCTTTCCTTGAGGGGTAGGTTTTCCGGTAGGCGCCGGCCAGTTTCAGCCGGGCGCCGCCAAACGCGATCGGTTGTATCAGCGAGGTTATGGGTGGAAGGATCCACATCCGCTCCTTGCGGTGATCATTGAAGATCTGCCCGAATATCAGCATCTTTTTCCAGGTGATCTTATTGAGTACCCGGTCCATGGAATCGAGATAAGCGTCGCTTTTCATATACCGGGCAACGCTGTCCTGGTATAGGGCATACAATTCCTGCTGCCGCGAGAGGGGCTCCGTGCGCACAGAACTCCAGAATGCGGAATCCTTCTCATAGGCTTCCTGCGCGGTGGAACTGACCTCGAGACCGAAATGCCCTTTTTTGAAATTCTTCCGTAACTGGTAATCGGAATAACGGACCGTGGTTTCCCCGTATATCCGTCCCTTTTTGGATTTGGTGTAGTACGTAAATTGCTGCCGCGTGATCACCCTGGCGCTGTCGCCGATAGCATCGTAATCCTGCCGCACTTCCATGTAATCGTATTCGGGCATGTGCGCGGGGGGCATCCGGAACACCACGCTGATAACGTTCCAGGTGCTGTCCTGGATGCTGATCTCCCCCTCGATGGTGGCGTTGCTCAACTGGCGCGGACGTATGGAAATAGTATACACTTTGGGTTTTATGTCGCGGTCGATCTTCAGGGTCTTGAACCGGTATGCCATCAGTCCGCTGTAGCTTAATGGAGAAAGAAAAGGGATTTTCGATACGGGCGGAGCCTTGATCAGGTTGTCATAAATATAAAAATCCCCGTCAAGCGCCGAGAGGTAAAACAGACTTTCCGTCTTCCCTCTTTTGTTCACCGCGATCCGTTCTTCCTTTACCTGCCCGGCGCTGTTGCGGTCCACGTGCAGGGCCACTTCCGTCATGGCCATTTTGCTGTAATCCGTTTTGATGGCCGTGTCGCCTTTTTTGGGCGCGAAACTGGAGTCGAGCTGAAAGGCTTTTATATACGCGTTGCACGAAAAATCCCCGATGGCGCTCAGCACGGTTTCCTTATGCCGGATCACGTTCCGGATGATCTCCTCGGCCCGGTCCCTCAGTTTAGCCTTTATCACCACTTCCTGCATGCTGGTGGTGGCTTCATCCATTTCCAGTTCCACGATCTCGGAAATATCTTCATTGGTGATATGAAAGGTCACGATCTTGGTTTTATACCCGATCATGCTCACCACGAGATCGTATTTTCCCCTTTCCAGGAAGAATTCATAATAACCGTCGTCGCGGCTGACCGTTCCTTTCTTCAGTTCCTTTACCTCCACGCTGGCAAGCGCCAGCCGGTCCCGCTTATTGTCGAGAATGTAGCCGGAAATCTTGTATAACTGCGCCCCGGAAAGCAGCGACAGCAATAAAAAAAAGGATAAAAATGCAGTTCTACGTTTAAACATCAGGATGGTGACAACTAACCTGCAAAAATTGCACTTCTTTGCCGCTTTGCCCTAAAAAGCGGTTATCTTTTCAAATACTTTAACAAGATGCAAAATGAAGGAACCCGAGGGGTTGAACAGGCGGAATCGCGTCTAATTGGTTTTAATGTCAGCAAATCAGGCCCGCCATACTTCTCAATTCTTATTTCCCTGTTCTGAATTCTTATTTCTTCACTCTTTCTTTTTCACCCAAAATTCCTCGTCCTTCCATTCTTCGTGCGGAAGGGGATGTTTTTCAATTTCCCGGTGAACCTCATTGAGTTTTTCGGGAGAAAGGAGATTTTCCAGGTACACGAAAAGTTCGCGCTCTTCGAAACGGATATGCTGGTTCAGGAGATCACATAGTATCAGCAGCGTCCGCTTGTCGGCCTGTTCATCGAGCCCGAGGATGAGTTCCCGTATATGCTCATGTTCTTCCTTTAAGCGAAGAGCCATCGGGTGGTCCTGTGGCATATGTGGCAACAGGATCTTTTCTTCCTGGTAAAAATGCGGTTTGATATGATGACGCCAGTACCACATGCTGTATTTGCGCAGCATATCCAATGGGGTCCTGTTCTCGATCCCCTGCTTTATTTTCCAGGCAAACAATAATCCGTCGTGGTGCTCCCGGCTCAGCGGGGCCAGCTGCTCGGATCGCTTGATGGGTTTTGTTTCCTCTTTCATGTGTCAAATATTGGTTTTTTTAGCGACAGACCCGGCTGATACCTGACAGCCACCCTGCTGATTTACATCAGCCTGATGTATAGGGAAAAAACACTTAACAAAAACTTACCCCCGCACATTTGAATTAACACCTGTGAATAAGTAACTTTAGGCGGAAACAGTAATGCAAAGTAATATTGAAAAGAAAGGGCCAGCTCCTGTAAAGAGGCAGGAGACGCAGCCAAATCCGGTACCGCCCTTGGCCGGCTTTGTGAAACATAAACCGTAGTGCATTGACAGACACGATCATTAACCTCGAAACCGTAAACCCTATTGAATTTTTCGGCGTAAACAACGGTAAGCTCGACATCCTAAAAAAGAAATTCCCCCTGCTCAAGATCCTTTCCCGGGGCACCCAACTCAAACTGAGCGGTGCACCCGAGCAGATCGAGAACGCCCGGGAAAAGATCGAACTGATCATCTCCTACCTGGAACGTAACGGCCATATGAGCCAGAACTACTTTGAACAGGTGCTGGGCGGGGATGATGCGGAAACGATTGACCATTTCCGGGAAAAGAACCCCAACGAAGTGCTGGTTTTCGGTCCCAACGGCAAATCCGTGAGGGCCCGGACCGCCAACCAGAAAAAACTGGTGCAGGAAGCCGAAAAGAACGATATCGTATTCGCGATCGGACCCGCGGGTACCGGTAAAACCTATACCGCCGTGGCCATCGCGGTACGCGCCCTGAAGAACAAACAGGTGAAAAAGATCATTCTTACCCGTCCCGCCGTGGAAGCCGGTGAAAGCCTGGGTTTCCTGCCGGGTGATCTTAAGGAAAAGATTGATCCCTACCTGCGCCCATTATACGATGCGCTGGATGATATGATACCCGCCGACAAACTGGGTTATTATATGACCACCCGCACCATCGAGATCGCACCGCTGGCCTATATGCGGGGGCGTACGCTCGACAATGCCTTTATCATTCTCGATGAAGCGCAAAACGCGACCGATCTCCAGTTAAAGATGTTCCTTACCCGTATCGGCGCCAATGCCAAGGCCATCATCACCGGTG
>CAYRHU010000029.1:0-16707 GCA_964424155.1 uncultured Chitinophaga sp.
CACCTTAAAAACAAGATATTTGCAGACCCTGATTTAATTTTTAAAGGTCTGTATGCGATTAGCGAAGTCAATAATCCCTAAGAAAATCAAGACGTTACACTGCTTTTTCCTAACGGTCCTGGTTTTATGGATGGCGGGTTTTTCAACGGTTTCCGGGCAGGATAATTCGCCTTATTCCCGTTACGGGATCGGCGACCTGGTGCCTCCCACCCATATCAACACCCGGGCCATGGGCGGGATTTCAGCGGGATACAGCGATTATCTATCCATCAATTTCAATAACCCCGCGTCCTACTCCCTTTTCGAAGCCAACCCCGAAGCGAGATCGAAAAAACTGTCTTCCGGCAGGTCCATTCTCGATATCGGCATCAACGTGGAAAGCCGGACGCTCCGTGAAAATGATCCTGCCAGAAAATTCACTGCCGGCAACCTGCTGTTCTCATATGTGCAGGTGGGGGTGCCCATAAAAAAGAACTGGGGACTGAGTTTCGGATTGAGACCTGTTTCCAGGATCAGCTATAAGGTATTCCGGGCCGAAAGACTGAAGGATCCAGTCACGGGTTTGCCGATCGACAGCGCGACCACCCGGTTTGAGGGGGATGGGGGTCTTTATCTTGCTTCCATGGGAACGGGGATCGCCCTATTTAAAAAGAAAAAGAACTGGCACGAAGAAAGCCTGAGTTTCGGTATCAACGCGGGCTATCTGTTCGGCAAAAAAGACAATAGCAGCCGGCGGGAATTCAGAAATGATACGGTACAATACTTCAGCGCCAATTACCAGACCAAAACAAATTACGGCAATATCCATTTCAACGCGGGGATGCAGTATCGTCTTCCTCTTAAAAAGGATAATATGCTGCTGACCGCCGGTGTGTATGGTAGCTGGAGCCAGAAACTGAACGGTACGCAGGACCGGATCCGGGAAACCTTTGTATATGACGCCACCCTGGGAGATCTCCGTCTCGACAGTGTGGAAGATATCCGGAATGTCAAAGGGAAGATCATCCTCCCTTCGTCCATCACGGCCGGATTCGTGCTGCAGAAATATTCAACCTTTAAAAAAGAAGCGGGCTGGTTGCTGGGTGTTGACTTCATGTACCAGAACTGGGAAAAATTCCGGTTTTACGGACAGGCTGATTCTGTCAGGAACAAGTGGGAACTGCGGGTGGGCGGACAACTGAATCCCGTTCCCGGTGAAAATTATTTCAGCCGTGTGGCATACCGCTGGGGGGTGATACTGGGACCCGATTACATTAACGTCGGCAAAAATCTTTCCCAGCTGGGTCTGAGCATGGGGTTCGGGTTGCCTGTGGGAAATTACAACCGCTTAAGTCCCAACCAGGCTTCGGTGGTCAATCTTTCATTTGAGTACATAAAAAGAGGAAATAACGATAATTTGGTCCGTGAAAACCTGTTCCGGTTCTCGGCGGGGTTCTCGCTCAGCGATATCTGGTTCATCAAGCGGAAATATGATTAACGGATTCCTGCATAATACCCGTATTACCACAGCAGCTTTCCTTACCGGCTGCTGTTTTCTTTTGAGCTGCGAAAATGACGCAGAGAAAGTGCGGTCCTGGACGGAGCGCGTGGTCATGAAGGAAGAGGCAACGGATATCGACAGTTACCTGAGCCAGAACGGGAGGATGAAGGCCCGTCTGAAAGCGCCGCGGATGATCCGCGTATACGCGGATACGGTTTATGTGGAGTTTCCCCAAACCCTGCATGTGGATTTTTATGATGACAGCACCCAGGTGGAGTCGAAACTCGACAGCCGGTATGGCAAATATTTTGAAAACCTGAATAAAGTGTACCTGCGCGACAGCGTGGTGGTGATCACCGTGAAAGGCGATACGCTGAAGAGCCCGGACCTATGGTGGGATCAGAACACAAAAATATTTTATACCGATAAGTATGCCATATACCATGGGGTGGGGAAGAATATTTACGGAGGAAAGGGGCTTACCGCCACCCAGGATCTGAGCAGCGTGATCTTCCACCAGCCCACCGGGACCGTGCAGGTGTCTGACAGCGGGTTCCCGAAATAAACTTTCCCTGTTTATAATTGTTCTTCATTTTTTAGCAATTTTGATGATCCTAATTACAATCCGCTAACATCTAACTCCCGACTCAACATGGAATACCGCAGAATGGGAAAAACTGGCTTGCAGCTGAGCCTTCTTTCATTTGGCAGCTGGGTAAGCTTTCATAAGCAGATCGATGATACCCGGGCCGATGAGCTGATGGGGATTGCCTATGACAACGGGGTCAACTTTTTCGATAACGCCGAAGTGTACGCATTGGGTGAAAGCGAGAAAATGATGGGCCGCGTACTGAAAAAGAAGAACTGGGACCGCACCTCCTATGTCGTTTCATCCAAGGCTTTCTGGGGATGGAGGGGAAAGAATAATAAGCCCAACCAGACCGGTTTGAGCCGAAAGCACCTCGTGGAAGCCTGTAACGAAGCGTTGCAGCGTTTACAGCTCGACTACCTGGATCTTTATTTCTGTCACCGGCCCGATAAGGGAACGCCCATCGAAGAAACGGTATGGACCATGCACAACCTCGTGCAGCAGGGAAAAATACTGTACTGGGGAACCAGCGAATGGAGCGGGGTGGAGATCATGGAAGCGCATCGCGTGGCGCATCAATACGGACTGATCGGTCCGGCCATGGAACAGCCGCAGTACAATCTCTTTGAAAGAAATAAAATGGAGAACGAGTTCCTCATGATCTTCCGTACAGTGGGGATGGGTACCACCATCTGGAGCCCGCTGGCTTCCGGTTTGCTCAGCGGTAAGTATAATGATGGTATTCCTGAAGGCAGCCGATTCGATTTGAAGGGGTTTGACTGGCTAAAGGATCGCTGGATGAGAGAAGACGTGCTTGGCAAAGTGAAAAAGCTTGCCGCACTGGCCAGTGAGACCGGGATCTCCATGGCAGAATTAAGTATTGCCTGGTGCATCAAAAATCCCGATGTAACAACGGCCATTTTAGGGGCCACCAGCCGGGAGCAACTGCTTCAGAATCTCAAAGCCGGCGAAGCGGTGGCGAAACTGGATGGCGGGGTCATGCAAAAAATAGAAGATATCGTGCAGACAAAACCGGTGCTGCCGGAACACTGATAAAAAAACCTCCCGTATATAACGGGAGGTTCTAATTACATGGGACAGGGTCTTAACCGGTGTTTTTCATAAGGACGGTCTCCATGATCTCATGTAAGGGTTGGTTTTCGCCTTATCTGGTTAAAGAACAGGCGGGATAATTGGATAATGAAACGGGACCGGGTAATAGCTGCAAAATACCTGCCATCCGGAGCCGTTATTTGATATATTGGGTTATGCACCGTAGTACTACCTATACAAAATCGTATTTCAACGTGTCATTTCTTTATCTTCAGCCATAAATCTGTTTTATGTCATTTGCCGGGAAAACCGTTTTCATTACAGGTGCGACCAGGGGGATCGGCAAGGCGATGGCCCTGCGGCTCGCCGCCGAAGGAGCCCAAATCGTGATCGCCGCCAAGAGCGTGGAAGAAAATCCCAAACTCGGGGGCACTATTTATTCCGCCGCCGCGGAAGTGGAAGCCGTGGGCGGTAAGGCCCTGCCCATGCAATGCGATATCCGGTTTGAAGATCAAATACAGTCGGCCGTTGAACAGGCGGTAAGCCGGTTTGGCGGGATTGACATCCTGGTGAATAATGCATCGGCTATTTCACTTACCGGTACTGAAGAAACCGAAGCCAAACGCTTTGACCTGATGCACAGCATCAATGTAAGGGGAACTTTTTTTGTTACGAAAGCCTGCATACCGCATCTGAAAAAAGCGGCCAACCCGCATATTCTCACTCTTTCCCCGCCGGTTAACCTTGACCCTAAATGGTTCGGCAAGCATGTGGCGTATACGATCACCAAGTACAACATGAGCATGATGACGATCGGCTGGGCCAAAGAATTTGCCAAACACCGGATCGCGGCAAATGCGTTGTGGCCAAGGACCACGATCGATACGGCCGCTGTACGCAACCTCCTGGGCGGAACCATGCTTGCCAATATGAGCCGTAAGCCGGAAATTCTGGCCGACGCGGCCTACTATATTCTGCAAAAGTCTTCGGCGGAATGCACGGGAAATCTATTCATTGATGAACAGGTGCTGGCGGCGGAAGGGATCACGGATTTGGAAAAGTATGCCGTGGTGCCCGGGGGCCAGTTATATAATGACCTGTTTGTCTGAGTGATCAGACTTCCTTTTTTTCTCCTTCTTCCGGCCTGTTCTCCGGTCGCATTTGCGGGAAAAGCAATACATCCTGTATGGAGACCTGCCCGGTAAGCAGCATGCAGAGCCGGTCGATCCCGATCCCGATACCGGATGTAGGCGGCATCCCGTATTCCAGGGCGCGGAGGAAATCATGATCTACGAACATGGCCTCATCATCGCCCCTTTCCATTAACCGGGCCTGTTCCTCGAACCGTTCGCGCTGATCGATCGGATCGTTCAGTTCGCTATAAGCGTTCGCAATCTCTTTACCATTGATCATGAGTTCGAAACGTTCCACCAATCCCTGTCGGTCACGGTGTTTTTTGGTAAGCGGGCTCATCTCCACCGGGTAATCGATGATGAAGGTGGGCTGCACGAAACTTTTTTCGCATTTTTCGCTGAAGATCTCATCGATCAGCTTGCCCTTGCCCATGGTTTTGTCCACGTGAATATGGAGTTGCCTGCATACCGAACGGAGTTGTTCCTCGTTCATGCGGCTGATATCAATACCGGTATGTTCCTGTATCGCGCCGAAAAGGGTAATCCGTTTGAAAGGGGCTTTATAGGAAATGAGTTTGTCGCCGATGGCCACTTCCGTTGTACCGCAAACATCCATCGCGGCTTTTTCCAGGAGTTGCTCGGTGGTTTCCATCATCCAGAAATAATCCTTGTAAGCGGTGTAGAATTCCAGGATGGTGAATTCGGGGTTGTGCGTGCGGTCCATCCCTTCGTTGCGGAAGTTCCGGCTGAACTCATACACCCAGTCGAAACCGCCGACGATCAGCCGTTTCAAATAGAGTTCATTGGCAATACGCAGGTAAAGTGGAATATCCAGTGCATTGTGATGCGTAATAAACGGACGGGCCGCGGCCCCGCCCGGGATGCTTTGCAGTACCGGTGTATCTACTTCCTGCGCCCCGCGTTCGTTCAGGAATTCGCGAATGGAATTGATCAGTTTGGTGCGTTTGATGAACGTTTCCTTAACGGCGGGGTTGATGATCAGATCGGTGTACCGCTGGCGGTATTTGAATTCGGGATCGGTCACCGCGTCGAAGGTCTGGCCATCGGCTTCTTTCACGATGGGCAGGGGGCGGAGCGATTTGCTGAGCAGGGTCAGTTCTTTTACATGCACGGATATTTCACCCGTTTTGGTGACGAACACATAGCCTTTCACCCCAATGATGTCGCCGATATCCAGCAGTTTTTTCCAGACTATATCATAGAGAGATTTGTCCTCTCCCGGGCAGATATCATCCCGTTTAATGTAGAGCTGGATCCGGCCCTGCGCATCCTGGATGACCGCGAAATTAGCCTTGCCCATATCGCGCACACTCATGATGCGGCCGGCCAGGCAAACATCGGCAAACTGGTCCTTGTTCTCTTCCCTGAAGTTTTCCCTGATATTGACCGAATGGTTGTTCACGGGATAAAGCGGGGCGGGATAGGGTTCGATCCCCATCATGATGAGTTCCGCGAGTTTTTCCCGCCGCAATTGTTCCTGTTCTGATAAATGTATCGTACTCATGAATATTCTGAACTGGGTTTCACGTTTTGGCCAAAGGTAATCAGAACTGAAATACCCGGTTTCCGTACAGGGGGGCAAAGGTATGGGTTGTACAGCCCGCGGCAAACAAAAACCCCCTGTTTTGGCAGGGGGTCCAAAACAGATATTATCTTACTGATTATTTTTTTTCTTTTTTCTTCTTTTCTTTCGGGGTGTTGGAAAACATATACCCAACCCGGAAACCGAGTGCGCCGTTCCTCAGAAAATCCGGGGTCGCTTTAAGATCCAGGGGATCTTTTTTAGAATCAGGTTTTACCGGCACGATATTTCGGATACCCAATGTATAGTTCACAGAAAAAGTGATCCCGTTCTTGAAGCGGATTCCAGCCAGTCCGTTGAATCCGTAATCTATTCCGTTGTAATCGTCGGCAGCCGTTTCGCCGAAAGAGATGCTTCTGAGTTCGGTCCTATCACCATCCGCAACCTGAATTTTCTTGGAAGGCAGGTTTAATCCTATTTGCGGGCCAAGTCCGAAATAAAGACGGGTGGCTCCGGGTTTTCCCACATGTGCTACAAAATTAAAAAGAATATCGGCATACCGAAGGGCGTCTGCTTCATCCACATCGACGGTCTTGGAAGTGAATTTACCTTTTTGAACATAATGGATACCCGGCTGAAAGCTGATATTGCTTTTCTTTATCGGGGCGTCAACCACCAGGCCAACGGTAAAACCGGCCCTGGCTTCACCCCGGTTATCCAGGTTGTTTATCTTTCCGTAAATATTGGAAACGGAAACACCGCCGGTGAGACCGACCTGCGCTTTTTGTGCAAATGCCGGAATCTGTAATAAACAGAAAGCTGTAATGAAAAGAAACAATACTTTTTTCATATCAGTTAATTTGGTTTGCCTACTCCTTTCGCTTTTCGGCGGTGGCGCCCTTTAGAAGGGATTTCAAATTTGATCGTCAGTCTGCCCATTACCGGCAAAACGGGCTGGCGGTAACGGGGCTTAAGATAATGACTTTTTCAAAAGTAGGGCAAAATTAACAGATAGAGGGTGGATGAACAAACAAAATAGGGGCCTAATTGTACCTTTAAAATGACCGGACAGGGCTGTATTTCAGGGGCATACCAGCCTAGTTGCCGGGGGGTGCCGGTTCGGGGTTGTAGATTCGCTTTTTTCTATTACCGATTATCCCCCTTATCAAAATGACCAGGATAAATATACCCAGGGCCGCGCCACATATAAGTACAATCCATGCAAGGGCGGCAGGGCCACCATTGCAGGAAATGTTGCATGCCAGGGCCCCTGCCCCGCCAATAATTCCAAGTGCTATTATGACAGAAAGTAAGATCAGTACCGCTTTTCCAGCGGCGGACGGTTCTTTGGAATGCCGGATGGAACGCACCTGCTCCTTCAGCAATTTTTTTCTTACTTTCCATTTCAGCAATTTTCCGTCAGCATTCTTCATGGATACCGAAAAGGCTGTTAGGGATTTAATCGTGTGGTGGGAACTGTCTTTAAGGGATAAGGGGAATGCGGCTGTTGCCCTGGTAAACGGAGATGAATAGTTGAACAGATGCCCGGGGTGATTGCCAAGGAATACAGCGACCAGGAAGAAGGATGATGCCAGGATCATATCACAGGCCTTTTGCTTTCGGTAGGGATAAGAACCATTCTGCCGGGAGCCATCACTTTTTTTCCTGGGATAATGTAGTACACCTGCCACATTCAAAACAGCAATAAACAGGATTGCAGTGAAGGGTAAAATGACCTGTATGTCCCGCAGCAACCGGCCGGTTATCACTCCCAGCGCTGTGAGCAGGATAAAAGAAAGCAGGATCAGGATACGGGCCGGCCATTTATGCTTTTTGGCCCAGAAAGAAATTTTCTTTAAAAATATCATGGTAGAAAGAATTACAAATTGATTTTTGGAAAACAAGTTCATTTTCAGTGGAAACTTCAAAAAGCCATGTCAGCATCTATTGAACGTAAACTCACATCGATAACCGGAATTATTCAACTGCCAATTATTTTCGGGTATAATTATCCTCTTCTTACCAGGAAAAAAGTCTGTAAACCCGATGTGTAATATGAAAGCTTTATGATGCCGATCCCTTTCACCCACCAGCAGGTACTGCCATGTGGCTGCGTAAAACAATGAACATTCGTATAGTTAGTTCCTTCAATGGTTGCTACAGGTTTGAGTTCATAAATATTTTGCCTGGACCAAAAAGGGAAAAAGAAAAGAAGCTGGCCTGAAACCGGATACCCGGAGAACAGGTAAAATTCATATCCCGGGGTCGTCTCTGCTGAAAGCCAGTCATTACTAACACCCGAGGCATTAACTTTTTTTAATGCCAGTTTCAGGTAATCTGCATGATAAATATCCTGGGATGGCATTGAATACAATTTTTTCAATTCCAGCCGGCTTTCTGATACGATCACAGAATCAAGTTGTGATGTTGCTGAATCCCTGTATATATAATAGGATCCCTGGTTCAGCCGGATAAGTTCAAGAGCTGTATCTTCCAGCCGGTAGTATGCCAGTGATCTTGATTCCTTCCTGCAGCTTTGCAGAAAGATAAGATTGATTAATAGGAAGATCAGAAGTTTCATAATGAAGGTTTAGTATTACCAGAATAAATCCGGTTTCAGGCAATCCGGAACTGAAGTTTGCAGGCAGGCCTGCCGGGTTTGCATTATTAATCATACTCCGGCAGTTAACCGCCGGAAATGGAAAGGGTTGGGTGCGGTGATCCCCGACTATTCGATGCCTGCAGCAGGATAGAGCTGTATATTTCGTGCGATAACCCTTTCATAATCGCTTCAGTTTAAACTCCCCTTCCGTGATATGCTGTGTGGGCAAAACAGCCCACGACGAATCCGCAGGGGCCTCACATTCAAAACTTCCCCTGATATAACTGCTGGTTATTTCAAGAATGTGAATTTTACCGCTTCCCTGGATAGGTGTGCCTGCTACAATTGAACCGGCATAAAAAGATCCTCCCGCATTGCCCAGCCAAATATGATTGGTTTCATTCAGGGGGCGTTCGCCGGGAGTTTCATCAAATGACCGTATTGTGAGGTTAATTCCTCCGTTGGGATGAAAGCCCTGAATGTATAAACCCGGGGACGCCGCTGGAATAATGCGGGCTGTTGCGGTGTCGTTAAAGGGAACGCCATTGAGCTTCCCTCTAAAATATTCTTTAACGGGGATGACAGGGATTGCCACACTGTTTTTTTTACAATATGAGAATACTGTAGTTATCAGCAATAAAATTCCCGCTACCCGTGATTTCATAAATTAGCTTTTTCGTCGTTGCATTTATCTTAGTCGGGTAAAAATACCCGATGCAACATGTCAGGTTTTTCTTTCTGTTTGTCAGCCTGATTGAACTGTACATCAAGGTACCCCCGGGAGATACGGATCGAAAATTGAATTTTACTAACGCAAAGGCCCGATTTGCAATAATTACTAAAGTTTTAGTGTTCAGGCATTGACGAGAGCCTTAAAATCATTAACTTTTGCATATCACGAAATCGGACAGAACGGATTAAAACAGGTTTTTTAATTAAACCCCGGAAACCGGTAAATGACCACGCTTACGGCTCAAGGCTATCTGTTTCAGCGCATCCGCGAAAAATTGCCCCTGCAGGATTCGCTGGCCGATACCGTTTCTGAGATACTCCATCTCAGCAGTGACAGTGCCTATCGCCGGATCCGGGGGGAAACACTGTTACCGTTAGACGAAGCGATCGTACTTTGCAAGCATTTCAATTTATCCCTGGATCAGCTAGCGGACACGAAAAGCAACGACGTCCTTTTTCATAATGTTCACATAGGGAACGGGGACTATACCTACCGGCAATTTCTGGAAGGGCTAAAGGCCCGGATGGCGGCGCTTGCAAATGTTGCACAAAAAGAAGTGGTCTATATGTCCAAGGACCTTCCCATTTTTCACAATTTTTACTTCCGCCCGCTGATCGCCTTCCGGTATTTTTTCTGGATGAAGTCGCACCTGCAGCACCCGGATTTTGAAAAAAAGCAATTCCATTTTGATGTTCTCCCGCCGGAAATTGAAGTCCTGAGCAGGGAGCTGACACGTGCTTACAGCAGCATTCCTTCGGTGGAAATGTGGAATACCGAAAGTATCAACAGCACTATTTCCCAGATCGAATTCTCCAGGGATTCGGGTCATTTTACATCCGCCGCCGATTTGGCATCCGTCTATAATGCCCTCGAGGATTCGATACAGCATATGAAGGTACAGGCCGAGTATGGCTGCAAGTTCATGCCGGGGGAGGATCCTGCAGGAAGGAAACCTAATCTCAAATTCTTTTTCAACCGGGTGGTGCTTGGCGATAATACCATCATGGTGACCACGGATGCGACCCGTTCGGTTTTTATCAATTACGGGCATCTGAATTATATTGAAACGTCAGATGAGAATTTTTGCAATGACCAGTACAGGGATTTCGAAAATCTCATCAGGCGATCCACCCAGATCAGCCAGAGTAGTGAGCGGCAAAGGAATATCTTCTTTAATATCCTGCTGGCCAAGATCCAGGACCGAAAACGTAATTTAAGATCATGACAACCGGTGAACTTCAACAACAACTTTTCCGGGTTATTAAGACAAGATTACCGGAGAACGCCTCCATTGCAGAAGAGGTATCCCGGCTGCTCGGCATCAGTGCCGACAGTGCTTATCGCCGTATGCGGGGCGAGAAGACGATCTCGATCGATGAACTGGAAATCCTTTGCAGGGAATACCAGGTCTCACTGGATGCCCTCCTGGATATCAGGCAGGGTGGAATTGTATTCCAGGGACAGTATATGGATAAGGAGAACTTCAATTTCACGGAATACATTACCAGCGTCATGCAGAACATGGCCTATATCAGCAGCTTTAAGGAGAAATGTTTTTACTACCTCTGTAAGGATCTTCCCATTTTCCATCATTATCACCTGAAAGAAATAGCGGCCTTTAAATGGTTCTTCTGGCTGAAGACCTATTTCCAGTTTCCGGGTTTTGACAAACGAAAATTCCGTTTTGCGGATCACCCGGATGAGATCTTCGCGATCGAGCAAAAGGTCCTGGAATTTTATAACCAGATCCCCTGCGTGGAAATATGGAACCTGGAAAGCATGAATATCTTTTTCAGGCAGATCGAGTTTTACCGGGACGGCCAGGTTTTCGAATCGGACAATGATGTTTACCTGCTCTATGAGGCATTGGGGAAACTCTGGGACCACCTGGAGAAACAGGCAGCCTTCGGGTATAAATTCAACTATGGTGATTCGCAGCAGGAACCTATTGCTGAATTAAGGATGTATTTCAATGAAGTGTGGTTGGGTGATAATAATATGCTGGTGGAATTAGATGGTACCCGCATGGCCTATGTTTCTCATACTACGATCAATTTCATGCTGACGAAGGACGAGTCCTTTACACAGAATATGTACAATCATATTCAAAACCAGATGAAACGCTCCACTCTCATCAGTGCCGTGAGCGAAAAAGAACGGTCCCGGTTCTTCCGCATCATCCGGGAACGGATCGAGCACCGGAAAGAAAGCCTGAAAGTGTGAGTAATAACCAATATCAGCCGTTCGTCAGTGGAAAAATTGTAAGTTGCAGTCGGCTGGTGACTGTTTTCCCATTTAAATTATTCCTATGCGAAAATATCTTGTCCTTGCGGGGTTCTGTTGTGCACTGAACAGTTGTGATATCCTCTCTACCATTCCCGGAACCGGTACCGGGGTTACTGAGTCTGAAGCGGCTGCCGGGATCAAAGAGGCGCTGGGGCAGGGACTGGTAAAGGCAGTGTTACAACTGAACCGGGAGGATGGATTTTTTAAGGATGCGTTTTATAAGATACTGATGCCACCGGATGCCCGGAAGATCGAGAATACGCTGCGCGATCTGGGAATGGGCCGGATGGTGGATAAGGCGATCCTGCAGATCAACCGGGCGGCCGAGGACGCGGCCGGGTATGCCAAACCGATTTTCGTGGATGCCATCAAAAGCATGACCATCGCCGACGCGATCGGGCTGGTGAAAAACGGAGATACCAGCGCCACCCATTTTTTCCGGGTAAAGACAACGGATAAACTGATCGCGGCCTTCCTCCCGGTGATCAGGAATTCCCTGGATAAACTGGAAGCGACAAAATATTACGGTGATGTAATCAACACCTATAATAATTTCCCTACCACATTTAAAAAGCTGAATCCCGACCTGCCCGGCTTTGTCACCTGGAAAGCCACCGACGCCCTCTTCGACCTGGTGGCAAAGGAAGAACTGAATATCCGGCAGAATATCGCCGCGCGCACTACCGAGCTTTTACGAAAAGTGTTCGGCGCCAAATGGAACTGATTATCACGGAGTCGCGTTATTTCGTGCAACCATTGACTTAAAAAAACGTCAAATTTGGACGCCCGTTTCCGGCGGCAGGCAACGGGCTGTATCTTGCAGAAAGTATAAATCATACCCGCATGAAACGCATTATCATCCTGGCATTATCCGGCATTCTTTTCACGCCGGCATTGTCTTTTTCCCAGATCAATTTGCCCGGCATCCTCACCGGTAAAAAAACAAACACAGGTATAACCGAATCAGAAGCCGGTGAAGGCATAAAGGAGGCCCTTGGCCAGGGACTGGCCAAAGCTGTACTTCAATTGAATAAGGAGGATGGTTTCTTCAAAGACGCGCTTTACAAAATACTGATGCCGCCCGATGCAGAGAAGATCGAGAACACGCTGCGAAAGATGGGTATGGGTAATAAAGTGGATCAGGCGATCCTGCAAATCAACCGGGCGGCGGAAGATGCGGCGGGTCATGCGAAACCGATTTTTGCTGATGCGATCAAAAGCATGACGATTTCCGATGCGATCGGACTGGTAAAAAACGGGGATACCAGCGCCACACATTTTTTCCGGCTGAAGACGACGGATAAGCTGGTGGCGGCTTTTTCTCCTGTAATTAAGAATTCACTCGATAAACTGGAGGCCACGAAATACTATGCGGATATGGTGAACACCTATAATAATTTCCCCACCACGTTTAAAAAAGCCAACCCGGATCTTCCCGGTCATGTCACCGGGAAAACCATCCAGGCGCTGTTCGATCTTGTCGCAAAGGAGGAAAAGAACATCCGGCACAATTTAGCAGCGCGAACTTCGGATCTTCTTCGCAAGGTATTCGGCGGAAATTGACAGGAACCGGGCGATATATTCAATTCTGACGGGTACTTTTCCCCCGGTAATAATAATATAAACCCCCGGTTTTATAATGGGATCGTTAAACGCAATGAAGGTAGGTCTTTAGTTCGTATATTCCCTTTTGCCATTTGTGGGAGTCGGGTTGATCCGAATGACAGGCTGGCTGCCATTCGTGCGTTTCTTTTGGATGCCAGGTACAGGGGGATACTGATGATGGCGGCAGCCCCGCCACCCACGAGCAATACTGTACTTACCCCGGAATTGTCTTTATCTTCCGGGTCAAAGATTCCTCCCACATCATCCGCGACCAGGATAATGCCGGTTAAAAACATCACACCGCCGCCGATCATCAGGATCCGGGATGCCGTTATCTGATTTTGACTTTTCTTCAGGTAATAATCCCGGCCAGGTTGCGTTGCCGTGGAAGTATCCTGTCCGTATATGTTCAGGGTAACAGACATGATGAAAATAAGCATGAGTAGTTTATTCATATTATCTGGTTGATTAGTTTATGATGCCGGGTATTTTTTTATTCGATGGATGGAATGGCTTCAGCCCGTTTCAAATTGACTTTGAAAAACAGGTTTCTTTTACGAACAGGTCTTTGCTTATGGAAACTGATTACACCATCAAACCATATTTATCCTGACCGTGAAATATGTTCTTACAAGAAAAATATCCGGTGAAATTCGCTGGCCGGCCGGTAATCAGTCCGGGAATATACTCCAGAACAGCAGCACCACCCGCCTGCGGGGATCATCCACCCGGTAATCACTGATACGCGGATCGGGAAGACTTTCTCCTTTTCCCTCGTACAGGTAAAGTACGTTTCGGATATAAATCCCGTTATCCGACCGTGATGCGGCAAATTGTTTAAACAGGTTCCAGACCGCTTCCGCCCTGGCGCGGGACAATTCTTTATTGAGTTCCTTATTGTCCGGCTCGCGACCGGAGAGCGCCAGCCTGGCCCGGAGATTATTATAAAGACCGCTTCCTTCCCCGATGGTGGTGCCATCCGCATACCCTTTGAATGTGATAACGAGTGAAAGCGGGAAATCAGGGTATTTTTTCGTGAACCGGTCGATCTCTATCGCCGCGGGTTCGAAGATCTTTGTCATGTTTTTGACAACGGTGGGCGAAACGCTGTAACTCCCGGGTTCGAACAGCACATCCTGTTCCAGCTTGACCACCATGTTCCTGTTAATGAGGTCTTCCAGGAAAGAAATTTTCTGGTTGATCCGTTGCTGCGCGCTGCGGGTGCGGGAGAGTACGGAACGCAGGCGATCCCAGTCTTCCTTATTGATCACCGCTTCTCCGATCTGAATCGTATTAGCCTGATGGAGGGTATCGATCTCCCGGTGTGTGTTGTCGATGAATTTTTTAATACGGCTGTTGGCGGCGCTGTCGATCTCGTTTTGCAACTCTTTATTCTGCCGGGTTTCATCGAGCTTTTTCAGTTCCGTGTCGTGCCGGACCAGCTGGCTGTCCAGGATAACCAGTTGCTGTTTATCGGCATTTACTTTTTTCTGTGGCAGGCAGGAGTAAAGACTGAAGAGTAGTAACAGTAGTACGTAAAAAGGGAAGTGGGCTGTTTTTCTCATATAACAGCAGTTTAATGGTGCTTACTAAAGTTAACAAGATAAAACCGGTAAAAAAATTCATTATTCCAATGACAGGAGTACCTGCCATGCCTCCTGTACTTTGCCGTTTTCCAGTAGGCTACGGGCGTAAGCATGGAGCTCTTTTTCCATTTCCACGGGGTCAACGCTGTAATACTGAATGATTTGTTTCAGGTTGGGGTCGTCAAAGGAAGGATCTATCCCGGGTAATTCGGATACATTGGCCAGTTTGCCAAGATCATTCCCGGTGAGAATACTGCTGTTTTTGATAGTGGCAGGAAGTTGATCCACCCCGATGCCCAGCCGGGTGTTGGGTTTTTCCACGATAAAAAGATTGGTCTCATCGACTTTGCAATACCAGTCGCCGCCCAGTCTTGCCACATGATGGATTTTCCGCTGATCCGGTTTTTTGTTTTCGTCCAGCAATGAATCATCGATATGCATGCGAAGCACTTCACAGATGACCAGGTTGCCGGCGCCGCCCTCCGTACCAAGCGGTTTAACTTCCAGCACCCTGCATTCCATTTTCACCTTACTTTCCTTCACCATCGGCGGACGTACCAGGGTGGCCGGTTCTTCGGTAAACCCGGACTTGATGAATTCATTCACATCTTCGGGGTACTCACAACTGGCCAGCGAAACCTGCTGCACCATATCATAAGTAACAATATTGATCACCACTTCGGGCACCGCCTGCACATTATGCAGGGTATCTTTTGTCGTATTGTTCCTTACCCTCCGGGCCGGGGAAAATATAACAACAGGCGGGTTGGAAGAGAACATGTTGAAAAAACTAAAGGGACTGAGATTTACACGACCCATCGGATCAATGGTGGAGGCAAAACAAATGGGTCTCGGCGCGATCACATGCTGGAGAAAATATTGCTTTTCCGCGGGTTTCAGGGATTCCAGGTCCAGTATCATATCTAATAGATTGAAACAGAACAAATATCCGCAAAGTTGGGGGAACGGGCGGTATTCCGTTTAAAACGGGGATCTGCCGTTCCTAATTTTTTAAAATTTACTGTAACAGGAAAGACCGCAGTTTCGTTCTACGAAAAAATTCGTCTTTCTGAGGCGATCATTTGTAAAACCTAAAAAACCAAGTAGTCATGAAAAGGATTGTATTATTTGCCTTACTGGCCCTCACTTTTACTGCACAGGCCCAGAAAGAGGAAAAGAAACGTATTGAAGGAAGCGGGAACCTCGTTACCCGGGAAGTAACCGTGCAGTCGTTTGACGAGCTGGATGCCAGCGGACTGTTCAACCTCCGTTTATCGCAGGGGGATAAGGAACAGGTAAAGATCGAAGCGGAAGACAACCTGCAGGAACTGTTCATTGTAAAGAATGAAGGGTCGAAACTCAGCATCAGCATGAAGAAGAATGTGAACATCAACACCAAAAAGAAGATGAATGTTTACGTAACCTTTAAAAAACTAAAACTGCTGGACCTGAGCATGGTGGGAGGCACCTATTCGGATGAGCCATTGAGTTTTGCTGATCTCCGGCTGAAGAACCAGAGTGTCGGATCCGTTGACCTCGACCTGTCGGCGCAATCCCTGAAAATGGATAATGAGAGTGTGGGAAGCGTAAAGCTGACGGGAAAAGCCGAGAATGCCGTAATAAAAAGCAGCAGCGTGGGTAGTATCCAGGCGGGTGAGTTTGTAGTGCAGAAAATGGATATCAACAACAGCGGGGTTGGTTCAGCAGTTGTGAATGCCACCAAAGAACTGATCGTGAGCGATTCCTTCCTGGGAAAAGTAAAGAATAAAGGAGGCGCGGCGGTGAAGAAGACGAATAAGACGGTGATTTAAGCAGGAGACTTGTTTATTTTACCACATAGGGCATAGAGCACATAGATAAAACACATAGGTTAATGAAAAATTAATCTATGTGTTTTATCTATGCTCATAATAACCTATGTGGGTTTAATTACTTTTTCTTTTGATTTACCAGATAGTATATAGGTAAAGTACTTAGATTGATAATCCTTTCGTTATTCTATGTGTTAAGCTATGTGCTCTATGTTCTATGTGGTTCAAAATACTATTTCTTCCTTTTCAGGATACTCCAGTCCGTTTCCTCCGCCACGATCGTATT
>CAYRHU010000029.1:16807-34184 GCA_964424155.1 uncultured Chitinophaga sp.
CCGAGGTTCAGCAGCATCTCTTCCATCTGCAGTCTTCGGGCGCTGAGATCGTTCATGATCATCAGCCCCCCGATATATTCATCCGCCTCTTCGGCTTTGATATTTCGGCCATGTTTGCAGATCACGATGGCCGCTTCCAGTTCAAAATCCAGCTTTTCAAAATGATCGGGCATGCAGTGAACGGGACCGGGCCCCATGATGCTGTGGTGATTGGTGAAATAAAAGATCGGGTACTGATCGAACTCCGCTATCATGTCCACCTTCCGGTTGCGGCGCGCCGCCGCCACATGCTGGCGGAACGCGTAACCATCGCGGCAACTGGTGGGAAAGGGTACCGGCGCCATTAACTGCACTTCTTTTAACGGCACCGCCTTGATGCTGGTTCTGCTTCCTTCCCGCAGCATCAGTTCCCCGGCCTGCGCCACGGGGAAATATTCTTCCCAGTAGTTCAGGAACAGGTTCATGCTGTTAGGCAGATCAGGGTGCAGCACATCCATATCATAAATCATGTCATTGATCAGTACGCCGAGTTGTTCTCTTTCTTCCTTCAGGTAGGTGACAAGTTTCATATCGCGGTTCAATTAAGGCCGCTAAGTTAATGCGCTTGTTTGTAAATTGGGGGAATGAAAAAATGGTTAGCCGTTTTTTGTCTGCCCTTTCTGGCATTTCTTCCGGATGAGGAGCCTGCAGCATGGATCCGAATTAATCAATTGGGCTATACACCCGGTGGGGTGAAGGTGGCCGTTTGGTGCAGTAAGAGAGAAATGGAATTAGTCAAATGGGAATTGGTTAATTCGGTTACCGGGAAAGTGGTGGCTAATGGCAAAGCGGGTAAAGCATTCGGGTACTATGGGCCATTTAAACAAACGTACCGGCTTAATTTCTCATCCTTTAAAAAAACCGGAAGATATTATCTGAAGGCCGGTGGGGTGCAATCACCTGAGTTTGAAATTGGTGTTGATGTCTATAAAGGGGCCGCTGATTTTTGCCTGCGTTATATGCGTCAGCAGCGCACCGGGTTCAATCCCTATTTAAAGGACAGTTGTCATACGCACGACGGGTATGTGCTCTACGGAGAAAAAGCAGGGATCCCCGACAGTACGCGAATCGATGTCGTGGGTGGCTGGCACGACGCGTCTGATTATCTCCAGTACAGCAGCACATCCGCCAATGCCACCTGGCACCTGCTGGCGGCTTACCGCGATTTTCCAGGTGTGTTCGGCGATGAAAAGCTGGCCAACGGGCTGGAAGGCGTAAACGGCGTGCCCGATGTGGTGGATGAAGCCCGCTGGGGATTGAAGTGGTTATTGAAAATGCATCCGAAAGACGACTGGTTGTTTAGCCAGATCGCCGACGACCGCGATCATATCAGCATGCGGATGCCGGGGCAGGATTCACAGTACCGAAGAGGTTATGAACGACCGGTTTATTTTATCAACGGGGAGATTCAACAGCGGGGAAAATTCATGAATAATACCACGGGAACCTCTTCCACGGCGGGAAAATTCGCCAGCGCTTTCGCCCTGGCGCATTACCTGGTGCAGAACGACAGTGTCTTTAAAAGATCAGATGAACGAGGTACTTATTATGATAAGGCGATCTCCGCCTATCAGTATGGTTTGAAAAAGCCAGGCGTTACGCAAACCGTTTCCGTTGTTTCACCCTATATCTACGCGGAAGATAACTGGACCGATGATATGGAACTGGCCGCCGTTTCTATTCATACCATGCTTAACAATAATAAGGGAAGTGTGGACAATGGCTATTACCTGGCCCGCGCCGTGGATTATGCAAAACAGGAGAAGATCACTCCCTGGCTGGGTACGGATACCGCGAAGCATTACCAGTGGTACCCGTTCATCAATGCCGGTCATTATGAACTGGCAACGCGTTTAAAAAAACAAGTAAACGGGCCGGTAAGGGAAGCGGGCTACCCAAAAGAATACGTTGATAATTTCTGGAAGAACCAGGATACGATCACCGGGTATTACAGGGAGGGAATTAGCCGGGTCTGGAAAAAGGCCCGGGAGAATGCATTTTACCGGGGTGTTCCTTTTATCTGGTGCAGCAATAATCTCACCACTTCCTTCGCGATACAGTGTTTATGGTATCGCCGGTTAACGGGGGATGCTGCCTTTTCGGAACTGGAACAGGCAAATTTCGACTGGCTCTTTGGCTGCAATCCATGGGGCACCTCGATGGTGTATGGGTTACCTGCCCGGGGCGATACGCCGGTGGATCCGCATTCCGCTTTTACCCATATTAAAAAATATCCTATCGATGGGGGCCTGGTGGATGGCCCGGTATATACCAGTATTTACAAAGGCCTTATCGGAATCCGTTTGTATAACCCGGATGTATATGCGCCTTTTCAAAGTGATCTCGCCGTTTATCATGATGATTACGGGGATTACAGTACTAACGAACCTACAATGGACGGTACCGCTTCCCTGATTTACCTGCTGGCCGCAAAGGAGGCGGAGAACCGCCCAAAAAAGCGGTAGCCCCCGTTTCCAAAGGGGGCCTGAGCCGGTATCGCGGGGCCATAACCCGGGGCGACAGCACGCGAAAAAAGATCGCCCTTGTCTTTACCGGGCATGAATACGCCGATGGCGGAGCGTTCATCCGGGAGACGCTGAAAAAAAATAAAATCAGGGCCTCTTTCTTTTTTACCGGCGATTTTTTCAGGAATGCCGCATTCGCCCGTATCATTCAAAGCCTCAAAAAGGCGGGACATTATATCGGGCCCCATTCTGACAAACATCTTTTGTACTGCGACTGGACAAACAGGGACAGCCTGCTGGTGACAAGGGATCAATTCCGAAATGACCTGCTCGCGAATTACGACGAAATGGGTCGATTTGGTATCCCGCATCGGTCAGCTCCGTTTTTTTTACCGCCCTACGAATGGTACAACGACTCTATTGCCACATGGACAAAGGAACTGGGGCTTCAGCTGGTCAATTATACACCCGGTACCATCAGTCATGCCGACTATACAACACCGGCCGATAAAAATTACCGGAGCAGCGAAGCCATATTCAGTTCCATACTGGCATTTGACAAAAGCAGGTCCGCGGGACTGAACGGATTCATCCTGTTGCTGCACATCGGTACGGACTCCGGGCGAACAGATAAATTCTATAACCGGCTTCCCGAATTGTTAAAATATTTTATATCCAAAGGGTATCAATTTCAACGGGTTGACGAAATGCTAAAAGCTGATTAAAATCAGTCGGTCCGTCAAAAAATACGCTATTTCACCATAGCCTATTCACCATTCCCGTTTATTATCTTTGCGCCATGCATTTTGAAAAAATACATAATAAAGGCCAGGCCCGGTTGTTTAAAAGCGATTTCCTGGAGGCGCTGACCAAGGCCAACCCGCTGGTGATCTGGGGAATGTATATTCCAATTCTCAGTTTTATTATTTACACAGCCGCCACCAAATACCAGTTCAGCACCGGCCGGATCCTGCTCGTTTTCTTTGCCGGGATGTTCTTCTGGTCTTTTTTTGAATACATCGCGCACCGGTTTATTTTTCACTGGGTGCCGAAGTCGCCCCGTGCCACCAAGTTCGTGTACACGCTGCATGGTAATCATCATCATTACCCGCGCGACCGTCAGCGTTTATTCATGCCCCCGGTGCCCAGCCTGATCATCTCTTCCTCCCTTTTCGGGCTGATGTACCTGGTCTTGGGTGCCTATGCATTCATGTTTTTCCCGGGATTCCTGCTCGGATACCTCATGTACGGCTCCATGCATTACGCCATCCATGCCTGGAACCCGCCTTTTAAATGGATGAAACCCTTATGGAGGAATCATCACCTGCATCATTACAAGAATGAGCATAACGGGTTTGGCGTAAGCTCCACCATTTGGGATCATGTTTTCGGTACCATGTTCGACCTCAAAAAGGAAAAAGAAGACAAGGAGAAGGTGCAGGAGCTGATGTTTGAGAAGAAGTAGCTGGAGTCGGGAGTCAGGAGTCGGGAGTGCGCTACACTGCTTTATAACAGATTCTATTTTAATTCCGGAGTTACCATCTTTCTTCTTCACTTCCGCCGGAATTGCTTTGACTTTCTTTGCGTGATTTTATCTTCTGCAATTGTCTTTCGATGATAAGGTCGGCGATGAGCCGGGACGAATCATGGCCCGCTTGTTGCGAAAGCAGGTACTTCAGTTTATTCTCGCTTACATCAATCCGGTAGAGCAGGGATACCAGTTGATTAAAATCGGTATTGATCAGGTCATTGATATGAGCAGCCAGTGAAGCACGGATTTCTTCCAGGGAAGCGCCAGACCGGAGGCTCAGTCCCATTTCTTCCTTAATGGCCAATGCCAGACCGGGATCTTCCATTTTATACCAGCCGGGATCTTTTTAACCGGGATTCAATCGCGCCCATTCCAAACAAAGCGAAATCGTATTTCACCGGATCCTCGGGATCCAAAGTTCGCAAGTATCCGGTTAATTCCAGCGCGGCGTTCCAGTCGGTTTGTTTCCGCCGGAGAATTCCCAGCCGGCGGGCCACCCTGGCTACATGGAGATCAATCGGGCAGATCAGCTGTGCGGGGGAGATTTTCTTCCAAATGCCGAAATCAACCCCTTTCGCATCCTTTCGGACCATCCATCGCAAAAACATATTGAGTCGTTTACAGGTGGACCCTTTTTCCGGACTGGCGATATGTTTCCGGGTACGCGGGGGTGCATCCGGAAGCGAAAAAAAATAATGATGAAAACCGGTCAGCATGTCTTCCATCGTGTTCCCGTGCATCGTGAAAGCCGTCTCCAGGCTTTTATGATGGGTGAAGTAATACTTCAGGAATTCTATAAAGTACAGCAGGTCGGTGGTATTGAACGTACGATGTTTAAATCCCATCAGTCTTTTAAGACCTTCCGGGTCGTGGTGCAGGCAGAAATAATACGGAGACCAATCCATTAACGTCATTAGTTCATTGCTTTTCGCAATGATCGTAGCCCGGTTGCCCCAGGCGAAGAGGGCGGCGAAAAAACCGGCGATCTCGATATCCTGCTTCCCCGAAAACCGGTGCGGCACAGAAACCGGGTCATCCTGGATAAAGACCGGATTGTTGTATTGGCTGGATTTCGCGTTCAGCAGGGCGGCGATTTCCTTCACATTCAGTTTAGTCGGCATTCCGGATCTTTTCTCCTTTTACCGGCGAGTATTCGGTCTTGCCTACGCCGTTCACCAGTAAATTATTAAAATAAGACTTGATTCCTTTCGCGCCCTCCATGCCGGGCCGGTCCTGCATATGAAAATGTATGTGTGGCTCGGACGAATTCCCCGAATTGCCGCAAAGCCCGAGCCACTGTCCCTTTTTTACCTTTTCGCCGGGTTTGACCCGGATCGAATTCATCTTAAAATGCGCGAATAAAAGATACTCCTCTCCCGATTTCAGCAGTACCGTATTGCCGGTGGGTTGTTCCGGGTTCATTTCGCCGGGAATATTGTCTTTCACTCCATCGGTCATTTCAGTCACTTCCGCATCACAGGGTGCCAGCACCGGCCGGCCAAACGCATAATAATCTTCATTGGTCCGGCCATCGGTCCGGTAGGTCTTTTGACCGGTATCCGTGATGACAAGGTCCATTGCATGCCGTTGGGAGCGCGATATAATATGATAATTCTGCTCTTTTGTATCACCTCCCCAAAAAACGAACCACTCGTCGCTGAAAGGAAGCGACAAAGGGGTTTTGTTACGAATGAAGTTGCTGGTGTCGGGAGGACCGTCATAGGGCGTAAAGAGGAGCCCGTCGATCTTGCCGAATGAATTCTGCGAGAGGTCCATCCAGAGAAAGGCATTGGTAAATTCTGCACGGTAGCGGTTAAAATTTTCCTTACGGGTTACCAGGATGTATTTCTCCAGTTTGCCCGCGTTCTTCTGCAACTGCGAAAAGAATTCCCGTGTTTTCCGCAGCGGAAGGGTTTCTTTCATCTCTTCTGAAAAGAGATAAAAAATACTGTCGTGTTTATGGTCGTTATAATAACCGGCCAACCGGTCCGGCAGCGGAACGCCACCGGTCTTTTTATCCTGATTGCTGCAGCAGGATAATGCGAATAAAAGGAACAGGCCGGTAAGCGATTTGATAAAGTGATTCATTGTAAAACAGGTGACTCCGTTCCGGTGGTTACCTGTTTATAAAATTACGACAACCGGTCAGTTGTCAGCGGGGTAAAACCGATCCGCTGCCCGAGATCTGGGTGGAAATGACCGGCGTGCCCCGGTAATACACGTTCCCGCTGCCGCTGATCCTCACTTTTAACTCAATGGCGGCGCTGATCTCCGTATTGCCGCTTCCGTCAATATTGACATCGGCTTTTTGGGCGGCCATGCCCAGGGCGTAGATATTCCCGCTGCCGGCGATCGTGGAATTGAATTGCTGCGCGGTCCCGTCGCTGAAAAAAATGCTCCCCGAACCGGCAATGCTTGCTTTAAAGTTTGTATTCCCGCTGAATGTACCCGATGTTCTGATATCCCCCGAACCCGCCAGGGAAAGGCTGTTCAGCGAAGGCAGGGTAACATACACTTCCAGGTTATCGTTTTTAACATTTACGCCCGGTTTGAATCCAAGCCGGAGCGTATTATTGGTCACCAGGGTTTCGTAATAGGGGAGAAGATTACTGTAACCTTTTATTTCAACATTGAAATTGGCCCCCTGGGTAACAAAAATATTTGTACTGCCCGCCGCGGATACGGAATTAAAGCCGGAGAGATTACGCGTTTCCGTTATGACCGGCCCGCTGCCGGTTATCTTTTCTTTGGAGCAGGAAGGAAAGGCCAGGATGGTGAAAAATGCCGCCCATGCAAATACACGTTTCATGATAAGTGTTTAATGGTTTTGAATTTATTACCAAAAGTTAACGCAAAATAATTCCTTATGGTACCGTTGGTTCGGCGAAGTGAAGGAATTCCGTAATGAATTGAGGTTTCTTTTATATGAATGGGAGATAGAACGGGTTGAAGATCCCGCGCGGAAATGGCAAAAGATTTTTCACCATCCTTTAACAACAGAAACGAATAACCGAACTAAAAAAAAACTTAACTGTTTTCCCATTCGAATACGAGCAACTATCTTACCCGATTGCTTTTTTAAGATCTTCAATAAGATCTTCCGGGTCTTCAATCCCCACACTGAGGCGGATCAGGGAATCGGAAAGTCCGTTCTTTATCCGCTCTTCCCTTGGGATAGAAGCATGGGTCATACTGGCCGGGTGGTTGATCAGCGATTCCACACCGCCAAGGCTTTCCGCAAGCGAGAAAAGATGGGTGGAGGATAGAACCCGGCGCGCTTCTTCCACGCTGTCGTTCTTCAGCTCAAAGGAGATCATGCCGCCGAAATCACGCATTTGTTTTTTGGCCACCGCATGACCGGGATGATCCTCGAAACCGGGCCAGTATACTTTCCCCACTTTGGGATGCTGGCGGAGCCAGTGCGCGATGATCCTTCCGTTTTCGCAATGGGCCTTCATTCTTACCCCGAGGGTCTTGATACCGCGGAGAACCAGGAAACAATCCATCGGGCCCGGCACAGCCCCGCAGCTTTTTTGCAGGAAGTATAATTTTTCTCTCAGTTCCGGATCATTCATCACCAGGGCGCCCTGTATCACATCGCTGTGACCACCGAGATACTTGGTCACGGAATGCATTACGATATCGGCCCCGTGATCGAGGGGGTTCTGCAAATACGGGGAGGCAAATGTATTGTCAACGCCCACGAGAATATTTTTACCCTTTGCCAGCGCCGTGATGGCGGCGATATCGCTCACGTTCATCAGCGGGTTGGTGGGTGTTTCCAGCCAGATCAGTCGTGTTCTCTCATTGATGTATTCCTTAATATTCTCCGTACGGGTAAGATCGATATAGTGAAACCTGATCCCGAACTTTTCAAACACTTTGGTGAAAAGACGGTACGTGCCGCCGTACATATCGTTGCCACAGATCACTTCATCGCCGGGTGCCAGCAGTTTGATCACGGCATCCGTAGCGGCCACCCCGCTGCTGAAAGCCAGGCCGAATTTCCCGTTTTCTATGATGGCCAGGGCCTCCTCCAACGCCTTGCGGGTTGGATTCTGGCTGCGGGCGTATTCAAATCCCTTGTTCACGCCCGGCGCCTCCTGTACGTAAGTGGATGTCTGGAAAATGGGCGTCATAATGGCGCCGGTGGAAGGATCCGGCAGGGCGCCGGCATGAATGAATTTGGTAGCTGGTTTCATAATTATCCCGTTAGGCCTGCAAAGATGCTGAATTAAACTTACCGGAAAAGCCCTGCGGCGGAAAAATAACGCCAGTCATAATTATCCGGATCATGTGCCCCCAAAGGAAGAACGGGTTTGTCCATGACTTCCGGCTTAAGTATTTTTTCCCGCACCAGCCGTCTTTTACTTTCCCGGATGGCTTCCTGCAGCGGTTGTAAACGCATCCAGTCTTTTTGCGGCGGTTCAAACCCCGTTTTATCCTTTCTCCATGCTACCTGTTCCGGCAGCAGGTTCTTCATGGATTCGCGCAGCAACCATTTGGTCCAGCCGTTCCGGATCTTAAATGCAGGAGGCAATGAAAAAACGAATTCGGCCAGTTCGTGGGAAAGGAAAGGAAGCCGGATCTCCCGTCCATGCGCCATCGCGTTGCGGTCGGCAAAACGAAGCAACTCCTCCAGTCCATGCGTAAAGCAATTAAAATGCAGCGCCCCGTTGAGCGTAAACAGGTCGGGTGGGGTATAGTAGGCTTCCCGGCTCTGGTGTTTTACAAATTCCCTGTCCAGGTCTTCCTGCCGGATGGCTTTCAGGAGGTAACGGCGCTCCATTACGATACTCGCGAAGGAAGGAAACCAGGCCGCGATCTTATTTTTATAAGTAAAGGGTTCAGTGATCCCTTTTTCCCGGGCCGCCGCCAGTTCGCCGCTTTTCCGCAAGCGGCCTTTCCGGAACAATTCCTGCCAGTACCACTTAAAGTATTTATGATACCCGGCCAGGATCTCATCGGCGCCCTGCCCGTCGAGCAGCACTTTTACATGATGCCCCGCCGCCAGTTCATAAACTTTGTACTGGGCAAATATGCTGGCGGAACCGAATGGCTCTTCCTGGTGATGTATGAGCTTTTCCCAGTCGGCCAGCAAGTCATCGCCCGTAACCGTAACCATATGAGCATCCAGGTGAAATTTTGCCGCCACCTGTTTCGCATATTCCGATTCATCTTTTTCGTACCCCGGAAAAGAAGCCGTAAAACTGCTGAATGCCGGTTGGGGTCCGGACAGGTCACAGGCCGTGGCGATCACAGAGGAACTGTCGAGTCCTCCGCTCAGTGAAGTGCCCACCGGTACATCACTGCGCAATCTTTTGCGCACCGATTCCCGGAACAGGTGGTGAAATTGTTCGGTTGCTTCCTTCTCACCGATCTTTTTATCCTGTTTTTCCGGGTCAATGTTCCAGTATTCCTGTACGGAAAAACTGAAATAGAGAAAGGAAAATTTCAGAAAAGAAGCGGGAGGCAGTTTGCGGATCTCTTCAAAGAAGGTTTCTTCGGGGATATCGGGGTTGCCGGTATACCCGATCGTCAGGAAATTGAACAGCATTTTCCGGTTGGGCGTGCAGGGTAAACCGGCGGCCCGGAGCGCCTTTATTTCCGACGCGAATATAAAGCGGTGATTATCGTAATAATAAAAAAACGGCTTCTCCCCGAAACGATCCCTGGCTGCGAACAATTCTTTTTTCTTTTCATCCCAGATGGCAAAGGCAAACATCCCGTCGAAATGCTGTACACAGGATTCTCCCCAGTAATCATAGGCCGCCACGATCACTTCGGTATCGGTTCCGGATCGGAAGCTGTATCCCTTTTTCCGGAGTTCCTCCCTCAACTCGGGGAAATTATACACTTCCCCGTTATGAATGATTTGGTAACGGTTTATGTACGACAGGGGTTGTTGCCCGGCAGGACTAAGATCGATGATGGCCAGGCGGCGATGACCCAGTTGCACGGTTCCGTCTTCATTGGACCAATGCCCCTCGCCGTCCGGTCCCCGGTGGGCCAGCGCATTCGTCATCTTGTGAAGTTCAGGATGTTCGAATGAAGGGGGTGGTGTTTGAATGATTCCGGCGATACCGCACATGCTGTAAATATCCAACTATTCCGGCAAGCAAAGTCATTAATTGAATGTGCTGCTGGAAGGAGAAGCGGTCATCAAAAACTGATGGGTAACCGCACTTCCACATTGTCCCATGCCATAAGCAGTTCGGCGCCCTTTTCCGCGGGAGTGAATACCATGGTAAAATATTCCAGTGAAGTGGAAGTGGTGATTACCGGAACGATAAATGAAGCGATATCCTTTGAAGGGTCCGGCCGTAATCCCCAGCTGTCGGTATTGCTGTTGAGGATTATTTTCCATTCCTTCGGCTGGGGGATACAATACATGACATATCGTCCCGCCTTTATTTCTTTTTCCTGGATACGGGCGTCTTTAAATAATTCCAGTTCGGTGGATTCATTGGCTCCCAGCCGCCAGGGTTCGCCATATTTCAGCACTTCGTGGAATACATGCCGCCCCTGCAGGTGCGGACGGCTGTAAATAACCCGGGCGAGGGGTCCGGGCGTATCCTTCTTTCCCATTTTGGCAATCGGAAACTCAACCGGGAAATAACTCATGTCCATGGGCGAAATATCCACGGGGGCATAGGCATTGGCCGGGGCAACCGCATTCGGGGTAATAATACTGTCTGTTTTTACAACGGGTTGTTCCTGCCCGGGTGCAGGTTCCTTTTTATCGTTGCACCCGATCAGCAGGAGAACAGCAAGAACCGGAGTGAAATTTATTTTCATAATCAGAAACTGATCGGTAAACCCACTTTTACATTATCCCAGGCCATAACCAGGTTACAGCCAATGGCGGTTTTCTCAAAGAACATCGTCATGTTCTCCACGGGGCCATCCGTTTTTTGCAAGGTAACATCCGTGCGGACCACATCCTTTTTCGGATCGTATTTAAAAGACCCCCAGGTATCGGTTTCCTTGTTGAGGATGATAGTCCAGCCGCTTTCTTTTACGATCGCATAAAGGGTATAACGCCCGGCTTTTATTTTTTTCCCTCCGATCTTTACCTGGCGAAAGAATTGAATTTCCGTGGCTTCATTGGCACCCAGTCTCCATATCTCGCCGTTTTTCACCAGTCCGCCGTAAATAGTCCGGCCGGCTTTCTGCGGACGACTGTAAATCACCCTGGCGGCCAGGGGTTCCGTTACCTTATCCTGGATCTTCAATACCGGGTAATTCACCGGGTAGTAGCTCATATCCATCGGAGATTTGTCGACCGGGGGCATATTACTGTTTTGTGCCAGCAGGCAGAAAAAGGCCATTTGAAAAAAGATCAGTAACACAAAAAATTTCCTCATGACTAATAAATGTTTAATTGAGTTCCGCAAAAATAATTGATTTAGCCAAGTGAACACAGACCTTATATACCCGCCCGTGCCTGCATACCGCTGAATTCATCAAACAGGCCCTTTGCATAAGGCCTTATATCTGCCCAGAACTGACGATAACAATCAGCCAACAGTTGGTAGTGGTCCTCGAAAATTTGATAAGCGGTTTCGTGATCATCGAGATAGGCGGCCCGGCGGACCACCCCGTACAGGCTTTTTTTGGTGCCCCAGCGGGTGTGATAGTTGTACAGCCAGTTCTGCTGCTTCATAAACGGGAACATCCGGGCGAAGCGGTCGGGCATCCACCCGGCCTGCCGGTCGAGCTCGGCATAGGTTTCTTTGGAAAAATTGAAAAGTGAGGCTTCGGTGAACTCCGACCCGTCATTGGCCAGGAAATGATCATACACCACATCCACGAAGGCGCCGCTGTATAAACGATAGGCGGGGCGAAATACTTCCTTTGCCTCCTTCGTAGCCCTGTGTTCATCGGTAAACCGGTCGATCATCCGGTGCAGGTGAATCCCCTGCTGCACTTCTTCCGGGTATTGGAATTTTTTATTGCCCTTTACAAAATCACTGATCATGTTGCCGGTAAGGATGCCGGGATGGCCGAAGGACAGGTATGCGTGGGCCAGGTAATTCATGTCGAAAGTTACATAAGAAAGGTACAAGGTACAAGGAACAAGGTACAAGGGGGTCGTTTGGGATAATAAATTTCCTGCTGTTTGCAAGGTGCTGCCCTTCCTTCGCTAAATCTACGGAGGAAATACTTGTGCCTTGTACCTTGTGCCTTGTACCTTAACGTTAGTTTTTTTCCAGCCAGGAACTGATCATCTCCAGCGCGAGCGGGGAGATCGTTTCCTCCAGTTCCCCGTATTCATTCAGCGTGCAGGTGCGGCAGGCCTGGAAGAGATGATTCAGCCCGGGAAGTTCGTGCACCTCATAATTCTTCGAACGGCTTTTCTTTAAAGAGGCTTCAATCCCCGGGAGGTTTTGACGCGCGATTACCTGTACATCTTTGCTGCCGTTCAGGGCGAGTACTTTACATTTTAGCTGCACCAGGTACTGACCGGGATCAAACCGCATGAAATAACGGAACCAGGGCAACTGGAGTTCATGCACCATGGCTTTTACGTAATCAATTCGTTGCCCGGTGGTCGCCATATTCAGTTCCCGCAAAACCAGGCTATCTTTTTCCGCGTACCAGTTTTCAATAATGCGGGTGGTATTGGACATAGCCGAAATACTGTCGGGCGCGTCCAGGATGGAGCCGGCCACCTGCCTGAACAGCGGTTTGATTTCTGCCAGCGCCTTTTCACTCACTCCCGATGAACGGGCAATGGCTTCGTTTTGTTCGGCCATCAGTTCCATGACCGGTACACCCGGACCGGCCAGCAAAATGATAAAATCCACTTCCTTTCTTTTTACG
Organism: uncultured Chitinophaga sp.; assembly: GCA_964424155.1. Lineage (GTDB taxonomy): Bacteria > Bacteroidota > Bacteroidia > Chitinophagales > Chitinophagaceae > JJ008. The sequence goes on from CAYRHU010000029.1 coordinate 29,669, forward strand.
GCCACCATGGGGGCGATCATACCACCTTCGCTATGCCCGATCAGCCCGATTTTTTTCTTATCCGTTTCGGGTCGGGTTAACAGGTAATCCAGGCTGCGGTTAACATCATTGGCAAAATCTTCACTGGTCGCTTTGCTGAAATCGCCGGTGCTTTTACCAATGCCACGATCATCGGCACGAAGTACGAGGAATCCCTTTTTTGTGAGATGATCGGCAATAACAGCGAATATTTTATGGCCTAATATGTTTTCATCCCGGTCCTGCGGACCCGAACCGGTGATCAGTATTACTGCCGGGAAAGGTCCGGCGCCTTCGGGAATAGTCAGGGTTGCGCCGATACGAAGCCCGTTGGCTGCGCCAGGATATACCACATCCTCGCTTTTATATGGAAAGGGCGGTTGGGGTGTCTGCGGTCTTTTTCGTACCGCTACCTTATCTGTTTTTTTCAGCGTCAACGGGAATTCGCCTCCCTGGGTTAATATTCCCTGGATAATGGAATCGCTCAGCATCTTCCCGTTAAAGAGTGCATTCAGTTCCGTCATGCTGATGGTTACTTCCTCACCGAGGATGGTTGTCTTGTCACATTCCAAACCGAATGCTGACTGGTCGGGGCTGTCAGCCGTGGTGATGAAACCACCGGCCCCGTCTTCCTTGATATGAAACACTACCCGCAGTTCAACGCCTACCTGCAGGGTGCCTTCCCAGGTGCCAATAAATCTCGATGCCGGCTGGGCTATGCCCTTTGCCGCTGTCAGGACCAGGAGCCAAAAAAGAAATGTTTTTTTCATATTGAGGGTTATTTATCAGCAGCTGTTTTTTTCTGTTCCCTGTACAGGCGGTATGAATAAATGATTGGGATGACCGTAATGATGATCATAACGGTGATAAAGATCACCATCGCCGCTTTGGGCGGAAGGAAAATGCAGATCACCGCCAGCAGCAATCCGCCGCCAAACCAGAGTTTGCCGGCCAGGGCATGGGTCTTTTTCCAGTTTTCCTCATTCTCCAGCGCCCAGGGAAGCCGGAATCCCGCGAAATAATTAGGCTTGATATTATGCATATAGTTGCCGATGAAAGCGAAGAGCAAACCGGTACCTGCGAGAATGAGACCCGTATTAAAACTGATATTCCCCTTTGAGCTGCTGTAGATGATCATGCAGGAAAGCGCCGACATGAAAAATACCAGCCCGTAGGCCATGCTGCGCAAACGGTTCTTGTTCTCCGCCGCGTTTCGTTTGGGATCTATCCGGTAAATATTGGCGAGAATGAAATACAGGACAGGGGTAAAACCCGTCATGACCAGCGTGAGCACGAGCAGTTCATTCCTGCTTCCGTAGCGATCAGGCTTACCGCTCCAGTCAAAATGCATGACCACCTGCTCGGGGAGTTTATTCCAGACAAGGGCGAGGTAAACCAGCGGGGCTGCCATAACCGGCCAGATGATGATGTTCAGCAACCTTTTCATATTATTTCTTTTTTGATTTGAATTGCAGGAACCATTTCATGATCTCATCCACTACAGTCGTATTGAGCGAATAATAGATAAACTGCCCTTCTTTTTCCGCCACCACCAGTTTGGCCTGCTTCAGCAGGTCGAGGTGATGCGAAATACTCGGCCCGGAAATATTAAATCGTTCCACGATCTCACCGGCTGTCATATCTCTTTCCTGCAGCAACTGCAGGATTTCCCGCCTCGTGGGGTCGTTCAGTGCTTTAAAAACGGAGTTCATGGCGACGATCTGTAATTAAACATTTAGACAAATATCTAAATACTTTTTGAAACCACCAAATTCCTCGGGAAAAAAATTTATAGGTTCCACAAGGCGGATGATGACCGGTATTTACAGGTGTCCGGCGGCTGTTTTTTATAAGCTCTGTTAACAATCCTTAACACTGTGCTCCATTAATCGCCGGAGCAGTCCATTGGACATAATTGGCTTGTGCCCGCCTGTAACCCGCAATACCTTTGAATCGTCACATTAAAAGAACCACAAAACCAAAAATCGATTTAAAACATTTTTTATGAAAAAGATCATTTTAACGCTGATGATTGCCGCAGGCAGTTTCAGCGCAGCATGGGCCGGAAACCTTATTAACAGAACAGGGGCGCCTGAAGGAGAGGAAGTAAATGCCAAAGTCCGCGATGCATTCAAAAAAGAATTTACTACCGCAAAGGATATCACCTGGACTGTTGCCAGCAATTACTACCAGGCATCTTTCAAGTATCACGACCAGTATGTGTCGGCTTATTACAGTATCGACGGCGACCTGCTGGGTCTGACCCGTTTTATCAGTCCCACGGATCTTCCCCTGGTCCTGCAAAGCGACCTGAAGAAAAATCACAGCGAATTTTGGGTAACCGATTTGTTTGAAGTGGCCAACCAGGACGGCACCTCCTATTATATCACGCTGGAAGACGCGGACCAGAAGATCGTACTCAAAGCCACTGACGGTAAAAACTGGGAAAATTATAAGAAGGTAAAAAAAGCCTGATAACAGGCTCCGCATAAAAGAAGAGCAAGACAGTTTTGGTGTGTGGTAAAACAAGCCCCGCTCCCGTTTCACGGGACGGGGTTTTGTATTTACACGCGGAGAATGTTTACGTTTACTGATCTACGTTAATGCATTTAACATTGCCTGCCGCAAATAGACCCGCTCTTCCACCCGACACAATTCGCTTGTCTTCGCTCTCACTGCGGATTATATTTGAATCGTTATAGTCAAACAGCATTAACTATTAAACCTTAAGCCATGAAAAAAACGTTAATCGCACTGTCGCTCGTGCTGACAGTTACCGCGGCCTCCGCGTTCGCCGGGATCCCTGATCCGGTAAGTGAAGAAGTAAAAATCGCATTTAAAAAAGAATTCCCCGGCGCCCAGCTCATCGCATGGGATAATACGGGTGAGTTCGTCAAGGCCACATTTATTTTCAGCGGGTACCGCTCCGAGGCGTACTTCAGCGAAGAGGGGGAACTGTACGGAAGCGCCCGCAACATTTTCTACAGCCAGTTACCCCTGGCCGTTACGCAGTCGGTCGAAAAACGATACAGCAGCGCCGATGTTATCGAAGTGAGTGAGATTACAAATGGCAACGGCACCCGCTATCTCCTTCGCCTGGATACGAACCGCCGAACCTATAAAGTGCAGTATGACGCCGGTGGTAATATCCTGGATGTGCAGAAGTCCAGAAAATAAGTTCATTCAATATGTGTTTTTTAGGAGTTTCCCGCACAGGCGGGAAACTTTTTTATTTATACAATACACTATTTTTGCAGTTCTCTTTTTTCGGGTATAACCCGAAAAACAGAGCCGCATAGTCTCACGGTATTGTGATCTGAAGGCGGTCTTTAAATCGTCAGTCATGAATAAAGGACCCGTTTCACAATTCATCCGGCACCATTTCCGCCATTTTAACGCCGCCGCCCTGATGGATGCCGCCAAAGGATATGAGGCGCACCTGGAAGCGGGCGGTAAAATGATGATCACCCTGGCCGGCGCGATGAGCACCGGCGAGCTGGGTATCTCCCTTGCGGAAATGATCCGGCAGGGCAAGGTGGACATCATCAGCTGCACCGGCGCCAACCTTGAGGAGGATGTGATGAATCTCGTAGCTCACTCCCACTACAAACGCATACCCAATTACCGCGATCTTACCCCGCAGGAAGAGTGGGACCTGCTGGAAAATCATTACAACCGGGTCACCGATACCTGTATTCCCGAAGAGGAAGCCTTCCGCCGTTTACAGAAACACCTGGTAAAACAGTGGAAAGATGCCGAAGCAAAGGGGGAGCGTTATTTCCCGCATGAGTTTTTGTATAAAGTGGTTTTAAGCGGAGATCTCAAACAGTATTACGAGATCGATCCCAAAGACAGCTGGATCGTCGCCGCTGCCGAGAAAAACATTCCCATCGTGGTGCCGGGCTGGGAAGACAGCACCACCGGCAACATTTTTGCCAGTTACGTGGTGAAAGGAGAATTGAAGGCTTCCACCGTTAAAAGCGGCATTGAGTATATGGTTTGGCTCACCGATTGGTACCGCAACAACTCTTCCGGCAAGGGGGTGGGTTTCTTCCAGGTCGGTGGCGGTATCGCCGGTGATTTCCCGATCTGCGTGGTGCCGATGATGTACCAGGATCTCGAATGGCATGATGTGCCCTTCTGGAGTTATTTCTGCCAGATCAGTGACAGCACCACGTCCTATGGTTCTTATTCCGGCGCAGTGCCCAACGAAAAGATCACCTGGGGCAAACTTGATATCAATACACCCAAGTTCATCGTGGAGAGCGACGCGACGATCGTGGCGCCGCTGATTTTTGCGTGGGTGTTGGGGTGGTAAATAACACCCCCTGTTCTCACCCCCTGTCCCATTAAAGGGGGAACTTAGGTCTAATATGCTACCAAGTAACAAATTTCTCTAAAGCATTAAGCCTCCGATGCGGAGGCTTAATGCTTTAGGAGTATTTGATAAATAGGATGAATCATCGATCTAAGTCTCCCCTTTAGGGGGACAGGGGGT
>CAYRHU010000029.1:34284-40428 GCA_964424155.1 uncultured Chitinophaga sp.
TTGATAAATAGGATGAATCATCGATCTAAGTCTCCCCTTTAGGGGGACAGGGGGTTTAGTGCCTGCGGTCCCAGCGGTCTTCCCTTCTGTCACGTACGTCTTCTCTCCGGTCTCTCACATCTTCTCTTCGATCCCTGATGTCTTCCCTGCGGTCCCGGATATCTTCGAGCCTGTCCAGGATGCCTCCATGATGCCTGGCATCCCAACGGTCCTCCCGGCGATCGCGGATATCTTCCCTTCTGTCGCGGATGTCTTCCCTGCGGTCACGGATATCCTCGCGGCGGTCATAGCGGTCTTCGATCCGGTCACGGCGCTGTGCAGCGGCGTTATTGTTAAAGGATAAGGCAAGAAAAAGCAGGCCGGACATTATCGCGGCTCTGAAAATCTGTTTTGTTTTCATATAGAGGTTGTTTGGGTTAAAAACGGGTTCAGGATAGTAGACTGCGGGGGATGGGCAAGGTTTAATGGGGGTGGGGGGTGGTGGTTAACTGGTTAATTAGTTAATTGGTTAATTGGGCTTTATACTAATGTGTGTTTCTAGCGTTTGATCCGGCGTAATGACAATTGCTTTTAAAACAATTTTAACCCGGGGGATTAATACGTAATCCCTGCACGAGAGGGACTAATTTCTAATCTACCAGTATAGTGGTTAATTAGTTAATTAGTTAATTGGTTGATTAGGCTTTATACTACAGTGTGTTTTTAGCGTTTGATGCGGCGTAATGACAATTGTTTTAAAACAATTTTTAACCTGGGAATTAATAAGAAATCCCAGCACTTTAGGACCCAATTAACCAATTAACTAATACCAAATTAACTAAAACCCCTTCGGCTTCTCCAGCTTCATATCCCTCTTCAGCATTTCATTGCGATTGGCCATTTCCCAGGCGGTATGGAAAACCAGCTGTCCTCTTTTGGCCATGAGCGGGTAGTTGATCTTGTCGGGTGTATCGGTTGGGCGGTGATAATCGGCGTGTGTTCCGTTGAAGTAAAAAATGATGGGCACGCCTTTTTCGGCGAAATTGTAATGATCGCTGCGGAAATAAAAACGGTTGGGATCTTTGGGATCGTTGTATTTCCTGTCCAGTTTCATCTTCATGTAGGAATTATTCACCTGGTCGGTAATCGCGGCCAGGTCGGTACTGATCTTATCATCCCCGATAATATAAACATAGTTGACCGAGTCCTTGTCCTTGAGGTATTCGGTGCCGATGCGGCCGATCATGTCGATGTTGAGATCGACCGTTGTCTTGTCAAGCGGGTAAACCGGGTTTTCCGTGTAATAACGGCTGCCCCATAATCCTTTTTCCTCCCCGCTCACAGTCATGAACAAAATACTCCGGCGCGGCCCCTTGCCTGCTTCTTTGGCCTTTACAAAGGCTTCCGCCAGTTCAAGGATGCCGGTAGTACCGCTGCCATCGTCATCGGCGCCGTAATAAATGGTGGTATCATTTCTTTTGCCGACATGATCATAATGCGCCGTGAGCACTACGTATTCATCTTTTTTATCCGTACCCTCCAGGAGACCCAGCACGTTGGATACCCGGGTTGATTTGGTGGTCTTCGCATAACCCATATCGATCTGTGCGGGATAGGTTTTGGCTATCAGTGTACCTGACTTTGCTTTATTGAAAATGTCTTTTCCGTCTTCACCCATGATACTTGCCGCTACATCGGGGGAAATAGTAAAGGTAAAAGGAGGCTGAGAGGTTCTATAACCACCGCTCGTGCTCCAGTTGCCTGTACCGGTGCCTCCCCTGCGGGGAAAGTTGTTATAAACAATCATCACAGCGGCCGCCCCTTTGTTCATCGCTGCTTCCATTTTGGCAAATGCGCTGGCGGGAGAGTTCCTGCCGGTTTGTGACGGTTTGTAGTCGGCAGGTACGCCATCCAGGATGATCACCAGTTTGCCAGTTACCTTCAGGTCCCTGTAATCATTTCTCAGCTCGCCGTCCACGATGCCATACCCCGCGAACACGGCTTCCGAGAAACGCATTTCCGCGGCGTAGTTATTGGGTTGCGGCTGGTAATCCTTGTTTAATTCGAATGCGGAGCCATTTATTTTCAATGAAGATCCAATCAGCGAATCTTTATACAGCGGGTAATACTGACGGTAACTGTCTTTATTTCCCGGCAGCAGACCGAGTGATTTAAAATGCGCCTCGATATAATCGGCGGCTTTTTCCAGACCGGGTGAGGGGGTGTCCCTTCCTTCCATTTCCTTGCCGGCGATGATATACAAATGTTTTTTCATGTCCTCCGCCGTAATGCTGGCGGCAGCTTTCATAACTGCTTTATCTTTTTTCTGTGCGGTTACAACAAGCGGTAAACAGAGCGCGGAAAATACGATCAGTCGTTTTACGTTCATATTCAATTGTATTTGTATATAATGCTTTAAAAATAAACCCCTTTAGGGAAAGGGGCGTTGAAAATTGGATGACCGGTTTTTGTCAGGCACAGGCGATCTTCTCCACGCGGCGCAGGTGACGCCCGCCTTCGAATTCGGTGGTCATAAAAAGGGCCACCATTCTCTCCGCGTCGCCTTCACGCACAAAACGCGCGGGGATGCAGATGATGTTGGCGTCGTTATGTTCCCTTGCCAGTTTGGCGAGTTCCTCTCCCCAGCAGATCGCGGCGCGTACACCCTGGTGCTTATTGGCCGTGATGGCCACCCCGTTGGCGCTTCCGCAAAGCAGGATGCCAAAGGCCGCCCTCCCGTTTTCCACCGCGGACGCAACAGGATGCGCGAAATCCGGGTAGTCAACCGAATCCTTGCTGTGGGTACCAAAATCCTCAAAGGGCAATCCCTTCCCTTCCAGGAAAGAGATCAGGTCTTCCTTATAATCATACCCGGCATGGTCACTGCCGATTGCGATGGGTTTGTGGAGGTTGAAGGGAGAATGCATAATTGTCTGGAGTTTGGAGTCGGGAGTCGGGAGCGGGTCGTTTATTGTTTTTTGAGCTTGATATGGGTGCCTGATACTGATCACTGGCACCCAGCCACAAAGTTAAGAAACTCTGAACTACCGGAAACCTACTCCCGCCTTCGCTATGGCTTCGGCGGGCAAGACCGACTCCAGTCTCCCGACTCCCGACTCCCGACTCGGAATCAGCTCCACTCCTTCGATTCCCGCTCCTGCCTCCGGTTGATCCGGGCGGCAATGGTAATGCCGGCTTCATAGAGCAGGTAAAGCGGGAGGGTCACGATCGTGAGACTGAAGGGATCGGTGGTGGGGGTGATGATGGCCGCGGCAATCAGGATCATCACCAGGGCATGGCGGCGGTATTTGCGCAGGAAACGGGCCGTGATAAAACCCACTTTGGCCAGGACCATGATCAGCAACGGCATCTGGAAAAGTACCCCGATACCCACGGTGGTATAAACCAGGTTTTCGAGGTAATCCGAAAAATTAGGGAAGACAACCACCTTATCACTGAGGGTATAATTGAAATAGAAATTCACCATGAAGGGGGTGAGGATGAAGTATCCGAAAAACACCCCGGCGAAGAACAGCAGCGACACCCAGAATACAATCCCCCTTGTCCTTTTTTTCTCCTGCGGGGAAAGGGCGGGTTTCACGAATTTCCAGAATTCCCAGAACACATAGGGAAAGGCCACGATCAGTCCGCCCATGAACGCGATGGTAAACGAGGAAATGAACTGTCCCGTCATGGTATTGCTCTGGAACCGGGCCTCCACCGGCGTCACGCATACAGTATCGCCCAGGCCGAGCCAGTGACTGAGATCGCAGAACCATTTGTAGGAAATAAAGTCCTTATCGGTGGGACCGAACAGGATCTTGTCCACGATATCCCGGATAAAAATAAAAACCACCACGGCCCCGATCAATATCGCGATTACCGAGCGGATGATATGCCAGCGCAGTTCTTCCAGGTGGTCGATAAAGGACATTTCGCCGCCTTCCTCGTTTTGCTGTTTGCGCTTTCCTAAAAAATCGAGTAGTGCCATGGTTTGGAATGCCGCAAAGATATTGGGGTTTGGTTAATTGGTTAATTTGTTAATTGGTTAATTAGGTCCTATGGGGTTAAGATCCCGTTATGTTTGGTGGGGTTTGGTATATTGGTTAAATGGTTAATTGGGGATTGGTTAATGGGTGTTATAGTGCTGAGACTCCTTTTTTGTCGCAGGTTGGCGTTAAAAAAGCAGGAAGTTGTCGTGAAAATACATTGGTGGTTATTCCGGGCAAGGGTAATTTTCAGTTGCATTTATTGGACAAAACGGGGAATTAAATTACTCGGATCATGCAAACTATTGATACGCTGGAAGTGTATCTGCTGGCAAAGGAATTCAGGAAACAGGTAACAGCAACGGCCAGGCGATTTCCCCGGGATGAAAAATTCCTGCTTACCGCACAGATAAAAGACAGCGCTCGGTCTGTTTCGTCCAATATTGCCGAAGGATATGGGAGGTATCATTACCAGGAAGCCATCCATTTTTGCAGAATTGCCAGGGGATCGCTGCTGGAAACCTATGATCATTTGTCCAGCGCCCTGGATGAAGATTATATTTCAGGGTCATTATACTTCGAATTCAAGCAAAAACAGGAATTTCTGCTGCAGAAATTGAATGGCTATATAGCTATTTGAGAAAGAGGAAGCAGGAGGGGTGAAAGGTTTGTTAATTGGTTAATTGGTAGATTGGTTAATTGGGTCCTATAGACCGGAGGGTCTTAACAAATCCCGGTTTTATTAAGTGCAAAAAGACATTTGGATTTACGCCGAATAAAACTATAGAAAACTAAGTGCTTTAAAGCCTAATCAACCATTTAACCAATTAACAAATTAACCAATCGGCCAATCAACTACTTCAGTTTCTTCATCTTCACCGTCTCAATCCTCGTATCACTCACATTCATAATATCAAATTCATAATCGTCGATGATGATGCGTTCTTTCAGGCCGGGGATCTTTTCGTGGTAATTGATAATATAGCCGGAGAGTGTTTCGGATTCCTCTTCGCCGAAATCAAAACCGTATTTTTCGGCCAGGTAATCCAGCTCAAGCCGGCCGGAGAACATGTATTCGTTTTCTGCCAGTTGTTTCTCAACAAATTCCTCCACATCGTATTCGTCATGTATCTCGCCGAACAGCTCCTCCAGTACGTCTTCCATGGTGATGATGCCGGCGGTGCCGCCAAACTCGTCCACCACCCAGGCAATACTTTTTCGTTCGCGGGTGAATTTGCTGATCAGGTCACTGGCGCTCATGCTTTCCGGTACAGCAGGAATCGGCAGCAAGACGGATTGAATGGTTTCGGGCCGCCGGAACATTTCGAGCTGGTGTACATAGCCGGTGATATGGTCGATATTATTTTCATAAACGACCAGTTTGCTGAGCTTGGTTTCGATGAATTTTTGCTTGAGCTCTTCCACAGAAGCCGTGCTTTCGATTCCCACGATCTCTTTCCGCGGCACCAGGCATTGCCGGATTTTTACCTTGGGTAATTCCTGCGCGTTCTCCAGCAACTGGGAATTGCGTTCCTGCCGTTCGTCCTCGCCCCGGGGCTGGAACAGGTTCTTCAGGTCGCTCCGGTTGATCGGTTCCTTGTGTTTGTCGAGCCGGATATTGAAAACATATTTCAGCAACCACTCGCTGAGATCGATCAGCCCGGTGGCAATGGGAGCAAACATCTGGTAAAAGAAATCGGATACATAGGTAAACCGAACGAGCAGGTTATTGCTGTGCGCCCGGAAAATGGCCCGCGGGATAAATTCGCCAAAAATCAGCACCACGAATGTAGCCAGTCCTATTTCGGCTACCAGCCGCACATAAGTCAGGTTTAGCCCGATATAATCCCAAACCGGGCTCATCACGGTACTGATCTGCAAAGAAAAAAAGACCAGGAAAACAGTGAACCCGATCATCGTGGTTCCCAGGAAGCGGGCCGGCGACTCGATGAACCGGGAAAGGATCTGCATGGTCGTCCCGCCCTGTTTCTTCCGTACTTCCAGGCTCAGCCGGTTGGCGCTGTAAAAAGCCATCTCGATCCCGGCGAAAAAGGCCATGAGCAGGAGGGTGAGGAGGAAGAACAGTATCGTGTTCACGGTGATCATAGTGCGAAGATAGTTATGGATTTTGGTTAATTAGTTGATTGGTTAATTGGTTAATTGGGCTTTATCCTAC
>CAYRHU010000030.1:0-38650 GCA_964424155.1 uncultured Chitinophaga sp.
TTGTCAAAGGCCCGGCCGATATAATTGCCGTTGGCGAGTTCGTCAAAGCCATCTGCATAGGTAACAACCGCGCCGATATGCACACCCAATTCCTCCACTTCTTTCTTGTTTCTTGCGCCGCAATCAAGCCAAAGATTATCCGTTCTGGGTATGGGCTCTTTCTGATCGGGGTTGGAAATGCGGGTATGAATGGCCGGCCAGCCGAATACGGCCTTTACGATTCCCTTTTTTCCATGGATATGGACGCGGGATGCCGGAGCCGTCTGGTGATCCACGCCACCGTTCCTTTTCAGGTAGATCAATCCATCGGCTGTGATATAATTCACAAACCAGCTGATCTCATCGGCATGCGCCTCGATCACCACTTTGAACGGGTGACCGGGATTGATGATGCCCACCGCGGTACCATAGGGATCAACATAATGAGTATCCACAAAGGGTTTGATGTATTCGATCCAGAGTTTTTGTCCCCAGGTCTCAAAACCCACCGGCGAGGCGTTATTGATGTAATTTTTCAGGAAGTCGATTGAAATACCGGTAAGTACTGATCTCTTAGCTTTTGTACCCGGTTTTTTCCGGGCTGTTCCTGCTTTTGCCATGTTCGGGTCTTATTTCGTCAAAAATAATCAAATACGGGCTACAAGCATCAGCAGGGCTGAGAGCGCCATCAGCCCGTCAAGCAATACATAATACAGTATGTCGGAGAAATGCCGACGGGCGTAATTATACAGGAAGGCCAGCACCAGGCCGGGCAACAGGAGAAACAGGGCCTGTGTCTCGCTGAAAAGCTTCCCGGTTACCAGGAAGGTACAGGATACATAAACCAGTAATGAAAAATAATAAAGCCGGGTGATGTTTCTGTCGGACAAAAAAGTGATCAGGCTTTTCACGCCTTCGGCCCGGTCGTCCGCGCGGTCGCGGTAATCGAAAAGAATGCAGATGCAATAAATAAAAAAGAAACGGCTGATGGCATAAAGGGTGAACGAATTCGTCCAGCCCCGTCCGCTTACGACTACAGGCAGAACCGTGGTTACATACATCCAGATAAACGCGAGGAAAATGGTTTTACCAATCGCCACTTTCCGCAGTTGCCGGAACAACGGATGAGGCAGTTTGGGCGCTGAGTATAGAAAAGTGGCCACCACGGCCGGAACCAGCCAGGGCCAGTGTTCCCTTAATTCCAGAAATTTCAGCAGTGCTCCTGCCAGTCCTGCGAAGAATAAAAACAGCAGTACATACCTGTATTTCTCCTGCCAGTGGATCCGGGGAGAAGGAATCAGTGACTTCGTGGTAAAAAAATAATGAAAACTATAGCTGCAGATGGTCGAAAAGAATACAAACTGGAGCAGGGCCTGTCCGGGATCCGACCCGGTAAGCAACCGGGCGCTGTGGAGGGTCATGAGCACGGCGCAACTGGCAATAAAAAGATTGCTGTAAACCAGGAAGGCCAGTAAGTGTTTAAGCCATTTCAAGCTGTGGGTCAGGGTCTCTTCAGCCTTATTTTATCCGACTCACTATAATTGCTCCGCTGTCCTTTTTTATCTTTCAGCACGAGTCCGAAACTGGCCGTGGTATCGCGTAAGGAGACCCCGGATAGCGGTACCATATCGGGTATATTATTGGTATTGTATTCGAAATTGATCTGTATATCCGCCTGTCTTGTTTTATCGGGCAGGTTCAGACGGGCAAATGTGTACCGGAGTGTATCAATGGGAATTTCTGTGCTCCCGTTATACCATTTGTATACGATCAGCACGGAATCCACGTCCCCTTCATCGTCGGTATAGTCGCCCTTGATGGTGATGACATCGCCGTTGAAAACCGTAGAGGGGGTGATCGATTTGATCGTCACCTGCGGCTCTGTTTTGAACTTATCTTTGTTGCAGGAAACAACGAGAATCGCGAGCAGCAGGGGCAGCAGAAACCTGTTTTTCATCGGGGTTGTTTGAGTGTCAACAAATTTACATTTTTTACCAACATGGGAGAACTTGGTACGCCAATGGTATCATAAAATTTTTAACCTCCGTGATGATGGGTTTGAGGCCACGGCCATGGAGATTTTCCGATTCCAGGCCCTGCATAACCCCGTTTACGCACAATTCCTGGAGGCCCTGCAGGTGAACCCGGCAGCTGTCGAAACGGTAGAACAAGTCCCTTTTTTACCGGTTCGGTTCTTTAAAACGAAGGAGATGCAGACCACGGTTTTTGAACCGGAGGCCGTCTTTGAAAGCAGCGGCACGACCGGCACCGTGAACAGCCGGCACCTGGTTAAAGACCTGGGAATTTACCGGCAAAGTTTCACCCGCAGTTTCGAACTCTTTTATGGCCCGGTGAACGGATGGTGCATTATCGGTTTGCTGCCCTCGTATCTGGAACGAAAAGGATCCTCGCTGGTGTTCATGACGGACGAGTTAATTAAGGCAAGCGGTCATCCCCAAAGCGGTTTTTATTTAAACGATCAGGAAAAATTACCAGCCGTTTTAAAAGAACTGGAGGCGAAAGGGCAGAAAACACTTTTACTGGGTGTCACTTTCGCCTTACTCGACCTCGCTGAGAGATTCCCCCAGCCGTTACAAAATACCATTGTCATGGAAACAGGCGGTATGAAGGGCCGGAGAAGGGAACTGTTGCGGGAGGAAGTGCATGATATACTGAAAAAAGCGTTTGGGTTGCCGGTGATCCATTCCGAGTACGGAATGACCGAATTACTTACACAGGCCTATTCAAAAGGAGGTGGCATTTTTTCCTGTCCGCCCTGGATGAAAATAGTGCTCCGGGATGAGGAGGATCCTTTTACGGTCACCCGTTCAGGAAAGGGGATCATCAATGTGATCGACCTGGCCAATGTGTATTCCTGCTGTTTTCTGGCTACCGATGACGCCGGACAGGCTTACCCGGACGGACAATTCGAAGTGCTGGGCCGGGTGGACGGAAGTGATATCAGGGGTTGCAGCCTGCTGACGGTAGGATAAGCAGCCGCTGTACGCGGTCATGAATTTACCCTGCCGGTTCGCCTTCTCAAATAAATCACATAATTTGAACCGGTAGCTCCCCAAACGATCATCCAATTAAATCCCCCGTCATGAACCCGAAATCGATCATTACATGGCTGCTGTTTTTATGTAGCGGCAGTTGTATACCCGGAGTTCCATTATACGCGCAAACGGTGAACCCGGATCTTTACCTGCAGGCCAGTGAAATGACAGATATAATGGTGCATTACAAAGCTGACCGGTCCACTATCCTCCGTTTTTATTCAACCGGCGGACAGGAGGAGGGACGGGTGAACCCCTCCATCACGCAATATCATTCCCCGGAAAGAAGACAGCGGTTGCTGGAACTGATAGACGGGTATATCGACCGGCTCAGAAAATTGCCCTTTGAGAAAATGAGTGTAAACGGCAAGGTGGACTACATCCTTTTTAAACGTAACCTGGAAAGCGAGCAATACCAGCTGCTGGAACAGCAAAAGAACTATGAGCAGGTTGAATCATTCCTCCCTTTTTCTGAGAGAATCTTTGCGTTATACAAACCCCGGCGAAGGGGGATCTCCGTCAACGGGGAGGCGGTGGCCCGTGAACTGAATGAAGTGAACAGGGAATTGAGTAAGTCGGTTGGCGGTTTGAAAAACATGGATAGCCTTGAAGTATCCCAGGCAACGCTTGCGTCCGATGCCGCCAGGGCCCTGCAGCAGCTTTTAAAAGATTATTTTAATTTTTATAACGGGTACGATCCCCTGTTTTCCTGGTGGGTGCCGGCGACCTACGGCGAAACGGACAGTCTCCTGAACCTGTTTGCCACCGGCATACGGAAAAAGGGGAGGAAAGCGGGTTCTCAAAAAGATGACGGTAGCGGGATCATTGGGAACCCGATTGGTAACAAGGAATTGTTACGGCAGTTGAAATTCGAGTTTATCGCTTATACACCCGATGAACTGGTGGAGATCGCCAATAAGGAATTCGCCTGGTGCGATGCGGAACTGCTGAAAGCTTCGCGTGAAATGGGTTTTGGGGATGACTGGAAAGCCGCACAGGAAAAAGTAAAGCGTTCCTACGTGCCGCCGGGAAAACAACCGGAAGCCATGTATGATCTGTACCAACAGTCGGTAGAATTCCTGAAAAAGAATGACCTGCTCACCCTCCCGCCGCTGTCCGAAGAGGGGTGGGGGATGTATATGATGTCGCCCGAACGGCAAAGGGTAAGCCCTTTTTTCCTGGGCGGGACTTCTCTGATCATTTCTTACCCGACGAATACCATGAGCTACGAAGAGAAGTTGATGAGCATGCGGGGCAACAACCCCGCTTTTTCAAGATCCACCGTGCATCATGAATTGCTGGCGGGGCATCACCTGCAGGGATTCATGAATAACCGGTATAAGGTTTACCGCGAATTTGACACGCCGTTCTGGACCGAAGGGAACGCCCTGTACTGGGAACTGCTGTTGTGGGACATGAAATTTCCCAGGACCCCGGAAGAAAGGATCGGGATGCTTTTCTGGCGGATGCACCGCTGTGCCCGGATCATATTTTCACTGAACTATCATCTGGGTAAGTGGACGCCTCAGCAATGCATCGACTTCCTGGTCGACCGGGTGGGGCATGAGCGGGCGAATGCGGAAGGAGAAGTGCGGCGCTCGTTCACCGGCGGATATGGGCCGCTTTACCAGATCGCCTATCTGATCGGCGGATTGCAATTCATGGCGCTGAAAAGGGAACTGGTGGATACGAAAAAGATGACCTACCGGCAATTTCATGATGCCATCCTGCATGAGAATAATCTTCCGGTGGAGATGCTGCGGGCCATACTCACCAATCAGCCATTGAGCAGGGAACAGCAAACAGGGTGGAGGTTTTATAATAAATAAAAAACCCCGATACATAAATATCAGGGTCTCGTGCCCGGAACTGGATTCCCTGCCTGCCGTCAGGCAGGGAACCAGCACATCAATTCGGTGTAAAAGGCTAAGAAAATAGTGATAAAAAAATCCCCGGTATTAAACCAGGGATCTTGTGCCCGGAACTGGATTCGAACCAGCACACCTCGCGGCGCCGCCACCTGAAGACGGTGCGTCTACCAATTTCGCCATCCGGGCTTAGGGGGTGCAAATATAAGGCACTAAACGGAAACGTTGAAATCTCTTAAAGCATCATTCAAACTTGTTTTCAGGTCGGTGCTTGGCTTACGCTGACCGATAATCAGGGCACAGCCCACTCCAAACTCACCGGCCGGAAACTTTTTGGAGTAAGATCCGGGTATCACCACACTCCGTGCAGGCACCCGGCCTTTCATTTCAACGGGTTCCGGGCCGCTGACATCAATTATTTTAGTGGATTGGGTCAGCACCACGTTGGCGCCCAGCACCGCTTCTTTTTCCACGATCACTCCTTCCACCACGATACAGCGGCTGCCGATAAAACAGCCGTCTTCTATGATCACCGGTGAAGCCTGCAGCGGTTCCAGCACACCTCCGATCCCGACTCCTCCGCTGAGATGGACCCCTTTCCCGATCTGGGCACAGCTGCCCACCGTGGCCCAGGTATCTACCATGGTGCCTTCATCCACATAGGCGCCGATATTCACATAACTGGGCATCAACACCACATTTCTAGCCAGGTAGGCACCATAGCGGGCCACGGCATGGGGGACGGCCCGAACTCCCAGTTCTTCATAGTTTTTCTTGAGCAGCATTTTATCATAGAACTCAAAAGGCGCCAGTTCCCAGGTCTGCATTGGCTGTATGCTGAAATAAAGCAGGATAGCCTGCTTCACCCATTCATTCACCATCCAGCCGTTTTCAGAAGGGGTGGCCACGCGTAACCGCCCTTTGTCCAAATCTTCCATTACAGCCCTCACAGCATCGTTGTAAACGGCATCTTTCAGTAATTCCCTGTCGGACCAGGCTTCATTAATCAATCCTTTCAGTTCCATCGGTCTGTTTTATACAAACATAAATTAATTTGATCAGCCCGCTTCCGCGGTTGATGAAATAGCCGGTACTTTGCCGGTATGAACATCCTCATCCGGCTTCCCAACTGGCTTGGCGATATGGTCATGTGTTCCGGGTTTGTACGTGCCGTGCGGGAGGAATTTCCGACGGCAGTCATTGACCTCATTGTTAAACAGGGCATGGAGGAACTGCTTGACCGGTTTCCATTGCATGACCGGCGCTACCTCTTTTCAAAGAAAGATCACCCGGGATTGCGGGGCGCCTGGAAATTCGGCAGGATGGTCGCTTCGCAAAAAAAATACGACCTGTACTTCAGCCTTCCCGATTCTTTTTCCGCGGCGGTGATGGGGTTTGCCAGCGGCGCCAAAAAAAGGGTGGGTTACCGGAAGGAAGGAAGAAGCATCCTGCTTACCGATTCATACGTAAAGAAAAAAAACCTCCACCGGGCGGAAGAATACATGGATCTCCTGCAACAATACTCCGGAAATAAAATGCCTTCCCCGGTCATCCTGCTTACATCCCTAATGGAAGGGGAAAGAAGTCCGGTGATTGTCAATATCAATTCAGAGGCATCATCGAGAAGGATCCCGGAAAAAAAGGCAGTAAAAATTATTGACGCGCTCCGGGCCGCCATAACGGGTGAGATCATCCTGGTCGGGAGCCCGAAAGAAAAAGAATTCGTGGACACGGTATATTCCCAGTTGAGGGATAAACAGGATATACTGAACCGGGCGGGAACTACGACGATCAGCCAGTTAACGGATTTGTTTGATCATGCGGCCGTGATGCTCACCACCGACAGCGGTCCCGCCCACCTGGCCAATGCCTGCGGGGCACATACGGTTGTGCTGCACGGAGCGGATGATGAACGGAATACGGCACCTTATAACAAAGTCAACCGAACCGATATCCGTCTCGGGAAACTGCCCTGCGAACCCTGTGTCAGGAACGCCTGCAAGGTATATGGCGTTCCTGAATGTATTTTGCAACTGGATGAAGCGATGATTGTTCAGAAAGTACAGAAGGCTTTAAAAAAAATGCAAGCCGGATGATGGATTTTGAAAATGATATAGAGCCCTGTTTGCGGGTACTCCGGGAAGGCGGACTGATCCTTTACCCCACCGATACGGTTTGGGGTATCGGGTGCGACGCCACCAACGAGGAGGCGGTGCAAAAAATATATGCGCTTAAAAAAAGGCCGGATGAAAAAGCCATGATCGTTCTCGTGGCGGATGAACGCGACGTGCTGCAATACACCGCCGCGCCCGACCTGGCTGTTTTTGATTACCTGCAAACCTGCGAGAAACCCACGACCGTGATTTACGAAGGCGCGATCGGTTTCGCTTCCAGCCTGGTGGGAGCCGATGGCAGTATCGGCATACGCATCTGTAATGATGCATTTTGCAAACACCTGATCAGGCGGTTTCGTAAACCCCTTGTATCCACATCGGCCAATATCTCGGGATCGCCTGCTCCCCGGATCTACGGCGAAATTGCGGAAGAGATCAGGCAGGCTGTTGACTATATCGTAAACTACCGTCAGGATGATAACGTTTTGCGTGCGCCATCGTCTGTTATCAAGTGGGAGAATGGGAGGGTGGTTGTTTTGAGGAAGTAGCCAGCCGGGCAGCCTGGCAGTTGGGCAGTCGGGCAGTCGTGCAGCCGTGCAGCCTTACAGCCATGCAGTCGGGCAACCGTGCAGTCGGGCAGACGAGCAATTATGCAGTGGAAGGGGGATCGTAGTAAATAACGTGTGGCGTGAGGTAGTTTATGGAATGGTAATCTTTAGTTTTTCCGGGAATTGGATCTTCGGTATCTCTTTCTTTCTCCGTAGTTATCTTTGGAGCTCGCATGGAAATAATATTTACACAGGAAGAAAAGCTGATACTGGATAGTGTGGCCCGGGCGGCAGGAGCGCTGGGTGTGGAAACATACCTGGTCGGCGGATTTGTGCGCGACAAGATCCTGGGCAGGGAGTGCCGGGATGCGGATTTTGTTTGTGCGGGGGATGCCATCGCGCTGGCGGCTGAGACGGCCAGGCAATTCCATCCCGTACCGAAAGTGGATTATTATAAACATTTCGGAACTGCGCATATCCGGGTAAACGGAGAGTTTGACCTGGAATTTGTGGGAGCAAGAAAAGAAAGCTACCATCCGGATTCCCGGAAACCGGATGTGGAACCCGGAAGCATCGAAGACGACCAGGCCCGGCGCGATTTTACGATCAATGCTCTCGCCATCAGTCTGCAAAAAGAGGATCAGGGTAAGCTCATCGATCCGTTCGGCGGGTTGAAGGACCTGGAGGATAAGATCATCAGGACCCCGCTGGATCCCCTGCAAACTTTCAGCGATGACCCGCTCCGGATGATGCGGGCCATCCGTTTCGCCACCCAACTGGGCTTCACCATCGAAGAAAAAACCTGGCAGGGTATCAGGGACTCGGCGACCCGTATCCAAATCATTTCACAGGAACGCATAACCGATGAACTGAATAAGATCATCGCCGCCCAAAAACCTTCCGTCGGATTTGACCTCCTGTACCGGAGCGGTCTGCTGAAGATCATCTTTCCACCCATGGTGGAACTCGCTGGCGCCGAATACAAGGACGGGATGGGTCACAAGGATAATTTCTATCATACGCTCCAGGTACTGGACAATCTTTCGGCCAACACCAATGACCTCTGGTTGCGCTGGGCCGCCGTTTTGCATGATATCGCCAAACCCGCCACCAAGAAATTCGAGGAAGGGCATGGCTGGACCTTTCATGGTCACGAAGTGGTGGGTGGGCGCATGGTGCCGAAGATCTTTGCCAGGCTGAAACTGCCCCTGCACGAAGAGATGCGTTTCGTGAAAAAAATGGTGGAACTGCACCTGCGGCCGATCAGTCTCACGAAGGAGAATATCACGGATTCGGCCATCCGCCGCCTGCTCTTTGATGCCGGCGATGATTTCGACAGCCTGATGCTGCTTTGCGAGGCGGATATTACGTCAAAGAATAAATTGAAGGTGAGGCGTTACCTGGAGAATTTCCTGCTCGTGCGGCAGCGTTGCCGGGAAGTGGAAGAAAAGGATCATATACGAAACTGGCAGCCGCCGGTTACCGGGGAAATCATCATGGAAACCTTTGGCCTGCCGCCTTCCAAACCCGTGGGAATAATAAAGGACGCACTGAAAGATGCCATGCTGGACGGTGTCATACCCAACACGTATGAGGCCGCTTTTGCCTTTATGCTGGAGAAAGGAAAAGAAATGGGGCTGAAACCCAAAAATCAATAGGCGGCCGGGAGGTATTGGCGGCTAAGTCGTAAATTCGCTTATGGCAATCTTAAAATTCAGGGTCTATTTTGAAGAGGATGAAAGCGTGTACCGTGACGTGGTGATCCGCCATACGCAATCCTTCAGGGACCTGCATGAAACGATTTTGAAGGGCTACGAGTTTGACAATAAGCACAAGGCCACTTTTTACCGCAGCAATGATCATTGGCAGCGGGGCAGGGAGATCTCGCTTGAACTCTATGATAAAGAATATAAAGCGCCGCCGCTGATCATGGCGGAGACCCCGATAGGGTCTGAGATCCGCGATCCCAACCAGCGGTTCATCTACCAGTACGATTTCAATAAAAACTGGACTTTCCTGGTGGAACTGATCAATGTGTCGAAGGAAGAAAATCCCAAGGTCGCTTATCCATCCGTTTCCCGCACCGAAGGTATCGCGCCCAGCCAGTACGGCACCAAGGGACTGCTCGGTGAAAAATTCGCGGATGTGGAAGAGAAATATGATCTCTCGCAGGTGGGTGAAGGGTTCGGGGAGAAGGACGAGGAAGGGGAGGATGTCGGATTGGGGGAAGAGGGCGCCGCGACAGAGGAGGATGAAGTATAAAGATGTTCAATGCTCAATTATCAATGTTCGATGTACGGGCCTTCGCAATTTGTATAGCCTGTAAACTAAAAATTGCGAATTGGGTATTGGGCATTGGCAATTCTTATTATTTCCATTGAAAAAAAACGTTGTTATCATTTGCGGGCCTACGGCCGTGGGCAAGACCGCGCTGGCCATCCGGCTGGCAGGCCATTTTCATACGGAGATCATATCCGCCGACAGCCGGCAGTGTTTCAGGGAACTCAAGATCGGCGTGGCAAGACCCACGAAAGCAGAACTGGAACAGGTGCCGCATCATTTTATCGCCTCCCATAGCATCCATGAAGAGGTTACAGCCATAACATTTGAAAAATACGCCCTGCAAAAAGTACGGGAACTTTTCTTGCATCATGATATGGTGGTAATGGTCGGCGGTACGGGATTGTATATCCGGGCCTTTAGCGAAGGGCTGGATGAGATACCCGATCCGAAACCTGAAGTCAGAAACAGGATCATCGCCAATTATGAGCATTCAGGTATTGCCTGGTTGCAAAATGAGATCAGGGAAAAGGATCCGGCTTTTTATGCATTGGGGGAGATTCAGAACCCGCAGCGGATGATGAGGGCGCTGGAAGTGATGGAATCCACCGGCCGTTCGGTTCTCTCCTTTCGTAAGGGAGAAAAGGCATTCAGGGAATTCTCCATAATTAAAATTGGAGTGGAATTACCCCGGGAGGAACTCAACAGGCGGATCGATATACGGGTGAATAGTATGATAGAAAAGGGGTTGATCGAAGAAGTGCGATCGCTTCTTCCGTATAAAAATCTGAATGCATTACAAACGGTGGGTTATGCCGAACTGTTCGGGTACATCGAAGGTAATCGAACATTGGAGCAGGCGGTAGACGAAATCAAGACCCATACCCGCCAGTATGCCAAGCGCCAGATGACCTGGTTCAAAAAGGATAAGGAGATCACCTGGTTCGCCCCGGGAGATGCGGCAGGGATCATTGAATGGGTGGAAAAGAACCGGGGTTGATTCCTCCAAATTTATTTAACAGCAGGTTGAACCAATCACTCATTGTTCCATAGAATGGAAAATGAAAACTTACACGCCAAACTGGCGCAAGTGATGGTCAAGATGTTTCCACTGAAAGACCGCCCATTCTTCCGGACTGAAATGACCGAAAAACGGGTGGGGATGGGTGGTACAGCCCGCGGGACCCCCTTCCAGGAATTTTTTTACGGATGAATTCAGCTTGGCTCTTTCTTCCTCCAGGTTAAGCGGACCCGTAAAAATATAACTCCTGTCTGTGGGTGAATTTTTACCAAATGGCTTTTCTCCCAGTACTTTTTTTCTCAGGAGCGGACCGATGATCCTCCCGATAAATACCCGTTTAATGACATTTTTACCCATAGCGGTTTCCATGGAAACATGACAATGCGCCAGCATCTGGCTTACATCCATTTTACCCCATTGCCGCTGCGAACCGGCCGACAGCCGGCCGATCCGCTCCAGGATGGAGGAAACATCGGATTCGTTGAATAAATTATTCATTACGCAATTCTGATACGGCTTCCTTAAAAAGCTTTCTTCTCTTCCTTCCCCGTTTGCTTCCCGGCGTTCTTTACATACTTGTCCAGCCATGCCTGTTGTTCATATAACAGGTGCAGCAGATTTTCCCTGCCCACGTAACCATGACTTTCATACGGCAGGCTCAGGTATTTCACCGTTCCGCCATGTCCTTTTACCGCGTTGAACATTCTTTCACTCTGGATGGGATAGGTACCGGTGTTATTGTCCATTTCACCGTGTACAAGCAAAAGTGGGGTTTTTATTTTATCCGCATAACTGAAGGGACTCATCCGGTTGTAGAGTTCCGGGTTCTGCCAGTAGGTGCGGTCTTCATTCTGGAAACCAAATGGCGTAAGGGTCCGGTTGTAAGCGCCGCTGCGCGCGATACCGGCTTTGAAGAGTTTGGTATGCGCGAGCAGGTTGGCGGTCATGAAGGCCCCATAACTGTGTCCGGCCACGGCCACCCGGTTTTTATCGCCCACACCGAGCGAATCCAGCACATTAACGGCCGCTTCCGCGTTCATGACGAGTTGCTCAATATAATTATCGTTGGGCTTTGTATCCTTGCCCGTTGCCACGATCGGCATTTCGGCATTGTTGAATATGGCATATCCCTGGGTTACATATACGATCGGGGATCCTCCGCCGATCAGGGTGAACCGGTGTTCGCTTCCCCGCACCTGTGCCGCGTCGGCGGCTGAATTGTATTCGGCGGGATAAGCCCAGATCAGGACGGGGAGTTTGCCATCGCGTTCCTTGTTATAACCTTTGGGAAGATAAAGATCACCCGTGAGGTCAACCCCGTCGGCTCTTTTATATTTGATCTTTTCTTTCGTTACACCCTCTATTTGAGGGTAAGGATTTTTAAATTGGGTCAGCTGGCGGTCGGCTATGCGGAGCTTTAAATTTTTAAGCCAGTAATTCGGCATATCTTTTTCCGTTTCCTTGCGGCTTATAAAGGTAAGCTTATCCGCATCCAGCAATCGTACTACGAATTCATAGACCCCGTCCATGCAACGCCATAGCGTATCCGCTTTCTTTGTATGCACATCGTAGCTCATCAGGAAGGGCAGGTCTCCTTTTGGGGAACTGCCGGTGGTATTGTTGAAAATGATCTTATTGCCGTTATCGGTGGTCATCAGCACGTTTCTGCCGAACTGGTTGGGGGCTGTGAGAGGCTGACCCGGATTCGAATAAGCATCAGTAGTATTGCGGGTCATAAGTTTTTCCAGGTCGCCAGTAACGGGATTATAGCGGTCCACCTGGGTAAGTTGTTTCCCGGTCAGTCCTTCTACAACAAGCGCCAGTCCCTCATTTCCCCAGGTAACACCACGATACCGCATTTTTGTACGGAACAACTCCCTTGATGCCATATTGAAAGGAGCTGAAAGAGCATATACGGCATCCCGGTATTCCACATTCTTCCTGATCATACCGCTGTCGAGCGGCATGCACCAAATCACCGTGGCGGGTTCATCGTCGCGCCAGTCAAAGGCGCGTGGCACCAATTGCACATTATCATTGCCTCCCGGTGCGGTTTCGGAGGAAGGGAGATCGGCCAGTTGCTTAACCGGTTTGCCGGTCATATCCGCGATCAGCACTTCGGCCGGAAAGCCATTGGCCGGAACCGTGTAGGAAAAGGGTTTCTTCAATTTGCGAAGCAGCATATATTTTTTATCGGGAGAAACATTCACGCTGCTGTAAATAGCCGGTTGACCGATTTTGGTTTCTGCGCCATTACTGTTTTTTACGAGCTGCGTGGTGGCGTAAAAGGCAAAGAGTTCCTCATCATACGGATTTTTGATCAGGTCCTGGAAAGTGGGTCGCGGCGAGGCCTTACCATAATTCTCCTGTACGGTTGGACCCCTGGGAACAGCCGGCCTGGGTGGTGCCGCCGTAGCGGGTTTGGGGGCTGTACGGTATACCAGGGTGTTATTATCATACCAGAAAACACCGCCGCTGATGGTGTTAAGTGCCGTTTTATTTATTTTAACCGCTTTTTGAGTGGCCACGTCAATTACATAAAGATCTACACGGGCGGATGTAGTGTGTGTGAAGGCGATTTTTTTGTCGTCCGGACTCCAGTTGACGGCTGATGCAAAAAGCGGGGACGGCAGTCCGGTAATTTTCATTTCCTTTCCCGAACCGATATGTTTCAGATAGAGATTACTGATGAAATTCTGCCGGCTGGGGGCGAAATTGGCCGGGTTGATCCGCAATCCGGCGATTTTCAGTTCCGGCCTGGCCAGTTCTTCCACGGATGGATAACTGTGGCTTTCCATAAGCAGCATCCATTCTCCTTTCTGGTCGATGCTCACACCCGGCGCCGGTTTGGCCAGGAGCATGTCGGCAATATCTTTTGGAGGAAGTTTATAGGAGATATCGTCCTGGGCAATTACAACGGACGATACAAGCAGTGCTATCAGAGCAAAAATCGGTTGGAAGATCCTGGACGGCATGTTATAGATTTTAGTAGTCTAAGTTAAGGATAGTAGGGGGAGAATAATAAGTGTAATTATGGCCGGTTTACGGTCCCGGTAAAGCAGGGCAAACGTCAATGCCCGGTCCGGGCTCATTGTTTATAAATAATCCCGTTTTTCATAATGAATCTCATCTTCCGGGTCATTTTTATGTCGGTTGACGGATCACCTTCCACGGCCACCAGGTCGGCTAATAAACCGCTGCGGATCCGCCCGATCCGGTCGTCGTATCCAAACACACCGGCATTGACGGAAGTGGCGGAACGGAGTACGTCCAGCGGTTTCATTCCATATTCCACCATCAGTTCCATTTCCCTTGCATTGTCGCCATGCGCGAATACGCCCGCATCGCCGCCCATGCAGATGGTGACGCCGGTTTGCAAGGCCAGTTGAAAAGATCTTTTCTTTTCGGCCATCCTCTCCGGTTCCGGCAGGCTCCCCGGTTTCCAGCCACGGTATATGGCCATGGCTTCGGAGGCGGCCAATGTGGGACAGAGCGCCACTCCTTTTTCCTTCATCAGTTGGAAGACTTCCGCGTTGCCCGCATCGCCATGTTCAATGGTTGATACACCGGCCATAACAGCTCTTTTCATACCCTCCGGCGAACTGGCATGCGCCACCGCTTTGCGACCGCTGCTGGCGGTATTGCCGACCAGCCATTGCAATTCGAGTTCGCTGAATCTCGGTTGCGTTTCACCGTTAGGTCCATAGCGGTAGTCGGCATACACTTTTATCAGGTCGGCGCCATGACCGATCTGCCCGCGTATCGCTTTGCTCAGTTCCTCCAGACCGGCCACTTCCTCAGCGCCCTGCGGCAGTTCCACATCGGGGCTTTCGCTTTTGGGTCCATACGTCCCTTTCGCCACGATGGCCCGGGTGGCGACGATCATCCGGGGTCCGGGAATGACTCCTTTCTCTATGGCTTTTTTAAGTCCCGCGTCATCATACATCGCTCCCTCGGTACCAAGATCCCTTACGGTCGTGAACCCTGCCATCAGTGTCGCTTTCGCGTGGTTCACGGCGCGGGCGGTCCGTTCCGCCCTGGATTCTTTAAGCACCTGGTCGTCCCAGGAGGTTTCATTGTATGGGTGCAGGAAGAAATGCGAATGACCTTCTATCAGCCCTGGAAGCAGTGTCATGCCTCTGAGATCGATCACCTCGGCGCCGGCCGGAAGTTTAAATTTCATGGGCCCGGCCTGTTCGATCCGTTCATTGTTCACCAGCACCACCCAGCCTGTATGCATTTGTTCCCCGTCGAACACACGGTCGGGTTTTAGGAGAATATATTTATCCGTTTGCTGGGCGCGAACGATTAAAAAGTGCGAAACCAATAAAACAAGTAATAACAGTTTCTTCATATCAGGATAGGTAAAGTACGTCTTCCAACTCCGGTTTTTTTTTGAATACCGAGTTGGCGAAAGGGCAGAGCGGGATGATCTTCAGCATATGGGTGCGAGCGTAATCCACCGCGGTCTGTACCAGTTGGTAACCCACATTCTGTCCTTTCAGTTCTTCACTCACTTCCGTATGCTCGATGATCATTTTGTCGGCGGCCGGCAGGGTATACACCATTTCGGCAAGGATATTCCCGTCCTGCTGAATAAAGAACAGCCCTTTCGAACCCACCTGTTTGTGCTGGATCAGCATTCGTCAGAAATTTGTAATAAATCGAAAAAGAATTGCCCGGTTTTATATTTGCTCTATATTTGTAAGGTAATGAAAAAACGGTACAATAATACGTGGTGGTGGCTTACAACTCGAAAGGGGCTGTAAGGTTATACCTGTATTATTAATATAATTAGGCCCCGATCATGATCGGGGCTTTTTTTGTCGCGCCCCCATCCCCTAAAGGGGAGGAAGAAGCCCCATCCCCTGAAGGGGGAGGAGAAGCCCCCATCCCCTGAAGGGGGAGGAGAAGCCCCCATCCCCTGAAGGGGAGGAGCAAGCACCTGCCCATTAAATGGGAGGAAGTTGTTTGGGATTTGATTGGTTTATGAAGAAAAGTGTGGAGTCAGCTATTTACGATGAATGAAATACTTTTTTGAGGGTTTGGGCATGTGCGGAAAAATAATAAATGAACGGGAAGGGATATGAAGAAAATTGAAATTACGACATCGTGTAAAAAAATACTGGCGGATGTATATACGCCAGTGGGCATATACCTGCGGCTGCGCGACCGGTACCGGGATACGATACTGCTGGAGAGCACGGATCATCATTCCGCGGAGAACAGCTGGTCCTTTATCGGCGTCCATGCCATCGGGGGGATTGAGATCAGCAGCGAAAGCAGGATGGAATATAAATACCCCGGGCAAAAACCGGTATCTGCTACGATCCGGTCATCTGATCAAATCCCGGAAATGTTATGGGATTTTATGCAAAAGTTTTCAGTCGGGAAGCCGGAAAGAAAGGAAGGAAGATTCGCACAGGGTTTATTTGGCTATACTGCCTATGATTCCATACGGTTCTTTGAATCGCGGGTGCCAGTCAAAGACGCAGAGCCGGGTGTTGGGTTGATGCGGTACCGTCTCTACCAGTATATCATCGCCATCAATCATTTCCGGGATGAACTCTTTATATGTGAGAACAGGATCGATGGACTGGTAAGTGATGTGGCCGCGGTGGAGTCGCTTATCAGGAGCAGGGATGTGCCGCTCTATCCCTTTGCGGTGTCCGGAGATGAATCTTCCAATATGACGGACAGCGGCTATATGGAAATGGTCAAAAAAGGGGTCGCTTCCTGTTTGCGGGGGGATGTTTTCCAGATCGTGCTCAGCCGGCGTTTTCAGCAACGATTCACCGGTGATGAGTTCAATGTGTACCGGGCGCTTCGGAGTATCAATCCCTCTCCTTATCTGTTTTTCTTCGATTACGGCGATTACAAACTGATGGGTTCTTCCCCGGAGGCGCAGTTATTGATACGGGATCAGCGGGCGGTGCTGCATCCCATAGCGGGCACATTTAAAAGAACAGGTGATGAAACAAACGATAAAGCGATGGCGGATAATTTATTGAATGACGCCAAGGAGAATGCCGAGCATGTAATGCTGGTGGACCTGGCCCGGAATGACCTGAGCCGAATGTGTGAGGAAGTGGCTGTGACAAAATACCGGCAGGTTCAGTATTTCTCGCATGTCATACATTTAGTGAGTGAAGTCACCGGCAAACTGTCACCCGGGGCGAATCCGTTTAACATGATGGCCAAAACCTTCCCTGCCGGCACGCTGAGCGGGGCACCCAAGTACAGGGCCATGGAACTGATCGAGGCGGTTGAACCGACAACCCGGGGATTTTACGGGGGAGCGATCGGGTTTGTGGGTTTTGACGGGAGTTTTAATCATGCGATCATGATCCGGACTTTTCTGAGCCGTCAAAATTCACTTACCTGCCAGGCCGGGGCGGGCGTGGTGGCAGCCAGTAAACCGGAGAGCGAATTAGAGGAGGTGAATAATAAACTCGGTGCATTGCGGAAGGCGATTGAAATGGCGCAGACAATTAAATAAATTTTATGATGAACCAAATAGCACATAGGGCACATAAGAAAACACATAGGTCATCACTACGTTTCATCCGGTATTTTCTATGTCATTTATAGTTCAGGAAAAAGAAATATCATGAAGATCCTGGTATTTGATAATTATGATTCGTTCACCTACAACCTGGTACACCTGGTGGAAAAAATAACTCATTCCAAAACAGAGGTATACCGGAACGACCAGATCGCACTGGAACAGGTCAACGAGTTTGACAAGATCATTCTTTCTCCCGGTCCGGGAATCCCGGATGAAGCGGGACTTTTATTGCCACTGATTAAGGAGTATGCTTCATCCAAGAGCATACTGGGCGTTTGTCTGGGTCACCAGGCCATCGGGGAAGCGTTTGGCGGAAAACTGGAGAATCTTTCGACAGTGTACCATGGCGTGTCTACCCGTTGCAATCTGCTTGTGAAGTACCCGTTGTTCGACGGGTTGCCGGATTCGATCGAAGTGGGTCGCTATCATAGCTGGATCATCCGGGAGGAAGGTTTCCCGGATGAACTGGAAGTGACGGCCAGGGATGAGAACGGTTATATCATGGCACTCCGGCACAGAACGCTGGATGTGCAGGGGGTGCAGTTTCACCCCGAAAGCGTGCTGACACCCTGTGGGGAGGATATAATCAGGAACTGGTTAAAGATGTAGGAAAGGCGTGGTTGGGTGGGGGACTGAGGATAAAAAGTATGTAAGTATATAGAGTATATAGAGATTTGTATTTATCGGAATTTCTTTTTCCAATGATTCTGATCGATAATGAAAAAGATACTGCAATATTTATTTGAGCACAAGACCCTGGACCGGGCTGTGGCAAAGGATGCTCTTATCGACATCGGGGGGGGGTTGTATAATGAACATGAAGTAACGGCCTTCATGACCGTGTACCTGATGCGGAGCATTACCATCGATGAATTACAGGGTTTCCGCGATGCGCTGCTGGAGCTTTCGGTGAAAGCGGATCTGAACGGATGGGAAACGATCGATATCGTGGGAACCGGCGGCGACGGGAAAAATACGTTCAATATCTCCACGCTGGCCTGTTTTATCGTGGCCGGCGCCGGGCAAAAGGTCGCCAAGCACGGCAATTATGGCGCGTCCTCTGTCAGCGGCTCCTCCAATGTGATGGAGCAACTGGGGTATCGTTTCAGCAGTGACCGTGAAAAGCTGAAAAGGGAACTTGAAACTGCCGGTATTTGTTTTTTGCATGCGCCATTATTTCACCCGGCATTAAAAACCGTGGGACCGGTTCGAAAAAACCTGGCCATACGCACTTTTTTTAATATGCTCGGCCCCCTGGCGAACCCCGCGAACCCCGCTTATCAGCTGGTGGGAGTATACAACTCCGAGATGGCAAGGATTTATAATTACTTCTTACAGTTATCGGGTAAACCGTTCACGATCATTTACAGTCTTGACGGGTATGACGAAATTTCGCTGACCAGTGACACAAGAGTGATCAGTCATGAGGGAGAGCGGATCCTCACACCTGAACAATTAGGCAAGCGCTTGGTTTCGCCCCAGGATATCAACGGAGGCAACACGGTAGAAGAAGCGGCATCGATTTTTGCCCGGATACTGAAGGGAGAGGGCACCTGGGCCCAAAACGCCGTTGTGCTGGCCAACGCGGCCATGGGATTATTTTGTACCGGCCGGTACGGGAATTATGAGGCAGCCTATCTGTCGGCTGTAGAAAGCCTGGAGAGCGGAAAGGCACATGAATGTTTGACGAAGCTGATGTCACTTCAATGAAAAAATCCTGGATATGCTGGATGCTATTGTTAATACAAAGAAGAAAGAGATCGAACCATTAAAGATCAGGAGTCCTATAGATCGGTTTGAAAGGGAAGGGTTTTTCTGGCAAATCAGGACCCGCTCGCTATTGCAGACTCTCTTGATCCCGGGCAGTAACGGGATCATCGCGGAGTTCAAAAGAAAAAGCCCGAGCAGGGGCTGGTTCAAAACCGGGGAACTGGAAGTGGAGCCGGTGGTAACAGTATATAATCAGTTCGCAGCGGGGATCTCTGTACTTACGGATAAGGAGTTTTTTGGCGGGGACCTGGATGACCTGATACAAACCAAGATTGTAACGGATATACCGGTGCTGCGCAAGGATTTTATCATTGACAAATGGCAGATCGCGGAATCCAGGGCTTTCGGCGCGGATGTGATATTGCTGATCGCGGCCTGCCTGAGTCCGGCCGAGGTTCGTGAGCTGGCGGGTTATTCCAAAAGTATCGGGCTCGAATCGATCCTTGAGATTCATAATGAATCGGAACTCGGTCATCTTTGTGACGAAGTGACCCTGGTAGGTGTGAACAGCCGGAATTTAAAGACCTTTGAAACCGATATCAATGTATCGCTGAACCTGATTGGCAGGATCCCCGCCGGCAAACCGGTCATTGCGGAAAGCGGGATCCAGTCGGCTGAATCAATGAAAGCCTTGAGGGAGGCGGGTTTCAGGGGGTTTTTGATCGGGGAGCGTTTTATGCGGGAGCCGGACCCGGGAAAGGCATTTGAGGCATTTGTTTCAGGAGCTTGATAAAATGTATGTTTCCGGAGAATGGAGTATGTGAAGTAAATAAAGTAAATAAAGTATATAAAGTGTAGGGTGAGGAAGGATAAGTTATAGTAACATAATGGTAAAAAAATAAGTATGAATATCAAAGTATGCGGCATTACGGAAATGAAACAGCTCCGCCAGCTCGATGGCCTGGATATTGATTTCGCGGGACTGATCTTTTATAAAGATTCTCCCCGTTATATCGGGGATAAGCTTTCAGGGGCCGAGCTAAAGAAAGCTGATTTCGACCTGAAGAAAGTAGGCGTATTTGTAAACCCTGAAATGATCGAAGTACTCGATGCCATTGACGAGTATGGACTAGACGCCGTACAGCTCCATGGCGAAGAAAGCCCGGAAATGTGCGAAGACCTGAGCAGCGAAGTGGAAGTGATCAAGGCGTTCCTGATCGCAGGAAATGAGGATATCGACAGGATGGTGGCACCCTATGACGCGGTATGCGATTATTATTTATTTGATACCGGCGGTCTGAAGGAAAACATCGGCGGTACAGGACAGCAATTTGATTGGAATATTCTGAGTAAGGCGAAAATTGAAAAGCCCTTCTTTTTAAGCGGGGGGATTGGTGTGGAAGACGCTGCGCGGATTAAAGCATTCAAACATCCTGACCTGTTTGGCGTGGACATAAACAGCCGGTTTGAGACCAGTCCGGGAGTAAAGGACATGAGCCGTTTGCTTCAATTCAAAATGGCGTTGAAATAAGGGCTACTTGGCCGCCCCCGTCCCCATCCCCGCCCCCATCCCCGCCCCCATCCCCTAAAGGGGAGTTGTGTTATTGATAGGAACTATTAAACCCTGTTGTTATAACCTGAAAAAAAATGGAATCAAACGAAATGAATAAACCCGAACCCGCGACGGCAGGAGGTTATAAGTTCCTTCCGGATGAACATGGCTATTATGGCCGTTTCGGCGGAGCGTATATTCCGGAGATGCTGCACCGTAACGTCGAGGAGCTGAGAACAAAGTATCGGGAGATCATGAGTGAGGATGATTTTCAAAATGAGTTTCATAAACTGCTTCGCGATTATGTAGGCAGGCCCACCCCGTTATATTTTGCGGAAAGGTTGAGTAAGCGTTACCAGGTGCAGGTTTTTTTGAAAAGGGAAGACCTTTGCCATACCGGTGCGCATAAGATCAACAATACGGTGGGTCAGATCCTGCTGGCCGAGAAACTGGGTAAGAAAAGGATCATTGCCGAAACCGGGGCGGGTCAGCATGGAGTGGCTACAGCTGCAGTTTGCGCGATGAAAGGATTGGAGTGTATCGTATATATGGGTGAAAAAGATATCGGGCGACAGGCCCCCAATGTAGCCCGGATGAAAATGCTGGGTGCCGCGGTGATGCCGGTTACGAGCGGCAGCAGAACCCTCAAAGATGCCACCAACGAAGCGATTCGCGACTGGATCAATAATCCCCATGATACACATTATATCATAGGATCCGTGGTAGGACCGCATCCCTACCCGGATATGGTGACACGCTTTCAGTCGGTGATCAGCGCGGAGATCAGGGAACAATTGCTGGAGAAGACGGGATGCGAATGGCCCAATTATGTGATCGCCTGCGTGGGAGGCGGAAGCAACGCGGCCGGCGCTTTTTATCATTTCCTGGATGAACCCTCCGTTAAATTAATAGCCGTGGAAGCTGCGGGCGAAGGGATCAGCAGCGGACGTTCTGCCGCCACCACGCAACTGGGCACTCCGGGGATCCTTCATGGCAGTAAAAGCCTGCTGATGCAGACCCCGGACGGTCAGGTAACTGAACCGCACAGTATTTCAGCCGGGCTGGATTACCCGGGAATCGGACCCCTGCATGCGCACCTTCATGAGACAGGCCGGGTGGTCTATATGAGCGCCACTGATAAAAAGGCCCTGAACGCAGCCTATGAGTTGTCAAAATTTGAAGGGATTATCCCCGCTTTGGAAAGCGCGCATGCCCTTCATGCCCTGAAGATGATCAATTTCAAAAAGAGCGATGTGGTAGTGATCGGGTTGAGCGGGAGGGGGGATAAGGATATGGAAACATACATGAATAATTTATTGTAAAGTGGATCCTGAACCCTTCCCCTTACGATTTCTTATGCCCGAAGAGTCTTTTCTCCCTCACCCTGGGGAGCGGGGAACCGGAAACTCCGGGAAGCGGGGCTGGGATGGGGACGAGGAAGGAAATCGTTGAAGGGTGCCGGAGAAAATACCGGAATTCATAAAAGATTAACCGAATGAGCAGACTCAAAAAATTATTTAAAACAAAGGACAGGAGAATATTAAATGTTTACTGTACGGCGGGCTATCCATATTACAATGCAACCTTACCGGTGATGAAAGCCCTCCAGGAGCACGGCGCCAACGTCATCGAATTGGGAATGCCCTACAGTGATCCGCTGGCCGACGGGCCGGTGATTCAGCAAAGCAGCAGGGCCGCCATTGCAAACGGGATGACAATAACCAGGCTGTTTGAACAGCTGAAGGATTTCAGAAATGAAATTGACATCCCGGTCTTGCTGATGGGATATTTGAACCCCGTCCTGCAATACGGGTTTGAACAATTCTGCGCAGATGCCGCCGCGGTTGGAATTGATGGACTGATCATTCCCGATTTACCGGAACACGAATTTGAAAGGGAGTATGGGACTATGATAAAAAAGCACGGCCTGGATTTTATTTTTCTCATTACCCCGGATACCGACGGGGAACGTGTGCGTAAACTGGACAACCTGAGCAGCGGGTTTCTCTATGCTGTTTCCGGTTCAACAGTCACAGGGAATGTGGTGGTCGGGGCCGGCCAGGAAGCAACCCTTGCCCAATACATGGGCCGGCTCAAAAATTTAAATCTCCGTAACCCCGTGCTGGTGGGATTTGGGATCCGGGACAGGGAAGGTTTTGATACCGTTTGCCGGTTCGCGGAAGGCGGGATCATCGGCAGCGCCTATATTAAAGCCCTGGAAAACAACCCGGATGTTAATGCATCCACAAAATCATTCCTTTCGTCGATATTAGGATGATGGGGGTTTTGCCATTCGGGGGCAATCAGTATTTTTGTATGCTGTACCGTATCAGCATTGAAAACACATTATTTTGATATGAAAAGATCCATCCTGCTCCTTTTCCTGTTTCCCCTTTTTTCAATTGCCCAAACCGCTACCAGGGGATTTACCATTGAGGGCAAACTGGATGGGTATGCCGATGGCACCAAGATCAGCCTCTATAAGAACGGGGTGCAAACCGAATGGGTGGCAACCAAATTGCAAAAAGGCAAATTCATCCTGAAGGAAAAAACCGACGAACCGCTTTTATGTTATATCGTAGTCGAGAATGTTCCGAACGCGATCGAAGTGTTCGTGGAGAATACGCATATCACCGTTAAAGGAAACAAGGCGCAACCCGGCCGTTACGAGGTAACCGGTTCCAAATCACATAAGGACTTCACCGATTTTGTCGCCGTTTTCCTTCCACTGGCCCAGCAGCTGAACAGCATGGCAGGTACGATCAATGCCACCCAACCCGGCGCGCAATGGGATTCGCTAATGGGAATTTATACTTCCCTGCAGAAACAGTTCCAGGACGCGATCGACAAATTTGTAACCGATAAACCGGCCTCCTATGTATCTCCCTTTTTACTCAACGTCACCTATCGGTTTAATGAGGATGTGATGCAGCTGGAGGGCCGTTACAACAAACTGGATGCGAAGATCCGTAATTCCGAAACCGGGAAACAGCTGAATGAATTTATTGTCAAAAGCAAGATCGGTGCGGTGGGTACCATGGCGCTTGATTTCACCCAGCCGGATACTACGGGTACCCCGGTTTCCTTATCCTCATTCAGGGGCAAATATGTACTGGTCGATTTCTGGGCCAGCTGGTGCGGGCCCTGCCGGACCGAAAATCCCAACGTGGTGGAGAATTTCAATTATTTCAAGGATAAAAATTTTACCGTACTGGGGGTTTCGCTCGACCGGCCCGGCAACAAGGAGAAGTGGATGGAAGCCATCCGCACGGATAACCTTACCTGGACCCATGTGAGTGATCTTCAGTGGTGGGACAATGCGGCAGCCAAACTATACAACGTACAGGGTATACCGCTCAATATCCTGGTTGACCCGAACGGAAAAATCGTAGCCCGGAATCTTCGTGGCCCCGGGCTGAGGACTAAGTTGTGTGAAATCCTGGGGTGCAACTGATCACTGGTTTACGTCTTTCCCGGCTTTTAATTTATCTATCATTCCAAGCACACTGTTCTTATTGTTGGCATCGGGCGCCAATGGCAGCGCCATTTGTGCGTATTTAAGCGCGTTTTTGAAATCCCCAAGCGCTGAATAGCCGCGGGTCAACCCCATTATCGTTGTGAACTGACCCGGGTAATTGGCATAATTTGTTTTGAAGATATCAAATGCTTCCTGGTAGCTTTTTAGTGCGAGCAGTTCCCGGCCGTACCGGTGTATTTCGTTCATCGATCCGAACGGGAGGGCCTTTTTCATGACTTCGGCTGCTTCGGCACCCCGGCCCAGTTCTTTTAATATCTGGGCTTTGGTGCTCCAGGCAGTGAAACTTTTATCACCGCCGAAGTTTCCCGAAGCGGAATCCGCCCACAGAAGGGCTTCCTCCAGGTTCACATTCCGCCGAAGGCACCATTCGGCTGCCTGGTTCCAGCTCTGCCACAGAAACCCTTTTTCCGTACGCAATTCCCTCCGGAATGAGGCCAGCTGTTCTTTAACGTAGTCCACTTCAATTTTAAAAGGGATCTCCAGTTTCTCCCATTGCAGGCTAACGGTGGCGCTGTTTTCCTTCTGATCCGAAAATTCATATTTGAGCCATTCAACGCTTTTTGCCGATGGACGGGGTGAGACCTTAACACGGAGGGCATCTTCCTGTTCATTGTAAAAATAACTGCCCCAGGAACTATGATTTTTTGAAAAGATCAGGGTGCATTCAACCGGATCATAGGCAATGAAAAATCCATATTTCCCGGCCGCCAGGGGCTTCCCTTCGATCATAACGTCGGTTGAGAATGAGAATACGGTATTCTCGTTGGCCCCGGCCCGCCAGGGGGCCGCTTTGGCTGAACCAAATCCCTGGTCGATAAAGCCTGTATGAACCAATTGCCCCCAGATTTTTCCTTCGCGGCCCTTGACACCGGGCCGATCATATTGTATTTGCACATCGGTCAACCCGATACGTTCGTAAACGGCAGCCTTTTTATTGCCTCCGCTGGGAAGAACGGTAAGAGGAATTTGTGCGAAAGTCTTGACGGTGACTGTGGAAAGGAGAATTAGCAGGATGGATCTCATAATTTTTCTTTAGAACCGGAAACTACGATCTTATCACATTCGTCATTGTATGAATATTACCAGTGAGTCCAGCGGAGGATGGATTGCCACTGGACATGATATAAGGAATTATTGGTGTACCTTAGACAGTATATTCCTATCCTCAATCAAAAATGAAGACATGAAAATTCTTATTGCTGCGGCCTTTTTTTCCCTTCCATTATTTTCAGATGCCCAGATACTAAAGCGGATCAAGGACCGGGTGGAGGGAAAGGCCAAGGGCGAAGCCAACCAGGCCAAAAACGACGCTAAATACAAAGCCCGCCAGGCAGCTTATAAGGAACTCGATGATTTTAAGGCCGAATTCGATTCCACCGATATCGACTACGCCCTGCTGTTAAGCGACAATTCCGGGTTGTTTGGTGGGAAAGGGAGGCATGAAGGCAGTGCCAAGTTCATGCGCCTGGGTACGATCGCCCGGTCCCTGTACCGCGACCAGGACCTGAGTGATGAGGAAAATGCCCGCCTGAACCTTCATCTCGGTCAGTCGGCCTATGCAACGGGCCGGTTTGTTTATGCTGCAAAAAGATTAAGCGCGGCGCAAGACTACTTTGAAAAAGCCGGCATGAGAAGTGATCTCAGTTACCTGAAGACCATCGCCAGCCAGGGCCTGTTGTATACCTCCATGGGACGGTTCTCCCAGGCAGAAAAATTCACGACCCTGGCACTGGAAATGCGGGAGGAACAATTAGGGAAAACCAATATGGCTGTCGCGGCTTCTCTCAACAATTACGCCGTGTTGCATTACAGTCTTGGTCAGTATAACGAATCTGAGCGGGAATTCGAAGCGGCTATAGAATTGGTAAAGACCAATAATCTGCAAAGCACGATGCCCTATGCCATACTGCTCAATAACCAGGCCATCTTGTATCAATCAATGGGGCGGTATGATCAGGCGGTTACCTTATTGAAACAAGCGCTGCAACTGGCCGGGCAACTGGAAGTGAGCAAGGCACGCAACCACCTAAAATTTTTCTCCAATCTTGCCCTGCTATACCAGCAAATGGGTAAGTACACCGAAGCGGAGGAGATTTACAGGCGATTGGAGAAAAGACTGGAAAGAGGCCAGCCGGAATTCGCCAATTTCCTGAACAATGTGGCCATACTGGCCATGCTGATGAAACGCGAAGACCGCGTGGAGCAGATGTTGAAGCAGTCGGCGGAAATTTATAAGTCCACCCTGACAGCAAACAGTCCCGCCTACGCAAAAGTGATCAGCGACCTGGGAAATTTTTACCGCTACAGGGGACGGTATGACGAAGCAGAGCCCCTGCTCCTGCAGGCGCTGCAGATAAGAGAGGAAACACTGGGCAACATACACCCGCTTTACGTTCAGTCGCAGGAAGACCTCGCCATTCTATACTGGAAGAAAAAAGACATCGGCAAAGCCCTGCCTGCTTATAAAGAAGTAATGGAGAAATCCCTGGATTTTATTAATCGGTATTTCCCGCCGATGAGTGAGGCGGAGAAAACGAAATACTGGGACCTGCTCTCCCCCCGCTTTGAGCGATTCTATAATTTTGCCATCGAAGCGACCGATTACCATTCGGATATCATCAATGAACTCTTTGAATACCGCTTGGCCACCAAGGGCCTGCTGCTGAGCTCCACCAAAAAAGTCAGCGAAAGTATCCTGAACAGCGGGAATGAAAAACTGATCACCGATTACAGCGCCTGGCTCGACAGCAAGGAACAGCTGACCGCGCTTTACGCCTATTCCAAGGAAGATCTGAAGGAGCAAAGCATCAATGTGGATTCGCTTGAAAAAGCCACCAATGCCATGGAGAAAAGACTTTCCGAGAATTCAAGTGAATTTTCAAAATTCTTCTTCAGCAGCCGGACAAAGTTCGCGGAAGTGCAGCGGGAACTGAAAGAAGATGAGGCGCTGGTGGAGATTATCCGGATGCGTCAGTTTGACCAGGTATTTACGGAAGAGGTGACCTACATGGCCCTGGTTATCACAAAGAATAAACAACAGCCCGGGCTGGTGGTAATGAACAACGGCGCGGATATGGAAGGCAAACATGCCAAAACATACCG
Organism: uncultured Chitinophaga sp.; assembly: GCA_964424155.1. Lineage (GTDB taxonomy): Bacteria > Bacteroidota > Bacteroidia > Chitinophagales > Chitinophagaceae > JJ008. The sequence continues at coordinate 27,337 of CAYRHU010000030.1, forward strand.
CCTTTCCATGAAAAACAAGGCCAACGATGTGCAGTCTTACAATTATTTCTGGTCATCGGTTGAACCGGAACTGGCCGGGAAGAAGAAAATATATTTTTCACCCGACGGGGTCTATAACCAGATCAACCTGTACACGCTCAAAAAAGCGGGTGCCGATTTTCTTATTAATCAGTATGACATCATCCTCGTGGGCAACCCACGCGACCTGGTGACGAATAAAACGAAAACCAGCCTGGGCAGCGGTAAGAAAGCCACCCTGCTGGGTTTCCCGGATTACGGATCCGGCGGTGTGATCGTGCAGTTGCCGGGCACCAGGACCGAAGTGGATAATATCAATAAGTTGCTGAAGACCTCCGGTTTCCAGGTTTCCGAACTGGTGCAGCGCGACGCAACCGAGACCAACCTCAAATCTTCCCGCAAAGTTTCCATCCTGCATATCGCCACGCACGGTTATTTTCTTAAAGATGTCGAAAAAACAAGCTGGCCTATCGGTGTACATACCGATTACGCGAAAGATAATGTGCTCCTGCGCTCGGGTCTGATGCTTACCGGCGCATCGGAAGCGGATAAACTGACGGCCAGCCTCGACAGCAGCAATAACGGCATCATGACCTCGTATGAAGCCATGAACCTCGACCTGAAAGGCACTGACCTCGTGGTGCTCAGCGCCTGCGAAACAGGATTGGGAGAAGTAAAAGCAGGAGAAGGAGTTTACGGCTTACAAAGAGCATTCCTCGTTGCCGGCGCCGAAGCGATCATCATGAGTCTCTGGAAAGTGGATGATGAGGCGACACAACAACTCATGAATCACTTTTACAGCAACTGGGTGAAGACCAACAACCGGCAGAAGGCGTTCAAACAGGCTCAGCAGCAACTGATGGCCGACCCGAAGTTTAAAGCGCCGCTGTACTGGGGGGCTTTTGTGATGATGGAGGACTAGATGGCAGTTCACAGTCGACAGTCCACGGTCCACAGTCGACAGTCGACAGTTCACAGTCGACAGTCCACAGTCGACAGTCGACAGTCGACAGAAGGAACACTATAGTTTAATAAGTGATACTGGTTGCACTGAGTTCGCCGCCCAGAGAATCTTCACATTAATCTGGTATTAACATGAGTAAATCCATCGAAGGGGAATATTACCTGCAAAACGTCCGCGAAATGGCATCAGGCTTCCTGCTGAAACCGGACCAGACCTTTCAGTTCTTTATAACCTATGGCGCGTTGGACCGGTACAGTTCGGGAAAATGGAAGCAAAAGGATGCCACGCTGATTCTGAACAGCGCGCCCCGGCCGCTCAGTGATTTTGCACTTGTAAGCAGCCGACAGTCCGAAAATGATTTCATCAACATAATCGTAGACCATGAAAACCCCATGCTCCTGGCAAATATTTATGCCAGCCTGGAAAGCGGGGCGGAAGGTACCTGGGAAAAGATGAACCAGCACGGCAACGTACAGTTTCCGTTACGGGAGGTAGAAAAAATTTCGCTGCAGGTGGAATTTTGCCCGGAAAGATATTCGGTCATACCAATTACAGCGGCGACTCACAATGAATTTGTGTTCCGTCCCGAACCCTGGTTGATGGAAGTGTTCCTGGATGACTTTGAATTAAGCGTAGGGGAAGATGCGCTGTATGGAAGGCACCCGTTGCTGGAAGGGGATCGGTTTGAGTATGTGAGGCAGCGGTAAACAGTCCACAGTCGACAGTCGACTGTCCACAGTTCACAGTCGACAATCCCCAAGATAACGTACTGCCGACTGCTTGTTGAATCTCCGTAATTTTCCATAAAATTCGCCTGCCCCATGCGGAAACTGTCTTTTTTCTTTTTTTGTTTATTGCAATCCTTATTGACCCGGTCGCAGCAATTCGGTGGCAATCCTCCCTCACTGAAATGGAAACAGATCCACACGGATACGGCGAGGATCATATTCCCGGTTGGTATGGACAGCGCCGCGAACCGCGTGGCTTCGCTGGTGCATTACCTGGCTGCGCAGCAGCCATTTTCACTGGGGAAACAAGTCAAGAAGATCAATATCGTTCTCCAGAATCAAACCGTCATTCCCAATGGCTATGTGGGGCTGGGTCCTTACCGGACCGAATTTTTCCTGACCCCTGATATGAACAACCTGGGCCAGGGCAGTATTTCCTGGACCGACCAGCTGGCGATACATGAATACAGGCACGTGCAGCAGATCAATAACTTCAGCCACGGACTCAGCAAATTCATGAAGGTGATCGCCGGAGAACAGGGTTATGACCTGGCCATCAATGCCTCTATCCCGAACTGGTTTTACGAGGGGGATGCCGTATATGCGGAAACGGCGCTGACCCGCCAGGGCCGGGGGAGGTTGCCTCATTTCATGAACTCCTTTCCCTCTTTGTGGCAGGCAGGTAAAAACTATTCCTGGATGAAACTGCGCAACGGTTCGCTGAAAGATTATGTGCCCAACCATTATCATCTTGGCTACCTGCTGGTGAATTACGGCCGGAAACAATACGGCCCGGATTTCTGGACCAAAGTGACCCGGGATGCCAGCGCCTTTAAAGGATTGGTCTACCCGTTCCAGGGAGCCGTAAAAAGACATTCCGGCGTGGATTACAAAAATTTTACACAGGATGCACTGGAAGATTATAAAAGATCGGTAGAAAGAGTTTCTCTTTCAAGGGATGCCTTTGTGTTCCCGGTGAATCAAAATTATGTGACCAGTTATTTCTTCCCCTACGGGGCCGGCGGGGATTCACTGATCTACCTCAAATCCAGCAACCGCCACCGTCCTGCGTTTTATGTAAAGGACAAAACCGGGGAACACCGGATTGCCGTGCGGGATATTTCCATCGATGAGCAGTTCAGTTACCGGAATGGCCGGATCGTGTATGCCGCTTACGAGAGCGATCCCCGCTGGGGCTGGAAGGATTACAGCGTGATAAGGTTGCTGGACATCCGGTCGGGCGAACAGCGAACTCTGAAGCCCAAAACAAAATATTTCACACCGGATATATCGGCCGATGGCACCCGCGTGGCGGTCGTGCATGTGGGTCCCGACGGAAAGTCGGCCTTGCACGTGCTGAATGCTTGGAACGGCGACATCATCAGCATCATCCGGTCGCCGGAGATCAGTTTGTTCACCGATCCGAAATTTATGGATGATAATAACCTGGTTACGGCCGTACGGCTCAGCGACGGGCGGATGGCGCTGGCCATGGCCGAAATGGCAACAGGAAAGATTACCCGGCTCACTCCCGCATCGTATAATGTAGCCGGGTACCCGGCCGTGAGCCACGACCGTATATTCTTCACGGCTTCCTTTAAGGGTAACGATGATATTTTCATGCTCCGGATGAGCGACCGAAAAATCCTGCGTGCGACCCATGGTCCGCTGGGAAATTATTTTGTGAATGTGTCCGGCGGCAGGATCACTTTCTCCTCATTCACGGCAGAAGGATATCAATTGAAACAATTGGAGGAGCGAAGCATTGAATGGGAGGAAACCGGGGAGGCGGAAACAACTTCGTTAACGGAGGCATTTGAAGTGGGGTTCGGGAACACACCGGGGGATATTCTTATGAAAGAGATACCGCAGCGGCCATACGTTGCGGCCAAATATAAAAAGGGAACCGGTATGCCGAATTTTCACAGCTGGAGACCCTATTATTCCGATCCTTTGTTTACCTATTCTATTTACGGAGAGAATGTGCTGAACACCCTGCAGACAGAATTGTATTATGCCTATAACCAGAATGACAAAACGAATGCCATCGGTCTGTTCGGAACCTATGGCGCCCTGTTCCCCTATTTGTCAAGCGGCGCCGAATACACATTCGATAATGAAACACCCATCGGGAACCGGATCCGCCAATGGGGCCAGCTGGATACAAGGGTGGGATTGTCGGTACCGTTGTTTTATGCAAAGGGAAAAACCTACCGCAGCATCAACCTGGGGAGCTACTATGTGCTGCGCAATGAGTTCAACAAGGGTTTTTATAAAGATTCGCTCGGGAACAGCTCCTTCAGTTATCTCTGGCACACGGTCTCCTGGACACAGCAGATCCAGCGTGCGGTGCAGCATATCTACCCGCGGTTTGCGGGGTCATTCAACGCCAGTCACCGTCATGCCATCACGGAGGTCAGCGGTTACCAGTTTATCGGTAACGCGGCGTTGTATGTTCCGGGTATCGCCTCCACCCATAACCTGGTGCTTACCGGTTCATTTCAGCAGCGGGATACGCTGGGACAGGTGGTTTTCTCCGACCGGTTCCCTTATTCGAGGGGTTACGAGGGTCTCTATTTTTCCAGGATGTGGCGACTCTCGGCCAACTATCATTTTCCTTTGCTCTACCCCGACTGGGGTTTTGGAAATATCCTTTACCTGCTGCGCATCCGGGCGAATACGTTCTATGATTACACCAAAGTGTATTCCAGGGATAAAACACAGACCCGGGATCAGCGCAGCGTGGGGGGAGAACTATTCATCGACACGCAGTGGTGGAACCAGTATCCGCTGACCTTCGGGTTCCGCTTCAGCTACCGGCTCGACCCGGACCAGTTTGACGGGAGAAAAGGGGCTGTGTGGGAAGTGGTGCTGCCGGTGAGTATCCTGCCAAGATAAGCTGCGAGCTATGAGCTGCCAGCTACGAGATGCGAGCTATGAGCCGCGAGTTTTTAGATTGCAAAGCTAATTCACCTTCTTACTATGTTTGTCATGAGCATAGTGATCCACGCGAAACTCAATACTCGTAGCCAGTGGCTCATAGCTCGCGGCTTTCCTTACAATAAAGCAGCCAGACTCTCCTCTATCACTTTGATCTTCGCTTCCGCGTCGGCTTTTTTCTTTCGCTCGGTCTCGATCACTTCCGGTTTTGCATTTTGAACGAAACGTTCATTGCCGAGTTTCTTTTCGACCGACAGGAGAAATCCTTTCAGGTAGTCCAGGTCTTTTTTTAATTGCTCCTTTTGTAAAGCGGCATCCGGGACCGTGGTGGTTTCGAGAAAGAATTTATCTTTCTGTACCACAACGGTAATGCTGTTGGGAACAGAGGATTCGGTGAACAATACCTGTTCCGCATTCACCTGTTTGGCCAGGATTTGTTCGAATGACCTGTATGATGCTGCATGGCGGGACTGGATATGCAGTTGAATCGTTTCCCTGGGTTTCAATTGGTTTTTATTCCGCGCATCACGTATGGCAGAGATCACTTCTTTGAGCAGGTTCCCGTTTTCAAGCACAGCGGGGTCCGGCTGACCCGACGCGGACATTTGTTTCACCGTAAGATCTGTATCCTGGGGTTTCAGCTGTTGGTAAATCTCTTCCGTAACAAAAGGCATGAACGGATGCAGCAGCTGCATCAGTTGTTCGAAAAAGCTTACCGTTTTTGCATAGATATATGAATCTATGGGTTCAGGCTCACCGGCCTTGCCCTCCGTTGCTTTAGCGTAAGAGGGTTTAATCCATTCGAGGTACCAACTGCAGAAATCATCCCATATAAGTGAATAGATCGTTTTCAGCGCCTCGCTTAACCTGAAATCCTTAAACTGTTCATCCAGTTGCAGCCGTACTTCATTCAGCCTGTTCTCAAACCATTCCACTGCAAAATGATTTTCTGCCGGCTGTTGACTTTGGGTTATGGACTGCAGACTGTCTACTGTCGACTGTCTCGTTTCCCACATTTTCACCAGCTTCAGCGCATTCCACATTTTATTAATGAAGAAACGTCCCTGTTCATTCCCCGCCGGATCCCACATCAGGTCGTTGCCGGCGGGAGAGGAGATCATAATGCCAAAACGCACCGCGTCGGCGCCATCCTTTTCGATCATTTCCAGCAGGTCGGGCGAATTGCCCAGGCTCTTGCTCATCTTCCGGCCGATCTTGTCGCGGACGATGCCGGTGAAATAAACTTCGTTGAAAGGTTTCTGCTTTTTGTATTCAAAACCCGCCATGATCATCCGGGCCACCCAGAAGAAAATGATCTCGGGCGCCGTAACCAGCGTATTGGTAGGATAGTAATAGTTGACATCCTTATTGCCCGGGTTGCTGTAACCTTTGAAAACCTCAAAGGGCCAGAGCCAGGAAGAGAACCAGGTGTCGAGGCAGTCTTCGTCCTGTTTCAGTCGACAGTCCACAGTCGACGGTCCACGGTCAGCGTCTGATATTGTACGGTCGTTTTGAGGTGCTGATTTGTCAACTACCGTCTGTGGTCCGTGGTCTGTGGACTGCGGACCATACTTTTGGTTATAAAGTATCGTTGCTTCTTCCAGATCCGCTGCCACCACATAATTCCCGCTTTCATCATACCAGGCCGGTATCCGGTGCCCCCACCATAGCTGGCGCGAAATGCACCAGTCCCTGATATTCTCCATCCAGTGGCGGTACAGATTCCTGAATTTGGCCGGATAGAACTTTATATCATCGTTCATCACCGCATCCAGCGCGGGACCGGCAATCTTTTTCATATCCACCCACCACTGCATCGAAAGCCGGGGCTCCACCACCACGTCGGTACGTTCCGAATAACCCACTTCGCTGGTGTAGTCTTCGATCTTTACAATATGTCCTTTCTCCTCCAGTTCTTTCGCGATTTTCTTCCTGGCCTCGAACCGGTCCTCGCCCACATAGATCTGCGCCGCTTCGTTCAGCGTTCCGTCTTCGTTGAGGATGTCCACCACTTCGAGTTGATGTTTTTGCCCGAGCTGGTTGTCGTTGATATCATGGGCGGGGGTGACCTTCAACGCACCTGTTCCGAATTCCATCGTCACGTATTCGTCGGTGATGATGGGGATGCGGCGGTTGATCAGCGGTACAAAGGCGAACTTTCCGTGAAGATATTTGTACCGGTCATCGTCCGGGTGAATGCAGATAGCCGTATCGCCCATGATCGTTTCCGGGCGTACGGTGGCGATGGTGATATATGCCGTCTGACGGTCCCCGTCTGACGGCATATCCAGCATATATTTTAAATAATATAGTTTCTGCTGCGTTTCTTTCCGGATCACTTCTTCATCGCTCAGCGCGGTTTTTGCTTTCACATCCCAGTTGATCATTCGCTTACCGCGGTAGATATACCCTTTATTGTAGAGATCGATAAATACGCTGATCACTGAACGGTAATAATCCGGGTCCATGGTAAAACAGGTGCGTTCCCAGTCGAGACTGCATCCCAGTTTTTTTAATTGCTGCAGGATGATGCCCCCGTATTTCTCTTTCCATTCCCAGGCGTATTTCAGAAAATCCTCCCGGCTGAGCGTGGACTTGGCGATCCCTTTTTCCCGGAGCATCTGCACCACTTTGGCTTCGGTAGCGATGGAAGCATGGTCGGTACCCGGCACCCAGCAGGCATTTTTCCCCTGCATGCGGGCGCGGCGCACCAGGATGTCCTGGATGGTGTTGTTGAGGCAATGCCCCATGTGCAGCACCCCGGTTACATTAGGCGGAGGAATAACGACAGTATACGGTTCCCTTTCATCCGGCTCACTGTGAAAATAATTCCGGTCCAGCCAGTGCTGGTACCATTTCTGTTCGGCTTCCCTGTGCTCAAAGTTTTTACTCAGTTCCATACCTTAATTATGCGGCCCCGTACTTAAATAATTTGATTTTGATGCTGTTAAGGCCTGCAAATTTACCGGGAAAATGTGAAAGTCGGGAGTTGGCAGTCAACAGTCGGCGGTCGACAGTCTTCAGTCGACAGTCGGACACCCTTACAGCCCGGCAGTCGGACAGCAGGGCAGAAAGCCGTAATCAGCCCACATTCGATGAAGCTTCGGTAGGCAAGGCAGCAAGGTTTAATCCATACTATCCGGCGGGAGCAGGAGCTTTACCTCTTCACAGATATACATTTTACCTTCAAATACTTCCAGTATGCCTGTATTGATTTCATCAAGGGGGGAGGTTTTGGTGAGGTAGCCGCGGGCGCCGAGTTTGAGCATGCGGATGGCGTATTTGGGCTGGTTGCTTACTGAGAGTCCTATGACCCTGACGGCCGGGTGGTTTTCCGTCATATACCGGGCCACATCAAAGCCATTCCCGGGCGACATATTCAGATCCACCAGCAAAATATCCGGGAGATGTGAAGCGGCCAGTTTCATGGCCTGTTCGCCGTTCTCACAATCGGCTACCACGGTAAACCTGGGATTATTTTCCAGCAGGGATTTCCAGGCTTCGCGCACAATGGCGTGGTCATCGGCAAGCAAGATCCGGATTGGTTGGCTACTCATACGGCGGTCAGTTCATTAAAGGGGCTTTTTTCGCTGCCGTGTTGCTTAACGCCGGCAGGGTATACAAGGAGACGGGATTTTGGAATAATCTGGATTCTTTGTAACTTAGTAAAAATACTGAAAATCTAAAGTAGTATTACTTGTACATTTTACCAAGTATTTTTCCTAAATTCTTGACCCAACTCAAATGAAGACCTACGGAGTGTCATCAGAATTTTGAAGCTGACTGCTAACTGAATTACGGTTAATTTCGCAAAAATTTACAGGTCAGACCGGCCAAGCCGGTTATTATAAATTATCGTATGAAAAGAGAGTTATCTTCCTGGCATAGTCCCTCCCTCAATAAAGAAATGCCCATCGCCACTTATGGCGATTATGGGTTTGCCCTGTTACTGATCCCGACTGCTGCGGCCGATTACCTTGAATATGAACGCTTTCAGCTAATGCAACATATCGCTCCCTTTGTAAGGGAGGGCAAAGTAAAGGTCTATTCCATCGACAGTATCAATAATGAAAGCTGGCTGAACAACGAGATGGACCCCTTTCACAAATCCATCCGGCACCAGCAGTGGAACGATTATGTTTTCAATGAAGTGGTTCCCTTTATCCGCAATACCAGCAGCCCCGAAACGCCGGTCATTACCTGCGGGGCTTCCTTTGGAGCGTTGCACAGCATGAACCTCTTTTTAAAAAGACCCGATCTCATCAACGGGGTGATCGCAATGAGCGGAGTGTATGATCTGACGGAATACACCAAGGGCCATTATGACGATCACGTTTATTTCAACAGCCCCATGCATTTCCTGCCCAATCTCACCGACCACTCGGTACTGGAGCAGATCAGGAAGAGCAAAAACATTCATATTGTAACCGGGAGTGGTTCCTATGAGGATCCCCACAGCAGCGGCCGGTTCGCCAGGATCCTTTATGATAAGGGAATCTGGTATGAACTCGACGTATGGGGAGAGGAATGGCCACACGACTGGAACACCTGGCGCGCTATGCTGCCGCATTATCTCGGCAGCCGTTTCTGAAAGATATTAGTTTGGAATTAATTTTTCAAGCAGGGAACTGAATTCTTTGCGGCTGATCATGCAGGCGCCGAAGCTTTCCAGGTATTCCGTATAAACCTGGCAGTCGATCAGTTGAATACCTTCTTCCATCAGCAGCTGAACATACCTGGTAAAGGCAATACGGGAGGCATTGCTTACCCGGCTGAACATACTCTCGCCAAAAAATACTTTACCGATTTTGATTCCATAAAGTCCGCCGGCCAGGTTTCCGTCCTGCCACAGTTCCGCGCTGTGTGCATGCCCCAGTTCGTGCAATTTACAATAGGCTTTCTCCACTTCCGGTGTAATCCAGGTACCTTGCTGCCCCGGACGCTTAATCGCCTTGCACTGATGAATGACATCGGCAAAGGCTTTATTGACGGTGAATTCAAATTCCTCTTTTTTCAGAAGTGCACGTGTGGATTTACTGATCTTTAATTCATCCGGAAATAATACAAAACGCGGATCGGGGCACCACCAGAGAATTGTATCGCCCTCGTACCAGGGGAATATCCCGTGTTTATAAGCATGCAATAAGCGTTCGGGTGAAAGATCCCCGCCCATGGCCAGCAAACCGTCCGGTTCGGCCAGGTGTACCGGGGGGAAATTGATTTTTTTATTTAGAATAAAAACGGGCATGAGCGCAGCGCTTACCCGGCGATAACCTCAATGGTGGCATTGATACCCCGTTCGGTGATCGCGTCGCATTGAGGTTTCAAATCCTCATAGCTGCCGTTTTTAACAGCATACTTGCCGTGAAAATGGATGATATAGGCGCATTGTTCGGCCTGTTCTTCAGTATGACCGCACACTTCCACCAGGGTCTCGATCACCCATTCGAAGGTATTCACGTCATCGTTCCAAACCACAAGGTTGCAGGGATCCTCGGTACTGGTCAGCACACCGGTCTCCTCCTGGTTCTCCGTCTGGATATGCGGGTTGATCCCTTTCATATTGCAAAATTACATTTTTGTTTCAGTACTTTTATTCAAACAACATATATGAAACGCGTAACCGGGTTAGGCGGCCCTTTTATCAAGGCTGCCGATCCCAAAGCACTTGCGGCCTGGTATGAGAAGCACCTGGGCATACCTTTTCATGGAGGTACATATGCCGTATGGCCTTTTCCTGAAGGAAAGGGGGAACCGGCACCCGGGTTTAATATCTTTTCCGTTTTTCCCAACAGCAGTTCCTATTTCGAGCCGGGTGTAAAACCATTTATGGTGAATTTTATCGTGGAGGATCTTTTCAGTCTCATACGTACTTTAAAAGAAGAGGGTGTAACTATGGCCGGAGAACCTGTGGATGAGGAGTATGGGAAATTCGGATGGATCATTGACCCTGAAGGGAATAAAATAGAGTTGTGGGAGCCGCCGAAAGGCTGAAAAAAAATTTGCTCAAAACCTTCACACTCTTATCTTTGCACTCCCAAAATTAATCCACCTACGCTAAAGCTTCGGTGGACAAGGAAGGGAGTTTAGCTCAGCTGGTTCAGAGCATCTGCCTTACAAGCAGAGGGTCGGCGGTTCGATCCCGTCAACTCCCACAAATCCCGGTGTTTACAGCCGGGATTTTTTAATTTATGGCCACTACCTACTGTGAGTATGTCTTACAAGCCGGCAAAAACAGCGTCCACCGGCATTACCACGACACCGAATACGGCTTTCCCATCCAGGATGATAACCTGCTTTTCGCCCGGCTGATCCTGGAGATCAACCAGGCCGGTCTGAGCTGGGAGACCATCTTAAAGAAAAAGGATAATTTCTTCCGGGCCTTCGACCAATTCGAGATCGCCAAAGTGGCCCGTTATACCGAAAAGAAAAAGGAAAAACTCCTGCAGGATGCCGGTATCATCCGCAACCGCCTGAAAGTGGAGGCGGCCATACATAACGCGAAGGCCATTCAGAAACTGCAAAAGGAACACGGTTCGTTCAGGGAATGGCTGGATGTTCATCATCCAAAAACGAAGGAGGAATGGGTTAAACTCTTCAGGCAAACCTTTCGTTTCACCGGCGGTGAGATCGTGAATGAATTCCTCATGAGTACCGGCTACCT
>CAYRHU010000031.1:0-35911 GCA_964424155.1 uncultured Chitinophaga sp.
ATGCCATGGCTGCCTAATCAGTGATTAAGTAGTCATTCGGGCCGCCGGGCCGGTTCGCTTGTTTCCATGCCCCGCCGCCGACTCAAAACAAAACAAGATGCCGCGACAGAAGGCTGTGACTGTCGCCTAAGACCATTCAGCTAAGGACCCGGTCGGTTGCCCGTTTCCAGTCGTGTCCCGACAAGCCAATACAGGATAAACATGTAGAAAGCTTTTGTAGAATATGTTTGGACACCGGTTCGATTCCGGTCGCCTCCACTTTTACCAAACAGGTCGTTGGGGTTTATTCCTTACGACCTTTTTTATTTTATTGAATCTTTGAACCGATATGGTTTCCATCATTTCTATACACTCCCTAAGTCGGTTCAGTTTATATTCACTTCTTCAGGATCAAAGTTTACATCCGGTTATTTGTAGTGACTCAACTACACCCTGTCAGTAAAAACAATTACCCGTGAAAAGGCTGAAATCTATTTTTCGTTGCCCGTGCATTTTATTTCTTTGCTCCCTGTTACCGGTTGATTTGCAGCAATGCAGGATGCGATACCGGTTTAATTCTTTTTCATTTTGACGACCCCGGACTTAAGTGTATTTACTTAGTAGTTCTTCAATTAATAACAGGTGGGGGATAAATAATTAATCGGTTGTTGATGGCCGGTATTTTTTTAAAATGTAATTTATGCAAAACCAATTTCACTCATTACCCGGAAATGGGATTTCATTTATGAATGACAAGATCACCATCCTCCTCGTTGATGACCATAAACTGATCCGGGAATCCTGGTCGTTTATACTGAACAGTGATCCCCGTTTCCAGGTGATTGGCGAGGCCGGTGGAGTGGATGAAGCCCTTGAATTGGCAAAGACCCGCAAGCCGAAAATCGTGCTGATGGATATCAACATGTCGCCCGTAAATGGTTTTGACGGCACCAAACTGCTTCGCAAATATTCTCCTGCTTCCAAAGTGATCGGCATCTCCATGCATTCCATGCCCGCTTATGCCCGCCGCATGCTGCAACTGGGTGCCATGGGTTACATAACGAAGAATTCGTCCAAGGATGAAATGCTCAAAGCCATCACGGAGGTGGAGGAAGGAAAGAAGTATGTGTGTGAGGAGGTGAAGAACATTCTGGCACAACAGGAACTGGAAGAGGAAGCGGGCAAACCCGATCTGAATGTACTTTCCCGCAGGGAGATCGATGTAGTGAAACTCATCAAGGAAGGCATGTCTTCAAAAGAGATCGCACTCAACCTCGACATATCACTGAAAACCGTGGAAGTACACCGGTATAATATTCTGCGAAAACTCAACCTGAAAAATACAGCGGCATTGGTTAATTTTACGAATGCTCACGGATTATAAACCGGACTGCCCGGAACCTATTTACCCGGAGATTCTGTGATATAAAACCTGCCAGCTATGCGGCAATTCTACACCCGGCGGAATATCTTTATCAGTTTTATCATCATCGCGGGGGTGGTCCTCTTTTTTATCTTCTTCACCTACCGCAACAGCCGGGAAGCCATTCTCGAAACCCGGAAGGTGAATGAAAGCCTGCAGGCGCTCCGCACCCTCGAAAATCTCATGGATGACATGCAGGATATAGAAACGGGTCAGCGGGGTTATGTCCTGTCGGGTAACAGCAATTTTCTCGAACCTTACGAAGAGGCCATAAAGCGGCTGATGAAGGATACCGCATCGATCCGAAGTCTCTTTTTGTTTTACCCGCAGCGAAGAGAGATTTACGAGCGGTTGCTTTTCTATGTCCGGCATAAATTGGAACGATCAGCCGAAACTGTGGGATTGTTGCGTACGGGTAACAGGGACTCCGCCCAGCAGGTCATCCTGACCGGAGCGGGAAAGGCCCAGATGGACAGTATCCGGAGTATTATCGGTGGCCTGGAGAAAGAGGATCGATTCATTTTGCAGTATTCGAATAGCAAACGCCAGGAAGTAGCCAGAACCACCACCGTATTCCTGATTGTACTTGTTATCGTATCCCTTATTTTATTTTCCTGGGTGCTATGGCAGTTATTCCGGGGTGAAACGGTACGAAGGGAACATTTAAAACAGATCGCCCACCTGGCCCAGCTTACCGAACAGGCGAGTGACGCGATCATCTCCACAAACAAAGAGGGAATCATCCAATCCTGGAATGCAGGGGCTGAAAAAATCTACGGATATACCAAAGCGGAAACGATTGGTAAATTCATGCCAGACATCACAGGGAGCGGCACCACTCCAGCGATGTTGAAAACAATTGCGGCATCCCTGCCTGATAAAGGCAGTTTCACGCTGGAAGGTGTGAACTATAACCGGCAGGGAAAGCCGATCGACTGCCAGGTTTCCATTACCCGTTTATTCGATGCGACGAATGAGCATAGCGGTTTCCTGCTTGTGTTGCGGGATATTTCCGAAAGGAAACGGTCAGAAAAACTGCAAGCGGAATTTAGCAATGAATTGTCTCACCAGGTTGAAGAGAAAACAGCACTCATAAGAGGCATTGTCGGCAGGATCCGCGATGGATTCTTTTCACTGGACACCCGCTGGCGGTTCACCTTCGTAAACGAGTATATGCTGGAGTTGACGGGGAAACGGCAGGAAGAGCTCATGGGCAATGTTTTTTGGGACGCGTTTCCGGAAGTGAAAAGCAGTGGGGCTGGTACCTATTTGCAAAGGGCGATGAACGACCAGCAAAAAACTGAGTACGAGCTCTTTTATACACCCATGCAAAAATGGTTTTCCACCATTGTCTATCCATCGCCCACCGGTATTTCCGTTTTGTTCAGGGATGTAACGGAGATCAAAATGGCCGAAGCCGAAAGCCGCCGATCCAGCGAACGGCTGACCCTGATCAGCCGCACCACCAATGACGCGATATGGGAATGGGACCTGGAAACCGGGAAGATGTGGGGTAATGACAGGCACCAGGAACTCTACGGGCTGAAACCCGATGACCCCGTGCCCGATGAAAAAGAATGGCATGACCGCCTGCATCCCGATGACCGGGACGGGCTTATTAAAAAACAGGAAAAGGCGCTTGCCTCGGATACCAATGTATTTATTACCGAGTACAGGTTCAGGACAAACAAGTGGGGGTACCGGTATATTTATGATCGCTGTTATATTGTTCGCGATGAAAAAGGAAAAGCCATCCGCATGCTGGGCAGTATGATGGATGTGACCGAACGAAGAATGGCTGAAGAAGCACTTCAGCAAAGTGAAGCAAAATACCGCGCCTATTTTGAAAACAGCCTGGATGGGATCCTGCTTACTTCGCCGGAAGGAGAAATATTCGCGGCCAACCCCGCCGCCTGTGCCATTTTCGGCATGTCCGAACAGGAGATTTGCCAGGCAGGCCGTTCTGGTTTGACAGACCCGGGCGATCTACGTTTGGCCATACTTCTTGAAGAACGCAGGCGAACCGGTAAAGCAAAAGGAGAAGTGACGTTGATCAGGAAAAACGGGGTAATATTCCCGGCCGAGATATCCTCTGCAGTTTTTGCTGATGCTACGGGAAGCGTTCGAACCAGCATGATCATACGGGATATCACCGAACGCAAAAAGGCGGAGATGCAATTGCAATCCCGGGAGAATCATCTCCGCACCATCCTGGATTCAGAGCCCGAGTGCATCAAATTGCTGGATGAAAATGGTCTTTTGCTCGAGATGAACCCGGCCGGTTTGGCCATGATTGAGGCCGATAGCCTGGATATGGTGCAAAATAAGCCGGTGCTTGGTATCATTTTACCAGAGTACCGGGCCGCATTCAGCCAACTGATAAAGGACATATTCAGGGGAAAAACGGGGAAACTGATCTTTGAGATCCGGGGACTTAAAGGTACCCACCGCTGGCTCGATACACACGCCGTACCCCTGAAAGATGAAAAAGGTCAGATCATTTCCCTTCTCGGAATCACCCGCGATATCACGGAGAAAAGAAAAGCGGAACTGGCCATTATATCCAGCGAGGAAACGAGAAGGCTGATCATGAATTCGGCCCTGGATGGGATCGTCTGCATCAACACTTTGGGATCGGTTACGGTATGGACACCACAGGCTGAAAAAATCTTCGGGTGGAAGGAAAGTGAAATAATGGGAAAACTCCTGGCGGAAACGATCATTCCCCCACCATACCGCGAGCAGCATACAAAAGGCATGAAGCGTTACCTGGAGTCAGGCGAGGGGCCCGTTCTTAACCGCCTGCTTGAACTCACTGCCGTAAACAAAAAAGGCGATGAGTTCCCGATCGAATTGTCCATCATCCCGGTTAAACAGGGTGAAACAGAGTTCTTCTGTGCATTTATCCGGGATATCACGGAACGAAGGAAAGCCGAGGTGGCTTTGCGCGAGTCAGAGGAAAAGCTTCGTCAAATACTTGCCAGTTCGGCGGATGATTTTTATGTAATCGACAGGAACTACCGGGTGATATTGATCAACAAGACCGCCCAGACCAACCTGGAGCAGGTGTGGGGCCAAAAAGTTTCCACAGGCACCTATATGCTTGATATTTTCCCTGAGGGCCGGAAGGATTTTATCAGGCAAAATTATGACCGGGTCTTCGGGGGCGAGCGGGTGGAGTACGAAATTCCGGTAATGGTGGGCGATAAGGAGTATTGGAGACGGGTGCAATATGGCCCCGTGCGTGATCAGAACGGGCAGATTACCGGGGCTTTTATAACAACGGCAGATATTACGGAGCGGAAAAAGGCAGAAGAAGATATTATGCGCACCAATGCCCGTTTCCAGATTATGTCAAAAGCCACCAGCGATATCATTTGGGAACTCGACATCAAATCGGGAGACTTATGGTGGAATGATAATTACTACCAGAACCTGGGGTATTCAAGGAAAGAAGAACTGATTGGAGTAGAGGACTGGATTGCGCATATCCACCCGCAGGACCAGGAGAGGGTACGTACGAAATTCTTTGATGCGATCGGAGGAACGGCTTCGGTTTGGCGGGATGAGTACCGTTACCGGAAAGCCGACGGGAATTATTTGCATATGCTCGACCGGGGGTATATCATGCGGGACCATGAGAACATAGCATTCCGGATGATAGGTTCGATGGTGGATATGACGCCGATTTATGAAGTGCAGCGTAAAGTGATCGAAAGTGAGAACCGGATCCGGACTATTCTCGACACCGACCCGGAATGTATAACACTGACTGATGAAGAGGGCAGGTTGCAGGACATCAATAAGGCGGGTCTTGACATGATCGAAGCCGAAAGCGCACCACAGGTGGCAGGGCGATCCATTTTGAACTTTGTACACGAAAAGCAGAAGAAAACGATAAAGAAGATGATCAGGGAATCTTTTATGGGGAAAAACAACCGGATCGAATTCGAAATGATCACCCTGAAAGGGAAACAACGCTGGTGTGAAATGAACATTGTGCCCTTCCGCGATACGGTGAACGGGATCATCAACGCGCTGGCCGTTACCCGTGATATCTCTGAAAAAAGAGAGGCGGAGCAGCAGCTGGTGCGCAACGAGGAAAAATACCGAACACTGGTGGAGCAGGCCGTGGATGCGATCGCCCTGTATGATGAAAACGGAAAAATACTGGACGTGAACACCGGGTCGGTGAACCTGCTGGGTTACACCCGCGAAGAATTAATGGCCATGTATCTGAAAGATGTACTCACCGAAGAGGAGATAGAGCATAACCCGGTTCGGTACGATGTACTGGCGCAGGGAAAATCAACCGTGAAGCAAAGGAAAATGCGCCGCAGGGACGGCAGCATCGTGGATACGGAAGTGCGATCGCAACAACTGCCCGATGGCCGTTTCCTTTCAGTTATCCGCGACCTGACCGAACGGATCCAGGCCGAGCGGGAACTCCAGGAATCTTACCGGGCGCTGCGGGAACTGACTGCACACATTCAGAATGTAAGGGAAGAAGAACGGTCCAATATCGCAAGGGAGATCCATGATGAGCTGGGCCAGCAGCTCACCGTTCTCAAAATGGATATTTCGTGGCTCAGCAAGAAACTGGAACATCCCGGTGAAAATGTAAAGGAGAGGCTGAATGGTCTGCTTGAAATGATCGATAATACGGTCCGGTCGGTGAGAAGAATTTCATCCGAATTGCGCCCCAGTATGCTGGATGATCTGGGTCTTCCGGCGGCCATTGAATGGCATGCTCATGAATTCAGCAAGCGTTCCGGGATCCGGATACATACCCAGGTTGAAACGGGCGACCTGAAATTACCCGCGAAGACCGGGATCACCCTTTTCCGGATTTTCCAGGAATGTCTCACCAATGTGGCCCGACATTCGGAGGCCAGTGAAGTGAGGGTTCGACTTTTTCTGGAGGGAAAAGAACTTCAACTGGAAATTACCGACAACGGCCGCGGATTTTTACAAAAAGAGATTGAAAAGAAGAAAACTTTAGGTATATTGGGGATAAAGGAAAGGGTTTCCCTGATTCGTGGCAAATACAGTATCGAAAGCAAGCCGGGTAAAGGAACAGTGGTACTTGTAAGCGTTCCGTTTACCGGAGAGGAAACAAACGAATAGTATTATGCTTCAAATACTTATTGCAGACGATCATGCCATCGTGCGAAAGGGGCTCCGGCAGCTGATCCTGGAAGAGTACCCGACGTCAGAAATAGGGGAAGTGGGTGATGTGGAGAGCCTGATTCAGCAGGTGGTGAAAAGAAACTGGGACCTGGTCATCTGCGATATCAGCATGCCCGGCCGCAGCGGGCTGGAAGCGCTCCAGCAGATCCGGGAGATCAAACCCGGCTTACCCGTACTGATCATGAGCATGCATCCGGAAGACCAGTACGCGCTCCGTGTATTCAAGGCCGGAGCCTCCGGTTATTTATCAAAAGACGCGGTGCACCAGGAACTGATCACCGCCATCCAGATGATCCGAAACGGGCGCAAATTCATCACTCCGGGAATTGCTGAAAAGCTGTTGGGGGCGCTGGATTCGGACGGAACAAAAGAACCTCATGAAGCGCTCAGTAACCGTGAATTTGACGTGCTGAAAATGCTGGCCGCCGGTAAATCCATAACAGAGATCGCCGAACAGTTATCCTTAAGCGCCACCACGGTTAGCACCTACCGCTCCCGGATACTGGAAAAAACCGGGCTCCGGAACAATGCCGATATTACCCGCTATGCACTGGAGAAAAAACTGATCTGAACCGGATCATTACGATTGCCGGTAGTACAATAACTACACATAATAAATTCCCTCACTTACAACATCTTCCTGCACGGTTATTAATTTTCGGACCCGGTAACCACCATCCAGATTGACCGAAGGGTCATAATCATCCATCCCGGGAGTTAACTATGTTGCGCATACTAATAGCCGATGATCACGCAGTTGTTCGAAGAGGGATAAGGCAAATTTTAATGGAGGGACTGCCTTTCCCGGTAATCGAGGAGGCAAACGATACACCAACCCTGGTTGAAAAGGCCCTCAACCAGGAGTGGGATATCATCATTTCCGATCTTTCGATGCCCGGTGGGGGCGGGCTGGAAGCGGTTAAATCTATCCAAAAGGACAAACCCAGGCTTCCTATACTCATCGTCAGCATTTTCCCGGAAGAACAATATGCCGTTAGAGCACTCAGCAGCGGGGCCTCCGGTTACCTGAATAAGGATGCGGCGACAGAGGAGCTTCTTAAAGCGGTAAAAGCGCTGATTGGCGGACGGAGGTACATTCAGCCTGCGATCGCGGAAAAACTCACCGGGTTGCTGAGCCGCCAGGCAGGCCTGATGCCGCATGAACTGCTTAGTGAAAGAGAACTGGAAGTGATGATGAAACTGGTGCAGGGCAAATCCA
This sequence comes from uncultured Chitinophaga sp., assembly GCA_964424155.1. Lineage (GTDB taxonomy): Bacteria > Bacteroidota > Bacteroidia > Chitinophagales > Chitinophagaceae > JJ008. The sequence goes on from CAYRHU010000031.1 coordinate 7,812, forward strand.
TAACCGAGATCGCCGCTGATCTGTCGGTAAGCCCGAATACGGTGAGCACATACCGATCCAGGATACTGATGAAAATGGATATGAAAACCAATGCCGATATAATTTTTTACGCAGTAAAGAACAGCCTGACCCCGGGCTAAGAATTTGTAGTCTTTTTACTACAGGACGGGGGGAATTCCTGTACATCAAATGAATCACTATGGCTATTTTCCCGCGATCTTATTTGTCTTTTCTTCGCCGCATAAACCATTTACTATGAAACCAGGTAAACTTTTACTGATCGTAGATGATAACCTGAATTTCGTAAAACGAATCGTCAGCATGCTGGAAGAAACAAGCAGCATCCGCGGGATCAATATCGCCTCCGATTACGAAGAAGCGAAAAGGATCTTTTTCAGTGAAGAACACCATCTTGTATTCCTGGACATCAATCTGCCCGGCAAAAGTGGTATTGAACTGCTGAAACTTTTCAAGGAACACCGGAAGGAAACGGAGGTGATTATGATCACCAATCACGCGGATCCTTATTACCGGCAACAATGCCTGCAACTGGGGGCGAAATATTTTCTGGACAAGTCGAATGATTACGGACGGATCACCTCTCTCGTAAACTGAGATCAGCCTGTTTGATCGGCACTAAAATGTGATGTATGACCAACAAGTGGACGCTATTGAAGAGTATTATTTCGGCACTGGACAGGCAGGATGAACTTTTTCTTTCCATACTGGATGACGATGGCCATATTGTCAGCGCCAATTCCCGGATGATCCGGACACTCGGTATGCCGCATCCCCGGAACAACCGGGTCAGTTTTCTGAATTTGCTCCACCCGGTTAACCTGGATAATTTCCGGGATGCCATGGCCCATTGCAGGAACACCGGCCATCCGAGCACTACTGAATTATGGATCAAAAACGGGCATTATCACCCTATGAGATGGGAAATGATCGCGCTGGAAACCGGAGTGGTGGGAGAGAGGAATTATTTCTGCGCCGGACACAAACTCGGGGACGAGGAGCGGGTCCGGAAATTCAACCAGTTGGGGAGCCGGCATTACCAGCACATAGTGGAGGGATTAAGTGAGGGGGTGCTGCTCCAGGATGTCAATGGCAGTGTTATTTATGTCAATCAGCGGGTTGCTCAAATATTTGATACCACGCTCCGGCGATTATATGAGTTGACCGATATCCAGCAAGCCTGGGATCATGCATGGACCATCCTGAATGATAATGGCGAAAAACTTTCATTTGCCGATTCGCCGTTTATGCGGGCGATACGAACCGGTCAGCGTTCCTGCGAACATATTTCTGTGCGCCTGAGAAGCGGGGAGATCCGGAGGGTGCGCATCAGTTCACAACCGCTGAAGGATGAGAAAAACGGAACAAGTTGCGCGATCATATCCAGTATTTGCGACATGTCGCATGTTAAGGAATTGTCGCTTCAGCTGAAACAATCGGATGATCTTTTTTACGCGTTTATGAACCAAACCCCCAACCTGGCCTGGGTGGTGGATGAGGATACCCATTTATTACAGGCCAGTCGTTCCTTTTACCGGTACTTTGGATTAGATGAGAAAATAGCCAGGGGCCGCAAGATAAGTGAACTTGTGCCCGCCGATATTTTCAACGCCCTGGTGGAAAAACACCTCCGGGTACTGGAAAAAGGGGAACCGGTGGACGTAACCGAGAAGATCAAGTGGGCGGATGGCAGCAGGTTCTACTTTCATATCAACATCTTTTCCATTGAAGGAGTAAACGGCAAACGGCTGCTGGGAGGACATGCCGTAAACGTTGCGGAAAAATATGCCGTTGAAAAACAACTCCGTCTCGCCAATGAAAGGCTTCTGCTTTTATCCAGGGCATCTACAAATGCGATTTGGGAGTGGGACATGCAATCGGGGTATATTTTCAGGAATGACGCCCTTATGGATATGATCGGCTATCAGGCAGAGGACACCAAGGGGCTCACCTGGTGGTTCCGCCGGATTCATCCGGAAGATCGCGACCGTGTCAGCGATAAAGTAAAGGAAAGCACAGACAAGGGACAGTTGTCCTGGGAAGACGAGTACCGGTTCAAGTGCGCGGACGGAACCTACAAACACATGCTCGATAAAGGTTATATCGTGTATGAAAACGGGTTGCCGGTCCGGATGATCGGCTCCCTCCAGGATGTGACCGATCTGAAAAAACTGGAAAATGCCCTGGTGCGCGAAAAACTGGAACACCAGCGAACCATATCGGAAACGGTTATCCGGGTCCAGGAAAAGGAAAGAACCCGGATCGGGCATGAACTCCATGATAATGTGAACCAGATCCTGTCCACCACCAAACTTTTTGTGGACATGCTGACACCTGGCTCGGAAGAGGAACAGAAAATCAAGGAGAAAAGCACGGAATACCTGATGCTCGCTATAGAGGAGATCCGGAAACTTTCAAGAGAACTGGTAACGCCACAACTCAAGAGCAGAACACTGGTGGAAAGCATCCAGCAATTGATCGACGACATCAGGGTATCTACTTCCCTCCAGATTCGATTCACCTTTGATCACCACATTGAACTGCTGGGCAGCGGCCAGAAGATCACGCTTTTCAGGATCATACAGGAACAGATCAAGAACATCCTGAAGTACAGTAAGGCCGGGCAGGCGGAGATATTGCTGATGTGCCGGGATAACGAGGTAAGGCTTACGATCCGGGATAACGGGGTTGGTTTCGATATGTCATTGCCCGTAAAAGGGATTGGTTTGTCCAGTATCCAGGAAAGGGCGCGCTTTTATAGCGGGGAACTTAAGGTCAGTTCCTCACCCGGGAATGGCTGTACATTGGAAGTATTTCTGCCGATTATCGGTACGGCTGAAATTTCACCTGAAAGGGAGGAATGATTATCCGGGATTGAAATTGCCGGAAGCAATACAAAGTCTGGATACGACAGCTACCCACCTCGATGACGGATGGGCTTTCCCGGGAATGACAAAAACGGCAATCAGTGCTGCAGTCACCGTATTATGAGAATAAAAATGTCCTGAGGATTTTGATCAGCCTCTGAATTTTGAACTGGCCTGCGGATTACCGGGGCATCCATACTTTTGGGATGCACAGGATGTGACCAGTACAACCATTGTGAGAATGGCCAATGCGAGGATAAACTTATTTTTCATAATGGTGGATATTTGACTGTTAAACGACAAAAGGTTCATATTATTTTGCCGCTACAAAGATAACCGGTCATATCCGAATATAGTATAGAAAAAATGGCCGGGTATCCAGGTTGTATTACTAAGTATAAAATACTGGTTATCTTTGCGTCATATGGTCCCTGGCCCAAAAAATTGATTTTGCGGAGCAGTACAAACCACTAACTTTACCGCCTTCCTATTTCACTAAGAGTAATTACTGACCCGATGCTTCAACTGAAAAAACCCCTTGCCTTTATCGATCTGGAAACGACCGGTATCAACCTGGGCACCGACCGGATCGTGGAGATTGCCATCGTGAAGATCCTGACCGATGGTACAAAAAGCGTGAAGCGGAAACTGATCAACCCGGAAATGCCCATCCCGAAAGGGGCCAGCGATGTGCATGGGATCACCGATGATATGGTAAGGGACGCGCCCGCCTTCCGGCAGGTGGCACAGGAACTGAAGCAGATGCTGGATGGCTGCGACCTGGCAGGTTACAATTCCAACCGGTTCGATATTCCGCTGCTGATGGAGGAATTCCTGAGAGCACAGGTGGAATTCGACATGAAGAACCGGAAACTGCTGGATGTGCAGAACATCTTTCACAAAATGGAACCCCGGACCTTATCCGCCGCTTACAGGTTCTACTGCAATAAGACCCTGGAAGGGGCCCACAGCGCGGAGGTGGACGCGACCGCAACCTTTGAAATTCTGGAGAAACAACTGGAGAAATATCCGGAACTCGGGAACTCGGTCGACTCGGTACTGAAGGTGCTTGGTGAAGACCAGATCGTAGACTTTGCCCGGCGTTTTGTAATGGAGAACGGAACGGAAGTATTTAACTTCGGCAAATTCAAAGGCCGCCCGGTGGCGGATGTCCTGAAAGCAGAACCCCAGTATTACGACTGGATGATGAAAGGCGATTTTCCCCAGCACACGAAGCAAAAGCTCACGGAGATTTACACCCGATCCATGCTGAAGAAGGGTTAAGCAGGTCATTAACCGGTGAACAATTTTTAACAATCCTTCCCTTTGATTTATCGTAAATTCGGGTTTAAACCTGATTCAAAGCCTGGAAAAGCTAGTCGTTATACCAACCTACAGGGAAAAAGAAAACATCAGCAATATCCTGCACGCCATTTTCGGCCTGAACCAGGATTTTCATGTACTGGTGGTGGATGACAATTCCCCGGACGGAACCGCGCAGATCGTAAAGGACCTGCAGCAAAAGTTTCCCGGCCGGCTTTTTATTGAAGAAAGAAAGGGCAAACTCGGCCTGGGCACGGCCTATATCCATGGATTCAAATGGGCGCTGGCTAAAGGATACCGGTTCATCTTCGAGATTGATGCCGATTTTTCGCATGACCCCGCAGATCTTTCTCGGCTTTATGAAGCCTGCAAAACCGGGGGCGCCGACCTGGCCATTGGTTCCCGCTATGTAAAGGGCGGTGGCGTGGTAAACTGGCCAGGTAACCGGATCGCCCTTTCCAAAGGAGCGTCCGTGTATACCCGGATGATCACCTGGATGCCGGTAAAGGACCCTACCGCCGGTTTCATTTGCTATAAACGGGAAGTGCTGGATGCAATCAACCTGGACAAGATCCCGTTCGTAGGGTATGCATTCCAGATCGCTATGAAGTTCACTGCCTGGAAGCTGGGCTTTAAACTGAAGGAGGTGCCCATTATTTTCCGTGACCGGATCTATGGGATGTCAAAAATGAACAAGGGGATTATAAAGGAAGGGATCCTGGGCGTACTGAAACTCCGGTGGTACAGCTGGTTCACCAATTACCGCAGGAAGCTCAGCAATACCGAAGCGCGCAACACGGCCGTTTCCGCCCCCCTCACCCAGAATGAAATGCTGGCGGAAAGCAAGTGACCCCAATTTTACTTAGTTTAGGCCGATGCGAAAGGCCTTTTTACAGTTGCATATTGCAGTTTTCCTCGCCGGATTCACTGGGATACTCGGACGCCTGATCGACCTCAACGAAGGTTTGATCGTTTGGTACCGGCTGCTGATCACGGCGGGTACCATGTGGGTGCTTTTCACACTGACAAAAAAACTGAAAAAAATACCGGTAAAAGACATGCTCCGGTTATCCGGTATCGGGTTCCTGGCTGCGCTGCACTGGGTCGCGTTTTATGGGTCTATTAAATACGCGAATATTTCCGTGGCCCTGGTTTGTTTTTCCGCTGTCGGTTTTTTCACCGCCCTGTTCGAACCCCTTTTAATGCGGGTGCGGGTCCGCTGGGTGGAAGTATTTTTGGGCCTGGTGGTGATGGCCGGCATCTATATCATCTTTCATTTTGATCCGCAATATAAAACGGGGATCATCCTGGGGATCCTGTCATCGGTTTTCATAGCAGTCGTCATCATCCTGCTCAAACAAATGGTAAAACGGATCAACCCGGAGACCCTGCTTACCTACCAGATCACGGGCGGGTTCCTGTTGCTGTCGGCCGTGATGCCACTTTATTTGAAGCAGTTTCCCACGGAATATATTTTCCCTGATGCCAACGACTGGATGTGGCTGCTGGTGCTTGCCTGGTTCTGTTCGGTAATCGCCTTTCAGTTCTCCGCGTACGCGCTCACGAAATTATCCGCGTTTACCGTCAACCTCACTTTCAACCTCGAGCCGGTGTACGGCATCCTGCTGGCTTTTATCGTTTACCGCGAAAATGAACTGCTCAGCAAGTGGTTTTTTATCGGGTTTGCCCTGATCGCAATGGCCCTGCTGATCCATGTTTGGATGTTATTGAGGGAAGAAAGAAAATCAAAACTGCATGTCGCACCCTGAGTACCACCGGAAAATCATTGATTACTACCGCGACACGGAGAACGCATACCGTGACTCCTGGGATCTTGACAGGAGCCTGGCCATTCATTATGGTTACTGGGATGAGAAGGTGAACTCGTTCCCCCGGTCACTGCAGCGGATGAATGAAGTGATGATGGAAGCGGCAGGAGTACGCCCGTCCGACATTGTACTGGATGCAGGTTGCGGGGTGGGGGGCAGCAGCATCTTCCTGGCTTCCGTTACCGGTTGCCGGGTTACGGGTATCAGCCTGAGCGGGCTGCAGGTGGAGCAGGCGACCCGGTATGCTAAGGAAAGGGGTGTTGAGCACCTCACCGGTTTCAAAATAATGAACTATTGCGCTACAGAATTCCCGGACCGTAGTTTTGATGTGGTGTGGGGCTGTGAAAGCATTTGTTATGCCGATGACAAAGAGCAGTTTATCCGGGAAGCCATGCGACTTCTTAAACCCGGGGGACGGCTCGTGGTAGCCGACGGGTTTGTAAGCCGTTTTGAAAACAATGAACATCCGCATATCCGGCGCTGGCTCGACGGCTGGCAGGTGAATTACCTGGAAACACCGGAACGTTTCCGTGAATTCATGCGGACGGCCGGTTTTTCAGATGTGCATTACCGTGATATAACCAGGGAAACCGCCCGTTCATCCCGGCGTCTCAACCGGTTTTATTACGCAGCCAGCCTCTACCTGCTTTGGAAAAAAATCAATTTTTCAAAACCCGCCACGGAGATGCAGAAAATGAATATCCGGGCCTGCAAATACCAGTACCTGGGAATGAAAAAGGGGTTGTGGCGGTATGGCATAATAACGGGTGTGAGGGAGTAGATGGATGGCAGCCGTGCAGCCGTGCAGCCATACATCTGTGGAGCCATGCAGCAGGGCAATTAAGGTATACAGGGATAGGGGTGATGGGAACTGGAATGTTCTTCTTATTTTTTTGGGGCCGGATCAAAATCAATTTCATACCCATGCCAGGCCTGAATTTCATTAACTTAGAAAAATAATTCAGTATCATGCATCGATCTTTTCTATTTATTCTTTTATTATTCGTTTCCGGCTTTTCCCGGGCCCAGAAAAAGCCGCTGGATCACTCCGTTTACGATGGATGGCAGCATATTGGTGAAAGACTGATCAGTCACGACGGGAAGTGGGTGGTGTTTACAATCGACCCGCAGGAAGGCGATAATGAGCTGGTGATCCGCGCTGCGGATACTGATTATTCCAAAACGGTGGCCCGGGGTTATAATGCCATTATCACGGAAGACAGCCGGTACCTGGTTTTCCGGATAAAGCCCGCTTTCAGGGATACGCGGGAAGCGAAGATCAAAAAGAAAAAGGCGGACGACTTGCCCAAAGATTCACTGGCCATTATCGAACTTGGTAAAGAAGAAATCTGGAAGACTGCGTTAGTAAAAAACTTCAAGACGCCGCAACGTTCATATGGGTGGGTAGCTTATCAGCTTGAAAAAAAACCGGAACCGGCGGCAAAGGCTAAGTCACCGGATAGCAAGACCGGTTATATCGCCGACAGCCTGAACCGCGTGATCGACTCGCTACGGAAACTGATCGAAGCCGCTCCGCAAAAGAAAAAGAAAAAGAAGGATGAGGATTTAACCGATAATGCCCCGAATGAATCCAGCTATAGTGCACTCCCTCCCGACTACCCGGAAGACGCTGATGGCGACGAACCGGTCACCTCACCCGCTGAGCCCGCCAATGACCTTGTGGTGCGGGAAATGGCTACCGGTCGGGAAAAGGTATTTGAAAAAGTGCTGGAATATTTTTTTTCCCGGACCGGTGATAAGCTGTTGTTTGAACAGGCCCAAAATCCCGCTGATTCGCTGAGCATGCGTCGTATTGTATACTTGGATCTGAAAACAGGAAAGGAGCAGGTAATCAGCAAAGGCGGGAATGATTTCAAGAATTTCGCGATCTCAGAGGATGGTTCGCAGGTGGCCTATGTGGCGGAACGGGATGCCCGGCCAAAGGACCCGGCCAGGTTCTATAAATTATGGTATTACCGCGAAGGCATGGATTCGTCGGAACAGATCGTGGACAAAAATTCCATCGGCATGCGACTGGGTATGACCGTTAGTGAATATGGGAATATCAGTTTCAGTAAAAGCGGCAGGCGGTTGTTCTTTGGAAGCGGACCGGTCCCGGTTCCCCGCGACACGACCCTGGTTGAAATGGATATGCCCAGGCTGGATATCTGGCATTATAATGATGATTACCTGCAAACGGTGCAGAACAACGTCCTTCGTTTACGGGCGGCGCAGCAGGAAAACTATCTTACGATGTATGATTTGGAAACCCGGAAGATCCGGCAGCTCGCCAGCCGGGAGATCCCCCAGGTGATCCAGACCAGCGAAGGCGATGGCGAAACATTCATTGGCGTAACCGATTTCGGAAAAAGGGTCGAAAGCCAGTGGCAGGGGGTAACCCGGAAAGATATATACGCCATACATGTAAACAGCGGGTTTAAGATGATGGTAAAAGAGAACCTGCATGGCCAGGTGTATCCTTCCTCTACCGGGAAATACATCATGTGGTATGACCGGAAGGCCCGGGAGTATTTTGTCTGGGATGGTTTCAGGGTGAAGAATGTATCAGAGAAGATAAGGCCCGCGTTGTGGAACGAGGAATTCGATTCACCGGATGATCCGTCCAATTACGGGGTGATGGGCTGGCATGCCGGCGATTCAGCGGTTTATCTGTATGACCGGTACGATATCTGGGCCGTGGATCTCCTCAATAATATGACACCGCGCAATATTACCGGTAACGGAAGATCGGCAAAAACAACCTACCGCTATCTGCCATTGAATGAAGATGAACGGTATTTAACCAGCGGACAGGATGCCTTATTTCATTTTTTCAACCAGGAAACAAAGGAATCGGGTCTGATGACGGGAAGGATAGGGAGTACAATTGCCCCCATGCATACCCTTGCAGGGGGTAAATTTCAATTTGGATTGTACCGGAAAGCAAAAAATGCCGGAAAGTATATTTATTCAAAAGAGAGTTTCAGCCAGTCACCGGATATTTTCCTGAAAACTATTTCGCCCACTTTGTATGGGGAGCCCTCCGTTACCGGTGCCCCGGATATCGAAAAGCAACTTTCTTTCATTAATCCCCAGCAGTCGGGTTATCGCTGGGGCAGCGCAGAACTTTTTAAGTGGAAAGCGTATAACGGGAAGGAGGCGACTGGCATTGTATATAAACCGGAACAATTCGATCCGAAGAAAAAGTATCCGGTAATCGTCTATTTCTATGAGAAACTGAGCCAGGGATTGTATGATTACAAGGAACCGGCCCCGATCCGCAGCGCCGTGAACATTCCCTATTTTGTAAGCAACGGTTATATCTTATTCCTCCCGGATATTGAGTATAAAATCGGGTACCCCGGGCAAAGCGCCTATGATTACATCGTGAGCGGGGCGCGGGCGCTGGTGAAAAAAGGCTGGGCCGACAGCACGCGCATGGCGCTCCAGGGGCATAGCTGGGGCGGTTACCAGGCCGCGCAGGTGGCCACGATGACGAAGCTGTTCAAAGCTGTTTGGGCCGGCGCCCCGGTTGCCAACATGACCAGTGCTTACGGCGGCATCCGCTGGGAAAGCGGCGTAAACCGACAGTTCCAGTACGAAAAAACACAAAGCCGGATTGGGGCCACTTTATGGGAGCGGCCCGATCTGTACATCAAAAATTCACCGCTATTCCAACTCGATAAAGTGACGGCCCCGATGGTCATTCTCCACAACGATGCCGATGGCGCCGTGCCCTGGTACCAGGGTATTGAATTGTTCACCGGTCTCCGCCGGCTGGGCAAGAAAGTATGGATGTTCAATTATAACGGGCAGGGACATGGCCTCACCCAACGCCAGGACATGAAGGATTACCATATCCGGATGCAGCAGTTTTTTGATTATATGCTGAAAGACGCCCCACCCACGAAGTGGATCACGGAAGGTGTGCCGGCAGTGCGGAAAGGGAAGGAGTGGGGGTTGGAGTAGTTGGTGGTTAATTGGTTGATTGGTTGATTGGTTAATTGGTTAATTGGTTAATTAGGTCCTTCATTCAATAATTCATTTACATTTCGTAAAGTCTGCTATTCATCCGGTTTAATCCGTGAAATTGGATATACGTCAAAACTTGCAGGCAGTCAGAGACCATGTACAATAAAGCCCATTTAACCAATTAACCAATCAACCAGTTAACAAGTCACCTTTTAAGCTGCCGCGGAAATAAATTTTACCAGGCTCCTTTTAGCAACCGGCAGCAAAGTTTCATCAACGGGAAATTCCAGTTCTGTTTCAATGGAATAAACGGCGGGGTTGGGCAGATCCCTCCGGTAGCGGATGAGTTCCGATTTGATATGCTCATAGGTGCTGCTGATGCTCCGGGAACGGTGATCGATAAAAGCGGTTTTGATACTCCGGTATTTTTCATCATGTTTTTCAAAGAAGGAAAGACGGTAATGGTACACATGGGTGCGGCTGCTTTCACCAGGACTTAAGAAGAAATATCCTTCCTGTGTGTCCAGGGGAATGATACCCACCGGGTTAATGCTGATCTTTTCCTCCACGAATTCATAAATCTCCGTGCCGTTGTGAATGGTGCTTTTGATCTTACCGGCCGAATAATGAATGATGTCCTCCAGTTCCTGCATCAGTTCGTCATCTTCGATCAGCAGTTCGTAAAGAAGCTGAAGTTTTTCCAGTTGAATACCGGTGAGTTTTTTGGGAAAATGCTCCTGCAGGTATTTTTTATTTTCCCGGAAGGCGATGATGTTGTGATAATGAAAGATCACATCCGCCAGTTGCGGGTAGAGCTTATTCTCATTGAAATATTTGTTTACTTCCTGCAGATAGGCCAGTAATGTATACTTTTTCAGCTCGAAATCAATTCGGCCCTCGGCGAACCAGGTTTCGGATAATGACTTCATAACTTAACGGATTTGGATAAACTAATTTACAAAAAAGACGGCAGGAACAAAAGGGAGGTTTATTTTTATAGTGTTAAAACGCCCCGAATGAGATACCTGATCATCCTGCTGGCCGCCGGTTTGTACTCCTGCGGTGCTTCCCAGTCCATTTATATCGTCCGCCATGCCGAAAAACAACAGGCCGGCACCGGGGTCATGATGGTGGATGCCGGCGACCCCCCTTTGTCGGAAGCCGGCCGGGAACGGGCACTGGCGCTCAGAGACAGTTTGAGGGACAAAGGGATTACACATATTTTTTCCACCCGGTACATCAGAACGATTCAGACGGCCAAACCGCTGAGCGAAGTGAACGGGAATCTGCCCATCCAACTCTACAGTGCCAAATTGGATTCAATGGATGCATTTATTAACCAGTTGAAATCGATCCGGAGAGGGAATATCCTCATTGTGGGACATTCCAACACCATCGATGACCTGGCCAATAAACTCTGCGGAACCACCGTGGTAGCCGGCGACCTGGAAGACAAGATGTATGATAACCTGTTCGAGATAATACGAAAAAGGGACAGGTATTTATTCAAGGGCAGGAAATACGGGATGAGGACGGAATAAATAGTCAGCTTTTTATTTTGAATTAAAACACGGAGACACGGAGACATGGAAGTAGAGGGTGATCAGAAAATTGGGTTTTCTTCTTTGTGCCTTCTTGTCTTTATTTCTGAAAAAATAATTGTTGCTGAAAATGCTTCGCATTCAACACGTACACTATCACAATGATCCGGAGAACGGGTATTTTGATTAAACGGGTTGTTTTCAGTTTTTCAGAATTCCCTGGCAGGATTAAAATTCTCCAGTTCCTTTGCCACGGCCGTCAGGAAGGTGGCGCCCAGGCTGCCGTCCACGATGCGGTGATCGTAGCTCATGCTCAGGTACATCATATGCCGGATGGCGATACTGTCGCCGGCGGGGGTTTCGATCACCACCGGTCTTTTCTTGATGGCCCCCACGGCCATGATCGCCACCTGCGGCTGATTGATGATGGGCGTGCCCATCAGGCTGCCGAAAGTGCCGACATTCGTCAGCGTGAAAGTGCCCCCGGCCGTATCATCTACTTTTAATTTTCCATTGCGGGCCGCGTCGGCAAGACTATTCACCTGTTTGGTAAGTCCCACCAGGTTCAGCTGGTCCGCGTTCTTGATTACCGGAACGATCAGGTTGCCGCTGGGCAGCGCGGTGGCCATGCCGATATTGATGTCCTTTTTGACAATGATATTGTTGCCGTCGAGTGAGCAATTGATGAGCGGGAATTTCTTGATACAGCGAACAATCGCTTCTATGAATAAAGGAGTAAATGTGATCTTTGCGCCTTCTCTTTTTTCAAAATCCTTTTTCACCTTATCGCGCCACATCACCAGGTTGGTCACATCCGCTTCCGTAAAGCTGGTCACGTGCGGGCTGGTTTGTTTGCTACGCACCATATGATCTGCGATCAGCCTGCGCATCCGGTCCATTTCGATGATCTCTACATTACCCTGGTAGGTGGTCAATTGCTGATTGACGTTAGATTGATCCTGCGGCGCTACTTTTGAAACGGGAATCACCATTTCTTCTGTCCTGACTCCTGACTCCCGGCTCCCGGCTCCCGACTTACGTTGTCCGACATACTGAAGGATATCCTTCTTCGTAACCCGGCCCTCGTTTCCTGTTCCGGGAATTGTTTCCAGTTCGTTCATGCTGACGCCTTCACTGGCGGCGATATTAAGTACCAATGGTGAATAAAACCGGTTGGAAGATCCGTTGGAACTTTGTGGTTTTGGTGCCGGAGCTTTTGCCTGAAACGATTCCACCACCACGGCTTCCTGCGCCGGCTGGGCAAAGGATTCTTTTGCCGGCGTGCTGATGACCGGAGCCGTTGCGGCGGATGCTTCCGCTCCGGTGCGGATACGGGCGATAGCTGTTCCGATCGGCACTACGTCGTTCACATTGAACAGGATATCCTCGATCACCCCCTCGGCCGTACTGGGTACTTCGCTGTCCACTTTATCGGTGGCGATCTCCAGTACGGTCTCATCCATTTTTACAGAATCACCCCGTTGCTTGTGCCATTTCAGGATGGTGGCCTCCATGATACTCTCTCCGAGTTTTGGCATGATCAGGTCAACAACAGCCATATAATAATTTAAAATTTTTAATCGATGATGACGGGATTGCAGCGGAACAGCCCCGGTTTCCCGGAATGAGTAATTCAGGCAGCAATCAACCGGGCCAAAGGTAAAGTTTTCCCATTAATCGTTTTCTATGGGTAATCAGGAAACTGACAATATGAATTTCCGTAGAAAATTGAGTGCCGCCGAGGCGGTCATGCTGATGTTCCTTTCCCGGTCAAACCGGAGATTCAGCTTTTGCGTTACCACGGTTTCCTTATTGCCCGCTGCCATCCATACGGTACCCACCGGTTTTTCCGGGCTGCCTCCATCGGGACCCATGATCCCGGAAACGGCCACCCCGTAGTCTGCGTTCAGTTCCCGGATGGCCCCTGTCGCCATCTCCTTAACCGCTTCCTCACTCACGGCGCCAAAACGGACCAGTGTATCATGAGATACGCCCAGCGTTTTTTCCTTCACTTCGTTGTCATAACTTACCACACTGCCTTTGAAATAGGCCGAAGCGCCCGGAACGGAAGTGATGAGATGGGCAATATAGCCACCCGTACAACTCTCCGCCGTGACCATCGTTTGATTCCTTGATCTTAATATTTTTCCAACGACTACTTCCAACCCTTCATCCTCGCTGGTGACCAGGCAATCTTTCACCAGCGCCTGCATTTTTTCGAAATACGGGGTGATTTCTTTTTCCACTTTCTCCCGGTCATCGCCTCTTGCGGTGAGCCGTAGTTTCACCATGCCGTAATTGGGCAGGTAGGCCAGTTTGATATGCGGGGGGAGAGTGGGTTCAAAATCCTTCAGCATTTCAGCGATCACCGATTCGCCCTGCCCGGCCGTAAAGGCGGTTTTATGAACGATCGCGGGCAGATCGAATTCTTTAAGAATACGCGGGATGACCTCGCTGGTCATGAGGCCTTTCATTTCGTGGGGAACGCCGGGGAGGGAGATGTACGTGGCCCCCCTAAATCCCTCACGAGAGGGGACTTTGGACTCCACGCGATTCTTAGAGGCCTTTGCAAACCACATGCCCGGTGCGGTACCCCTGGCATTATGCAGTACGATACAGTTGTCCGGCACTTCGGCCTGTTTGAGGTTTCGTTCCAGGATGGGACCGGGGCGTCGATAAATTTTTTCGAAAAGGTGTTTCACATGGGTCAGCACTTCCTGGTTCACCACCAGCTTGCCTCCGAAAAAATCGCATAATAACGGTTTGGTGATATCATCCGCGGTGGGTCCCAGTCCGCCGGTAATGATGACGATATCAGACGACTTTCCTTCCTCGTCCAGCGCATTCCATATTTCATCATATTCATCTCCTACGGCCACCCGGCGACGCACCCAGACCCCGATTTGGTTCAGTTCGCGTGCAATGAAAGCCGAATTCGTATCAATGGTTTGCCCGATTAGCAGTTCGTCGCCAATGGTGATGATGGAAGCATTAACAATTTCCATAGGGGGCAAAGGTAGCCAATGGCTAAATTTGTGTGCACGAAATGTTCAATGCTCAATGTTCAATGATCAATTTTCAATCCTGAGACTCCTGTTTTTAGCAGGTAATATGTTCGTAATGGCTGTTGCTTTCGCGCAGACGGTCACGCAGCGTTTGCAGAAAGCCTATATGCAGTTTGAAAACGACAGTCAGCTAAAGCATGCGATCAGTTCTTTGTATGTGATCGATGCGCACACAGGCCAGGTGGTCTTTGACAGGAATTCACAAAAAGGCCTGGCGCCGGCTTCCACGCAAAAGATCATTACCAGCGTTACGGCATTTGAACTGCTCGGGAAGGATTTCCGGTACGCGACAGAATTTGGTACGATTGGTTCAAACGGGGATCCTGGTTTTTATATCAGGCCCTCGGGCGATCCGACACTCGGCAGCTGGCGCTGGAATTCGACCCATGAGACATCAGTTACCAAAAGGATCAGTCAGGAATTTACCCGGCTGAATAAAAAAATAAAATCCGTATTTGTCATCAACCTGGCCGGGTGGAGCAGGCAGCCGATACCCGACGGGTGGATATGGCAGGATATCGCTAATTATTACGGGGCCGGCGCCGGTGGGCTCAACTGGCGGGAGAACCAGTTCAACCTGGTGCTTAAGTCCGGGCCGAAAATTGGCGACAAAGTGGAAATCGTAAAAACAGAACCTGCGCTTTATGATCATTCATTAATATCGGAAGCGGTTGCCGCCGGGGCAGGAAGCGGGGATAACGCCTATATCTATTTCCCCGTTTCGGGTAAACAGGGAGTTGTGCGGGGTACGATACCGGTGAACGAGACGGATTTCACTATTTCAGGGGCGATGCCCGATCCTGCGGCGCAACTGGCGGAAAACCTGAGGGCAGCTTTATTATTGGAACCACCATTTCACCTTTCTACGATTCGAATCTTTCAGGAACCGGAAAACAAACCCGATATTTTTTACACGCATTACTCACCCCCGCTCGATTCCATCGTTTACTGGTTTAATAAGAGAAGCATTAACCTGTACGGAGAAGCGCTGCTGAAAACAATGGCGCTTAAGGAACGGGGATATGGTTCAACCGACACCGGGGCGGCCCTTATCCGCAAGTTCTGGAAAGAAAAGGGTCTTGATGAAGATGAGATCAATATGTATGATGGCTCAGGTCTTTCCCCCCTGAACCGGGTGACGACGCATGCGCAGGTGGAGATATTAAAATTTGCGAAAACAAGGGATTGGTTCCCGTATTTCCTGCAATCCCTGCCGGATTATAACGGCATGGCCATGAAAAGCGGAACCATCAGCGATGTAAAGGGATTCTGCGGGTATCACAAGGCAAAAAACGGCCGGGAATATATTTTTTCATTCCTGGTGAATAATTACAGCGGCCGGAGTTCTTCGCTGGTGAGTAAGATGTATAAAGTGTTGGATGTACTTAAGTAGTCGGGCAGCCGTACAGCCATGCAGTTAGTCAGCCGTTCAACCTGGCAGTCAGCCAGTCTTGAAGCCCGGCATTTGGGAAAAGATCGAAATGCGGTTAAGCAAGACTATAATCGATTTTACTGGGATATTTTGCAATCAGAAAGGATAATTAGTACTTTCGGAAACCAACCACAAACCATAAACTATAAACTATAAACCATAAACTTGCTACCATGCCGGAACAAAATTACAAGAACCACATCCGCCTTCTGCCCCTGTATCACGGATTCACCTTTTTATTGATATTCGCCGGTCTGATAGGCAGTGTCATCAACCTCCTCCATTCGGATACCTCCTCACATTATTCAGCGGCGCTGCTGGTGGTTGTGTTTATCGCACTGATCTTCCTTTTCTTTTTCGCACGCTTGTTTGCTCTCAGGGCGCAGGACCGCGCCATCCGGTCGGAAGAGAATTTCCGGCATTACATTCTTACGGGGAAACCGCTCGATAAGCAATTGCGACTGGGTCAGATCATCGCGCTCCGGTTTGCCAGCGATGAAGAAATGCCGGCGCTGGCAAAAAGGGCGGTGGAGGAAAAACTTTCGCAAAAGCAGATCAAGATGGAGATCCGGAACTGGAGGGGGGATTATCACAGGGTGTAGATAGCAGTCTACAGTCTACAGTCTACAGTCCACAGTCTACAGTCCACAGTCATCAGCCAGGCAGCCATGCAGTTGATCAGTCGACAGTCGGCAGTCATCAGTCTGCAGTCTGCAGCCGACAGTCGTCAGTCCTCGCTGAAAATTAAAAAATCATTCAGCCGCCGCACCGAGGAAGATCGATGCCACTTTTTCATTTTTAATAGTGAATATGATGCCGCCGTATACGGAACCCACGGTGATCTGGTCCTTACTGCTTTCTTCCGGGCTGATATCTTTTTTATAGGCATTCTGCACTTCAATCACCGTACTCCCGATACCGATACCGGCCTTTGTTTTAAAAGCACAGGGCGCTTTCGCGGTAATGGAAAAAATAGCCAGGGTACCGGAAGCGTTTCCTTTTTCTGACGACATATTCAGTTCAAGTCCCAGGTCTTTCCATGTCCAGTCTTCATGCATCAGTCCGTCGGCGCCCCATTCCACGGCTTTTGTTTTGCTGCCCGGTTCACCGAGCACCCGAATCGTTTCCGTATGAAATTGTCCCAGTTTGATGCTGCCAAAACTCTCCAAATCGATCTTACCGAGGTTGTCTTCCTTTACTGAGGAAGTATCGGCAGGCGGTTCGGCAATAACCGTGGTATCATTATTCAACTCGGTTCCCGGATCTTTTTTGCTGACGGAATTGCAACTGATGAACAGGATAAGGGAAAGAGATAGCAGCGCTAACTTCATCGTTGATGATTTTAAAGCGGTAAGATAAAGAAATGTGCAGAAACGGTCACAATCCGAATCTGCTGAAAAAACTCATATCCATCTGCAGCAGCCAGGGCGATGCAAGCGCCGCGGCCCAGACGAGGAAGATGAGGAGTTTACCGGCCACCGGCACATCCTGGATCAGGTGACGGTGCAGCAGTCCCTCGATGGTGGTCATGATCTTTTCCTCTTTTTCATGGTATTGATAAGGCGGAGTGGGGGGTACGTCCCGGAACGGCGGATAATCTTCGATAAGAATATTGCGGATCTTCCAGTAATCCTCATCAGGCAGGTCTGTATAATCGAGATCCGTATGTATGCCTTCTTCTTCAATGCGCTTTTCGATAGCCGTCATTTTACGTTCACCGAACATCCGCATCAGCAGCATCAAAGGGAAGATAAAGAGTACGGGGAAATTGCTTTTCCAGGCGAACCAGCTTAAAAGCGCTATGGAAATCAAAATAAATACCCGGCTCAGCCAGTTGTTCTCATTAAAGAACACCCGGTTCAGCAACTGGCCCCCGTCGAGCGGGTAAACCGGCAAAAGGTTGAACAGGTTCAGGATCACGAATAAAATGGAAATAGTATAGTAGGATATTCCCGCGATTCCGCCATTGTATGGATTTTGCTGCCATAGAAAATAGAAAATAATGCCTATCAGGATGCCGGGCAACGGTCCGGCCAGCAGGATGATGGCGGATTCTTTTTGCGAGACTTCCCTCTTGGTGCCGGACACATAGGCGCCCAGGAGGGGAATGAAGAATATGCCCAGGTCATTGTACCGGTAAAATTTCATGGCGGCAAAATGCCCCAGTTCATGGATCATCACGATGATCGTGATCAGCAGCAGGGTGGGCAGGCTGCCCGGGAAAAAATAATTGCCGATTACCAGGTAAAGGGCAAGACTGATCAGGGAACGCAGCCATACATTACCGGGGGGCGCATCCTGCTTTTCGAATTTCGGCGGGTATTCCCCGTCCGGCTCAACCGGTAACCGGCCTGGTTCATCCTGTATATTTTCCGGGTGTTCCTCGTGGGCATCCATCGGGTAAAATTAGCCTGTTTTTCATGGAAAACAGGTATCCGGTTAACCGGCAGCGATTTTCAATTAAACCAGGGTTGCAGTTTTTCCATCAGTACGGCCGGCATCACGGTGCGCCTCATACCCTGCGCTTCCATAAAATATAAAATGATCTTCGCCACCGCGAGCAGTTCGCCGGCTTCGTTGTACACTTCGTGGTGAAACTCGATCTTGTGATGAACGGGCAATTCTTTCAATGTGGTCTTAATGGTCAGCAGGTCGTCGTACCGGGCGGGCCGGAGATAGCGGCAATGAACATCCACCACCGGCATGATCACGCCCATTCTTTCCATATCGGCATACGTGAAACCCAGTTGGCGGATCGACTCGGCCCTGGCGGATTCGAAATAAGGGAAATAATTGCTGTGGTACACCACCCCCATCGGGTCGGTTTCGGCATAACGTACCCTGACTTGTGATTCGGAAGTAAACATATCGGGCTGCAATGATAGGCAAAAGACGGCAATGCAGTGGGTGTCCGGCAGAGGTGCAGTGGCATGATTTTAACAAGAATTTGTTAAAGCATTATCGACATTGCACTTATCCACAGTTGTTTGGAATGATGTTTGGGCTGACCTGAAATAATTTGAATATTCGCAACGTTTATCCACCAACGGTTTAAAGGACAATCCTGATGAAGAATTTCTGTTTACTCGTCACCTCCATTTCCCTCAGCATTACTGTTGTTGCCCAGCAAACCCGGTTTTATACCGATCCCGAAGAAAAGTTCAAGGAAGCGAAGGAATATTTCCAGAAAGAACAGTACAGCCTGGCCTATCCTCTTTTCCGGGAACTGCAGCAGGAAGTGCGGGAAACGCAAAAAGCCAACACACCCGTTACGGTGCAGGAGATACAGTATTATTTCACCGTATGCGGATTAAAGCAGAACGAGGGCAGGGCGGAAGAGGCGGCGCAGCAATACATCGAAGTGGAGAAAAACAATGCGCGTGTGCAAATGATGAATTTTCACCTGGGCGAGTATTATTTCCGCCAGGAAAAATTCACCGATGCCGTCCGGCAGTACGAGGGTGCCAATATCGCCAACCTGAGCAACCGCGAGATCGCGGATATGAAATTTCACCAGGGCTATTCTTATTTCGCGCTCCAGCGTTTTGAACTGGCCAAGCCGATGTTCAGCAGCATCCGGAGCATGAAAGACGATCCGAATTACATTGACGCCAATTATTACTATGGTTTTCTTGCGTTCCGCGACCGGCAATACGGGGAAGCGCTGGAGGCTTTCCGTATCGTCGAAAATGAAAAACAATACGGCACCGTGGTTCCCTACTATATCGCGCAGATCTATTATATCCAGGGGAAGAAAGACGAGGCGATCACGTATATCCAGGACAAACTCCGGTCCGGCAGCAGTTCGCAGTATTATGACCTGGAGCTCAAACAGCTGATCGGTCATGCCTATTTTGAGAAAAAGGAATACGCGAAGGCGCTTCCTTACCTGGAAGACTATGTGGGGCGCTCCAAAAAAGTGAGACGGGAGGAGTTGTATGAGCTTTCCTACTGCTACTACCAGGCCAACCAGCTGAACAAGGCCATCGAGGGATTCAAACAACTCAGTGGCAAGGACGATTCGCTCAGTCAGCACGCGATGTACCTTTTGGGCGACTCGTATTTGAAAACGGGTCAGAAATCAAATGCGCGGAACGCGTTCCTGTTTTGTTCCTCCAACAGCAGCAATCCCGGGCAAAAAGAGATCTCGAAATACCAGTATGCCAAGCTATCCTACGAACTGGGTTACCAGGATGAGGCCCTCAACAGCCTGAGTTCCTTTATCGCGGATTACCCTTCTTCAAAATACAATACCGAGGCCCGGGAACTGATGATCGATGTACTGGCCAATACCAACAATTACAAGGATGCGCAGGCCATGCTCGAAAGCCTGGAAAAACCCACGGAGAATACAAAACGCGTGTATCCCAGGATCCTTTTCGGAAGGGCGGCTGAGATGATCAACGATGGCCGCCTCGGCGAGGCGGATGCCCTGCTTACCCGGATTTTATATGAGCCTTATAACCGGCCTGTTCTTCCATATACCTATTTCTGGAAAGGGGAGATCGGTTACCGTAATAATCAGCTGGACACAGCCATCAAGTATTATCACGCCTACCTGGATGCAGGCGCCCCGCAGGCCGGTGAAGCCAACCCGGTCAACGCGCGGTACAACCTGGGCTATGCCTACCTTAGAAAGGAGAACTATAAAGTGGCCGTGACATTTTTTGAACCCCTGATAAAGGCCCCGGCCCTGAATACCGATGCGTTTACCCAGGACGCCTATATGCGCACCGCGGATAATTATTTCATGATGAAGAATTACGACCGGGCCCGTTCCATGTATGATAACGCGATAAAGCTTTCCTGGCCCGCCGAAGACTATGCGACATTCCAGATCGCCATGCTGGCAGGTGTGCGAAGCGCGACAGAGAAGATCAACGGCATGAATACCATGATCCGGAAATTCCCGCAATCCCCCCTGGCGGTGGAGGCCAACATGGAAATCGCCAATACCTACATGGGCAATGAACGGTTCCGGGAAGCCATCCCTTACCTGGGTAATGTGATCAGCAGCAGCGAGAATACCAGCCTGATCCCGGAAGCGCACCTGAAGATGGGGACGGCCTATTACAATATTGACAATAATGAAGAGGCGCTGAAGCAATTTAAAACGATTGTGGACAAGTATCCCAACTCGCCCGAAATGGAAGACGCGCTGGATAATATCAAGAACATATACATCGAAGAGGGTAAACCCGACGAGTATGCCGGTTTCATGCGACAGGCGGGTCGTCCCCTGAGCGTGGATACGGAAGATTCCCTGACCTATTACGCGGCGGAGAAACTGTATGACGATCAGAAAATCAACGATGCCCTTGCGGCCTTTAACCAATATCTGCAGAAATTCCCCAACGGCAGCTATGCGCTCGATGCCCAGTTCAACCGGGCCGAGATCTATAATGCGAAAAAGGACTGGAACAATGCCCTGGCCGCCTATGAATCGGTAGCCGCCGACGCTCCCAATAAATACGCGGAACGGGCGGTGCTGACCGCTGCACGGATCAATTTCTTCGAGCTGAAGAATTATGCCAGGGCGGAAACCTATTATGTACAGCTGAAACAGATCACGGCCAGCCAGGAACTGAAACTCGAAGCCATGCGGGGTTTGCTCCGCTGCCAGTATAACCAGCAGAAATGGACGGAGGCCGTGGAAAATGCGAAGGAATTGACGGAAGCCAAGGGAAGCAGCGCGGATGACCGGATCCTCGCCAATATGGCGATCGCCAAGTCACACCAGGTGGCGGGACAATACGACCAGGCGATCCAAAATTTCAAAACGGTGGTACAGCTCAATAAAGCAGCCCTGGCCGCCGAAGCCCGTTACGAGATCGCGTTTAGCTGGTTTCAGCTGAACAAACTCGGCGACGCGGAAAAGGCGGCTTTTGAAACCATCAATAAATCGGGTTCCTATGATTATTGGATAACGAAGGCGTATATACTGCTCGGGGATATTTATTTCAGGCAAAAAGATTATTTCAACGCGAAGGCCACCTTCCAGAGTGTGGCCGAGAACACCACCGATACGGAGCTGAAATCGGAGGCGCAGGCCAAACTGAACCGGGTGATTGAAGAGGAAGGCAATTCAAGTAAAGTAGAAAATTAAGGACAAGCTATCATGATGAAAAGTGCATATAAAGTTTTGTTCGCCGCAACGGGTATTTTATTCTCCGGGATCGCTTTTGCGCAAAAGGATACCCTGGGCAAGGGAGGCATTGATATCGTTTCCAGTTTTAAGCCGGTGCTGCGGCAAACGGCCAAGATCAATTTCAGCGCGTCACCGGCGCCGGTAGACACGACGAAGGCTAAACTGAATTATGAGATCCCGAACCAGAACCTGCAGTTCGCTTACCAGCCCGGCTCGCTTAAACCACTCGCCCTGGACATTGATACCGGCGGTCACTTCGACAACAGCAGCTATATAAAGGCAGGATTTGGCAGCCTGCGTACGCCCTTTGTGCAGGCGGGTATATCCCTGGGCGACGGCAAAACGGCCGGTTTAAATATTTACGCGCGGCATGTTTCATCCGACGGCAAGCGGGAATACCAGAAATTCACGAATACCAAAATGCGGCTGACGGGTTTCTTTAAATCCGGGAACAACCTGGAGTGGAATGCCGGGATCGGGTTGCAGCAGGATAAGACATATAAATACGGGTATGAGCCGCAGACGCTGGTTTTTTCACCCGATTCACTCCGGCAGAATTTCCAGACCATCGCGGGCAGACTGGCTTTCCGGAATATCAATAAAACGGATTTCGGGCTCACCTATTCGCCCGAATTAAAGATCGATGTATTCAGCGACAACCATGATAATTCGGAGAGCAATACCGTGGTGAACCTCCCGCTGCAAAAGACGATCAACAACGAGTTCGCGGTCAGCCTGGGTCTGACATTCGATCTCACCCGCGTATCGCCAAAGAACAAATCGGCGATCAATAACACCATGTACTTTATTTCGCCTTCCGTTCTTTACAAAACATCACAGATCAACGTGGAAGCGGGCATCCGTCCATCCTGGGATAACAAGACTTTTAAAATGTTCCCCAATATCCTGCTGGCTGTGAGCAGCAGCGACAGCCGCATTACATTCCAGGCCGGCTGGACGGGCTATGTGCGGAAAACAACTTACCAGTACCTTGCTTCGCAGAATCCCTGGCTTTGGATACCGGAAACCTTTACCAATACCTGGATCGAGGAGCGTTTCGGCGGTTTCAAAGGATCAGTGGGGGATCATTTCACCTATGCGGCCAAAGTGGCTTTTAATAAAGTCAATAACCAGCCTTTGTTTGTCAACGACACCACTGCGGGGCTGGGCGGAAAATCCTTCCGGGTGGTCAATGAAAGACGGATAAACGTGCTGAATTTCGGCGGGGAGATCGGTGTGAATTTTCACGAGCGTTTCTCCCTGACCGCGGGATTGCAGTTCAACCAGTTCACCGGGCTGCGGGATCATGCCAAAGCATGGGGATTGTTGCCGCTCGAACTGAAAACGGCGATGCGTTTGCAGGTTATCAGGGATCTGTGGCTGAAAGGCGATCTTTTTGCCTGGAGCGGCCCCCAGTACCGGAAGCAGGATGGTTCGGCCGGGAAACTGGATGGTGCCATGGATCTCAATGCCGGTCTGGAGTTCAGGATCACCAAAAACCTGAATCTCTGGACACAGTTCAATAATATCTTCAATAAGTCATACCAGCGCTGGAACCAATACCCCGTTTACGGGTTCAATTTTGTCGGCGGAATTGTATTTTCGTTCGATCAAAAGAACTGACATGTACCGGGAACTGTACGAATATCTCTTGCTGCATAAACAACTTACTATGCCGGGTATCGGTACGTTCAGCCTGGAACGTACCCCGGCCCGTATCCATTTCCCGGATAAACTGGTATACCCACCCGTATACAATATCAAACTCAGTGAGAATACCGTTTCACCACCGGGTCAATTTTATCAATGGCTCGGTGGAGCCCTTCACATCACCGACCGCGATGCCGTCATCCGGTTTAACGATTTTGTCTTTGAAATGAAGAAACAGATCGGCGAAGGCGATACCATTCACTGGAGTGGAGTGGGTACGGTTAAAAAAGGGCTTGCGGGGGAGATCCGGTTCCTTCCCGACGAACCGGCGGTCAGGGAGGATCCGGTAACGGCCGAAAAACTGCTTCGGGAAAAGGCAGAGCATTGGGTAAAAGTAGGGGAGACGGAGAAAACCTCGGCTGAAATGGAAGCCATGCTGGCGCTACCCGAAGAGAAAAAATCCTGGTGGTGGGTATATGCGCTGGGTGTGGGTTTGCTTGCAGTTATTTTTACGGGTTGGTACCTTTCTGAAAACGGGTTGGCAACCGGTTCTGTTGCCAATTCCAGGAAACTGGTTCCTGTAGAATCAACGGCGTCCTACCGGTCGCTGCCCTGATTGAACAATTTCTGTTTACTTTGCCCCTTCAACCGCCGTTCGGTCCCTTCATGATCCCGTATATTCATTACACGCACTGTCCCGTTTGTAATTCCGATTCTATCGGCCCCAAACTCTCAGCCCGTGATCATACCGTCAGCCAGGAAAATTTTGATATATGGGAATGCGGCGCCTGTCGGCTTCGGTTCACGCAAAATGTGCCCGGCCCGGAACATATTGCCAGGTATTATCAATCGGAGGATTACATATCACACAGCGATACTTCCCGGGGGCTCATCAACCGGGGTTACCAAATGGTAAGGAAAAGAACATTAAGAAATAAAAAAACACTGGTGATTGCCAGTACGGGATTAAAACAGGGCAGGTTGCTTGATATTGGAAGCGGTACCGGTGGTTTTGCAAAGCAAATGATCACCGCCGGATGGGATGTGACCGGCCTGGAACCCGATCCCGGTGCCCGGAAAAGGGCAATGGAAATAAACGGTGTGGAATTAATGGAGGCCGGCAGGCTTTTTTCGTTCGAGGGTGGAAGTTATGACTCCATCACTCTTTGGCATGTGCTGGAGCATGTGCATGAATTGCACCGGTACGTGGAGCAGATGAGATTTTTACTGAAGCAAAAAGGAAGGATCCTGATCGCGGTTCCCAACTATACTTCTCTGGACGCCCGGCTTTACGGGTCGCACTGGGCCGCCTATGATGTGCCCCGTCATTTGTATCATTTCTCACCCCGGTCCCTCGGGGTGCTGATGGAACGTCACGGGATGAAGATACTCGGGCATAAACCCATGTGGTACGACAGTTTTTATATTTCGATGCTGAGCAGCCGGTACCGCAACGGAACAACGAACTGGATCGCCTCTTTATTCAACGGGCTTCGTTCCAACCTGCATGCCTTTGGCGATGTGACACGCTGTAGCTCGGTGATTTATATTATCGGGAAATAACATCCAGTTTGTCAGTCAACAGTCAACAGTCCACAGTCCCCAGTCCACAGTCCACAGTCAGTTCACTGTGGTTTAGAAATCGTTACTATATCCAGTATCCATTATCGAGCATTCCGCCTGCGCTAATGCCAGGGTGGGCAAACTATCATCCAGGATCAGACTTCCCCATTTACTGACTGAACTGCACCTCGTAGAGTTCAGGCCACCATTTCCCCGTGATATAGATTTTTTTGGCAGCGGCGTCATAGGCGATTCCGTTGGGCACTTCGGCGTCCGGGTCGTTGGCCTGTACCCTGGCCCAAAGCTGGGTGAGATCGGCTTTGGCTACAATGGAGCCGGTGGCCGGGTCGATCTTAAAGATATAGGGTGCGAGATATTGATTGGCATAAATAAATCCATCGATGTATTCCAGTTCATTCAGGTTATAGGACAAACTCCCCGCTTCGGTCACATCCTGTGTTTTCAGCAGTTTGAATGTGGATGGTTCATAATAATACAGCGTGCTTGAACCGTCGCTGGCGATCAGGTTTTTCCCATCGGTGGTCAGGCCCCAGCCTTCGGCGTTAATACTGAATTCTTTTACTTTCTTAAAATCTTTCAGCGTGTAGACAAAAACGGTTTTCTCTTTCCAGGTAAGCTGGTACACCGTATCGTTCAGGATCGTTATCCCTTCACCAAAAAATTTCTTATCCAAATCGGTCTGCATGATAGTCTTCCCGGTCTTCAGGTCCACTTTTTTCAATTTGGAAAAACCATAGTTCCCTGTTCCTTCATAGATCTCGCCATTATAAACCAGAAGTCCCTGCGTATAGGATGAAGTGTCATGCGGGTATGTGGCCACAATGGAAATACTCATGATCTTCGGTCCGGCGGGTATGGGGTCATCCCCATTCTTTCCCTCATTGTTCTTGCAGGCGGCGAATGCGAAAAGGAACAAAAAAGGCAGGTTTTTTTTCATGGGAAACAGCGTATTTGCGCAAAAATAAGCGCTCTGTTCCGAGTTATCTGTTAAAGCTTATAAGTGTATTGGGGTATATAGGAAAAATACGATACAAAAACTTCTTGCACAATTGATTATTTAAATTATATTTGGAATCACATTCGCCTTATCCGAAGAATTTTTTCCTGCAAAATCGTATCCCTGGAACGCCTTTTTTAGTTTTCCCATTATCCTGTTGTTATTCTTCACTGCAAAGCATGGCTTGCGGTTTATCCAATTTCCTTGAAGGATATATGGCAGAAACATTTTCGCCATACCGTAACTCAAAAGGATTTGGATACTATGAAAGCGGGTTTATTATTCCTGATCGGGGTCGTGGCTTTTACCTTCCCCCTGGCTGCGCAAAAAAGCTGCGAGGCCGGTAATTACAAACAAAAAAGACTAAAGGAAAACGAGTTCCTGGCGGGTAATCTCAGCCGGATCGAAACATTGATACGCCAGTTTTCCGAAAATAATCAGGGCTCCATCGCTGCGCGCGGGGAAGAGACGATCATTAAGATACCCGTTATTGTACACATACTTTACCATTATCCGCAGGAAAAGATCTCCGATGCCCAGGTGCTGAGCCAGATTGAAGTGCTGAACCGGCATTTTCGCCGTCTCAACGCAGACAGCGTCAACACCCCTTCCTATTTCAGACCGCTCGCCGCCGACTGCGGGATCGAATTCCAGCTGGCCATCTCGGATCCGCGCAGAAGATCAACGACAGGGATCATCCGCAAGTACACACCGGTAAAGGAATGGGAAGCGGATGATAAGATGAAGTTTTCCTCCGAAATGGGAGATGATGCCTGGGATCCACAAAGCTACCTGAACATCTGGGTTTGCAACCTGAACCGCGTGGCAGGATATGCCAGTGTTCCGGGTGACGCGCCGGCAAAGGACGGGGTCGTAATTGGTTTTCCCGCTTTCGGCACACTCAATACCCAGCCGGGCTATGAAATGGGGAAGACAGCGGTGCATGAGGTAGGACACTGGCTGAACCTGAAGCATATCTGGGGCGACCAGTATTGTGGTGATGACGGGGTGGACGATACCCCTAAACAAGCCGGGTATAATATCGGTTGTCCGGGAGTGGTCAATATTACCTGCGGGAATGGTCCTCATGGGGATATGTACATGAATTATATGGACCTGACCAGCGACGCCTGCATGAATCTGTTTACACTGGGTCAGAAAATGAGGATGCGCGTCCTGTTTGAAACCGGCGGACCCAGGCATGGTATTTTAAGTTCATATGGTTTGACTCCCCCGCTGATCAATGAAATTCCCCTGCCGGAAACCGACCCGAAGTGGCTGAAGCCGCAATTATATCCCAACCCGGCCGAAACCCATCTTAACCTGGATCTGAGTTATGATGTGCGGTGGCTGGGGAAAACGGTCAGTATTTACAATCTGCTTGGGCAAAACGTCAGTAATGTGCTGGTTACTGGTAAAATAATACGAATTGATATCACTCAACTGGAGTCAGGAATTTATATTCTTGCAGCGAAAAAGGATGACGGCGAGTCTATGAGGCTGAAGTTTGTTAAACGCTGAGTCGCAACCAAATTTATACTAACAAGCCCACCTTCGCGAAAGCTACGGCGGGCAGTCCCACCTTCGCGAAAGCTACGGCAGGCAGTCCCGCCTTCGCGAAAGCTACGGCGGGCAGTCCCGCCTTCGCAAAGCTACGGCGGGCAGTCCCGCCTT
>CAYRHU010000031.1:36011-38426 GCA_964424155.1 uncultured Chitinophaga sp.
CGCCTTCGCAAAGCTACGGCGGGCAGTCCCGCCTTCGCAAAGCTACGGCGGGCAGTCCCGCCTTCGCAAAGCTACGGCGGGCAGGCAAGCAAAACGCCCCGGAATTTATCCGGGGCGTTTTATTTAAAATGTGCTCAACGAGCAGGTATGTCTGGCACTACAAGGCTTATTTTTAATTTTTCAATTTTAATTTATTTGGATCTAGTGTTTTGGATCTTGGGTTTTTCAAATATGGATCGCCTCCCCGTAGGCCACTTCAATCGCGTCTTTCACACTTTCGCTGATTGTGGGATGGGGGTGGATCGCATTCAGCACCTCATGATAGGTGGTTTCCAGTTTCCTGGCAGTGACGGTTTCGGCGATCATTTCCGTTACATTATAACCGATCATATGCGTGCCCAGCCATTCCCCGTATTTCGCATCAAAGATCACTTTAATAAAGCCTTCCGTATGACCCGCCGCGGAAGCTTTGCCGCTGGCGCTGAGCGGAAATTTGCCCACCCTCACTTCGTATCCCTGTTCCTTTGCCTGTTTTTCCGTATAACCCACCGAAGCGATTTCCGGGATGCAGTAGGTACAGCCGGGAATGTTGTTATAGTCGATCGGTTCGGGCTGGTGATGATATTTATTTTCTGTATAGGCGATGGCCTCCACGCAAACGATGCCTTCCTTGCTGGCTACATGGGCGAGCGCCTGGCCGGGAGAACAATCCCCGATGGCATAAATTCCGGGAATATTGGTTTGTCCGTATTTATCAACCAGGATCTTTCCCTTATCGGTTTTTACACCCACCGTTTCGAGACCGATGCCTTCGATATTGGCCGACACACCCACGGCGCTGAGCAGGATATCCGCTTCCAGTGTCGTTTCGCCGGTGGCAGACTTCACCTTCGCTTTTACACCCTCACCTGCAGTGTCAACGGACGTAACCTCACTGCTGGTCAGGATGGTGATTCCGTTCTTCTTGTATTGCTTTTCCAGTTCTTTGGAGATATCCTCGTCTTCCACGGGTACGATCCGGGGCAGAAACTCCACGATGGTCACTTTGGTACCCATGCTATTGTAGAAATAGGCAAACTCCACACCGATGGCCCCGCTGCCCACGATGATCATGGATTTGGGAATTTTCGGAAGCACCATGGCTTCGCGGTAACCGATGATCTTCTGGCCGTCGATTTTCATGGAGGGAAGTTCCCGGCTCCTCCCGCCGGTGGCGATGATGGTATGTTTGGCTTCCACCACCTGTTTTTTCCCATCCTTATCGGTCACTTCCAGTTTTCCTTTAGATACCAGTTTGCCAAAACCCATGATCACATCAATTTTGTTTTTCTTCATCAGGAACTGGACGCCCCGGCTCATCTTATCGGCCACACCCCGGCTGCGTTTGATAATGCTTTCAAACTGGGGGGTACCGCTTGCCTCAATACCGAAATCCTTTGAGTGCTTTATGTATTCGTACACCTGGGCGCTTTTCAACAGGGCCTTTGTGGGTATACATCCCCAATTCAGACAAATGCCACCCAGGCTTTCCTTTTCAATTATCGCTGTTTTAAAGCCCAGTTGTGAGGCGCGGATGGCTGCCACATAACCGCCGGGTCCGCTGCCGAGAACTACTACGTCGTATGCCATGATTTGGTTAATTGGTTGATTGGTTAATTGGTTAATTAGTTGATTGGGTCCGTAACATTAGGGTCAGGCTCAGTATATTGGTTATTTCTGATTTTAGGGGCATTTGAACACTAAAGTATTGAGTTTCTGATATTACGATCATACATTGGGATAGGGGATAAGGAGCTGCGAAGCTACTGGAAAACAGGGATTCAGCAAAAGTGCGGGGTTGCCGGATTGTGTACGGAAGAGTAGCCAGTAACTGATTATTCTTAGTGTGGCAAACCTAAAATTTCCCGATTTTAACCCCTGAAAACCAGTCGTTACCGGCTTTCCACATTTTGTGGGCAAAATCAGGGTGTTGCGTCAAAAATCTTCATCATTCCTTCTTAAATATTCCCTTTTTCCCCTACCTTTGCCGTCCCAAAAATTGTATCAATCATGGCCAGAGTTTGTCAGGTAACAGGTAAAACGCCGGTAAGCGGACATAAAGTGTCGCACTCCAATATCAAGACCAAACGCCGGTTTCTGCCCAATCTGCAGAAAAAGCGTTTTTACCTTGCTGAGGAAGATAAATGGATCACGCTGAAACTGACCACCGATGCGATCCGTACCATCAACAAGAAAGGGTTATATACCATTGTTAAAGAACTGAGGGCAAAGGGCCAGCATATCTGATCCCGGTCCGCTGATTAAATAAATAAAAAGAGAAGTCATGGCAAAAAAAGGCAACCGCGTACAGGTGATACTGGAATGCACTGAGCACAAAAACAGTGGTCAGCCCGGCACCAGCCGTTATATCACGGT
>CAYRHU010000032.1:0-36431 GCA_964424155.1 uncultured Chitinophaga sp.
ATATCCAGCAGGCGCTTGTGCGTTGCCAGCTGGAACTGCTCACGGCTTTTCTTGTTAACGTGGGGTGAACGCAATACGGTAAAGATCTTGCGACGGGTAGGCAGGGGAATGGGTCCTGTTACCACGGCGCCGGTACTGCGTACTGTTTTTACGATCTTTTCGGCAGATTTGTCCACCAGGTTGTGATCGTATGACTGTAATTTGATTCTGATTCGCTGCGACATGTGTCAAAATCCCAATTTTCTTTTGGGAGTGCAAAGGTAAGGTTGAAGGTCATACCCTCCAAATAGTTGGGAAAGAATTTTATACGCTGTGGACAACCAAATCCGGCTGTCGCACCGGCTATTCTAGCGGCCTGATTTTCAGGCTTAGTGTGGCAAATCCGCCTAATTCGAGGTGCTCCACCCGGAACTGGTGTTTACCCCCCAGTGCCACCCGGATTTTTTTATGGGGTGATTCGTCAAAAAGATACTTTGAAGGCTCCCATTCTTCCAGCACCGGTTTATTGTCGATAAACACCCTTACGGCATCGTCCCAGGTAACCGAAAGTTCATACTCGCCCGGCAGCAGTTCCGCCGCACCCTCCGCTACGGTTATAAACTGGGGATACTGGATCCCGGCCTCTTTGATCCCTCCCCACCAGGCATAGGCCAGTTTGTCTTTCCGTTCGGTCCGGAAAGGGGCTTTCTTTTCATACATCGAAAACAAAGTGCCGGTTTTCACCGGGTTGTGCGCGGCCGTATCCAGTTTATAAAAAAGCACTTCCCAGTCGATGGGCTGGAAAAATTTACGAAATTGAAATGGGTATTTTTTACCTGCCGCAATGGTTTCTCCCAGCAGGGTTGTACCGGCCGCACCGGTGTATTCCAGTTCAATCAAAATATCCGTACGGTACTCTTTTACTTTTTCCGCCTTGATCTTCGCCGGGAACGTTCCCCGGGTGGCCGAAAAATTCCGAACGCCGCGGAAATTCCTGATCACCCATTTACCGGCCGGACCTAGCAAATCGAATTCCATGATGGAGGAAGTATCCACCGGATTGGTGTTCCAGATGATCGGCGACCGGAAATCATAAGGTCCCCATTCGGTGATCATGATGTTCTTTCGGCCCGCGAACTTTCCCGTGCCCTTAAACGGATCGATCGGGTTCCTTACTATGACCCCGGGTTCTTCGGAAGCATGATCGGTTAAAGTTCCGCTGAGCGAATCGATTCCCGAAACGGTGGAATCGGTCTTGATGCGGATACCGGTATTGGAATAGGTATTGCCAACGAATTTCAGATCCGTACTGCGGTTCAGGTTGAATGCAACCGGGTTGGCATTAAAGCTGTTCCCTGTGAATGTATACCCGAAACTCCGGGTATCCTTTTTTTGCGCATAGATCCAGTCGGCCGGCTGCTCCTTCCTGGCCCAAAGCTTTATGGCTTCCTTGTCGCGCTGAAAAATATTATACGCGATCTCATTCTGCTGCCCGTGTTCGATAGCAATGGCAATGCGGTTATCGGCAAACTTATTATCATTGATCACGGAATTAAAACTGTACCCGCCCCAGATGCCGTGATCACACTCATACATCCGGTTACGGATGATCCTGTTGCGGCTGAAGGTTACTTCTATTCCATTGGTAGGCGCATAGGAAAAATCATTCCCGTACAGGAGGTTGTCATTGCATCCCCCCTCGCCCGTATCCATGGTGGTTTGTCCGGCCCAGAGGAAGAAACCATCTCCCCCGTGCGTTACATTATTCTTATAAAAAATATTGTTACTGCTTTGCTCATATACAAGCATACCGGCGCTGTCCTGTCCCCGGTTGTACACCCCATGACTGTATCCCCTGACATTAAAGATGACCCGGTTATACAACACCTGGTTCCGGCTGCTGCGGTACATTCCAATGCCGATGCCTGAGTTGAAGGAGAAATCATTGTTCACGATCTTTCCGTCGTTGCATTCCGTCATCATCAGCGCATTCTGTCCGCCCGTAACCCTGCAATTCCGGATGCTGGCAAAATCACAGTCGCGCAGGTAAATGGCCGCCCCGTACCTCATCCACTCGTCTTTCTCATTGTGATGATAACTCATCCAGTCGGAAATATCTTCCCGCTCCTGGCTGCTGTTGAGATGTGGCCGGTAGTTGTAGCTGAAATCACAGTTCTCCAGTGTCAGGCGATCGGTATGACGGGCGAGCAGTGCGATTTTATACCCCCGGGCCTTCAGATTCCTGATCACCACGTTTTCACTGTTCCGCACCAGGATGGCCACGCCAATAAATCCGTCGGGTTCCTTTACGTTGTTACTCCCCCGCAACTCGGCGTTGTTAAAATCGATCACCAGGTTTTTTCCTTCTATAACAATAAGCGACCGGGCGCTGTCAGCGGGGGCATCCAGCCGGTAAACTGATTTCCTGAATTTTACCGAACGGCTGATCTTCATCCCGGGACGAACCGGATTTTCCTGGGCCATACCCGTTAACGCAAAAAGGAAGCTGACGAAAAAAAACAATCGCTTTATCATACCGCAGATTTACCGAAAACAATTTACTGCAATAAAATCAACCGGGGTCCATAAAAAAGCCAGGGATCCATTGCTGGATCCCTGGCCCGGACATTTTGTTTTTCAAGAATAGGCGATACCGCCGCAGGACGTCTTAAAAACGGAGTTGTTTTCAATAAATATCGGGCAAACACAATGCCATGGTTGCCTGTAGCCCTTGATCCCGGTTAAGATTTAAAAGAAAAACCCTTCCGCTTTAATTACGGAAGGGTTCACTATGATGAGGTTTTCGGTTTTATGCGGAAACCTTCCCTTTCACTTTCGCGATCACTTCCTCGGCGATATTATTGGGCGCCGGGGCATAGTGAGAGAATTCCATCGTAGAAGAAGCCCGGCCGGAAGAGAGTGAACGAAGCTGGGTTACGTAACCAAACATTTCGCTCAGCGGCACTTTCGCCTTGATCACTTCCGCACCCGCGCGGTTGTCCATACCTTCCAGTATGGCTCTGCGGCGGTTCAGGTCGCCGGTCACATCACCCATGTACTGGGCCGGTGTGATCACCTCCACTTTCATGATCGGCTCCAGCAGGATCGGCTTGGCCTTCCGGGCGGCTTCCCGGAAACCCTGCTTGGCGCACAACTCGAACGACATGGAGTCGGAGTCGACCGCGTGGAAGCTTCCGTCAAACACACGGATCTTCATATTATCAACCGGGTAGTTGGCCAGTACGCCATTCGACATGGACTGTTCAAAACCTTTCTGGATGGCCGGAACAAATTCGCGGGGGATGGAACCTCCGAACAGATCGTTCACAAACTGGTAATGTTTATCGGGATTTTCGGCTTTCCAATCCGCATCTACCGGCCCGATACTGAACTGTATATCCGCGAACTTACCACGACCACCGGTTTGCTTTTTAAGCGTTTCGCGATGTTCGATGGTAGCATTGAACGCTTCTTTATAGGCAACCTGCGGGGCGCCCTGGTTTACTTCCACTTTAAACTCGCGGCGCATCCGGTCGATGATGATCTCGAGATGCAGTTCACCCATACCGCGCAGAATGGTCTGACCGGTATCTTCATCCGTATTTACACGCAGTGTGGGATCTTCTTCCACCAGTTTGGCAATGGCCATGCCCATCTTGTCCACATCGGCCTGCGTTTTAGGCTCCACCGCCACGGCGATCACGGGCTCGGGGATGAACATGTTTTCCAGGGTGATCGGATGATCTTCATCACAGAGGGTATCACCGGTCTTGATCTCTTTGAATCCGACCGCGGCGCCGATATCTCCCGCTTCGATAAAATCGATCGGGTTCTGCTTGTTGGCGAACATTTTCATGATCCGGCTGATCCTTTCCTTTTTACCGCTCCGTACATTCAGCACATAGGAGCCGGCATCCAGGTGACCGGAATAACAACGGAAGAAGGCGAGACGGCCCACAAAGGGGTCGGTCATGATCTTGAAGGCAAGTGCCGAAAAAGGTTCTTTCGGATCAGCCTTGCGGGTCAGCTCTTCTCCGGTATCGGGATGCGTACCTTTTGTATCAGGAATATCCACGGGTGAGGGCAGGTAGCGGCAAACGGCATCCAGTGCGGTTTGCACTCCCTTGTTCTTAAAGGAGGATCCGCACATCATCGGCACGATTGTCAGATCAACGGTAGCGCGGC
Source organism: uncultured Chitinophaga sp. (assembly GCA_964424155.1). GTDB lineage: Bacteria > Bacteroidota > Bacteroidia > Chitinophagales > Chitinophagaceae > JJ008. The sequence continues at coordinate 4,165 of CAYRHU010000032.1, forward strand.
GGATCGCTTCATGCAATTCCTCTTCGGTGATGCTGTTCGGATCATCAAAGAATTTTTCCATCAGCCTGTCATCGTATTCGGCTACGGCTTCAACCAGGTTGGCCCTCCATTCCTGTGCTTCTTCGAGCATATCGGCCGGCACATCGATCTCATCGAATGTCATTCCCTCGGTCTCCATGTGCCAGATGATTCCTTTCATCTTGATCAGGTCCACCACCCCTTTGAAATCATCTTCAGCGCCGATGGGTAACTGGAGCGGTACGGCCTTTGAACCCAGCATTTCTTTCACCTGCTTCACCACCATCAGGAAATCGGCCCCGGCGCGGTCCATCTTATTTACGAAACCGATACGGGGAACGCCATAGCGGTTGGCCTGGCGCCATACGGTTTCCGACTGCGGTTCCACTCCGTCAACGGCCGAAAACAGGGCGATCAGCCCATCCAGCACACGCATGGAACGTTCCACCTCTACGGTGAAATCAACGTGACCGGGGGTATCAATAATATTAAAGGAATATTTCTTGGTTTCGGGTGTCGATTTGCCCAGCACGGTGGGGAAATTCCACTGGCAGCTTACGGCAGCCGATGTAATGGTGATCCCCCGCTCCTTTTCCTGCTCCATCCAGTCCGTTGTGGCGGCGCCATCATGCACCTCACCGATCCGGTGGATCATCCCCGTGTACCGGAGAATTCGCTCCGTGGTGGTTGTTTTCCCTGCATCGATGTGAGCAGCGATACCGAAGTTTCTTTGAAATTTTAAGTCTGCCATGACTGCTTTATTTTCAATTATTTAGATTATAAGAAAAAACCTGTCGGTTTTGGAGGCGCAAAGGTAGGGGAAATTCCTGAAAAACAGAGGGTTCAGTCCCGGTAAAATTATATGTGGATAAATCGGTAATCCGGCCTGAAAACCGGGCCCTTCATGCCACCGGCAATCTATAATCCTGTATGCTGGAAATAACTGCCAGGCCTATGAAAATAAAGATGCCCCCGTCTATTGGCGGGGGCATCCGGGATTAAGCAATTGGCTTATTTGTAATAACTGAGTGTCAGTTCCGAGCGCCGGTTCTGCTGGCGGCCCGCTGCTGTTTTGTTATCAGCGATCGGTTTGGATTCGCCATGACCCGTAGCAGTGATGCGGCTTTCCTCCACACCCTTGCTTACGATGTAAGCTTTTACGGATGCCGCCCGGTTATCACTGAGTTTCTGGTTGAATTCATCAGAGCCCACGTTGTCCGTGTGGCCGTCGATCGCCAGGCTCATACCCGGGTTCTCCTGCATGATCTTGGCCACATCGTTCAGCCCTTTGAAAGACTTGGACTGCAGTTTGGCACTGCCTGTAACAAAAAGAATGTTCTTAGCCGCGATATTCACCCGCTTCATCACTTCTTCTGGGATGATCGGGCAACCATAATTTTCCCTCACTCCGGGGATGGTAACGCAACGGTCTTCTTCATCATTCACGCCATCGCCGTCGGTATCGGGGATCGGGCAACCCTGGTAACGGGCCACACCCGGAACAGTCGGACATTTGTCTTCCTCATCATTGATGCCGTCCTTATCGGTATCGGGGATCGGGCAACCCTGGTAACGGGCCACACCGGGAACGGTGGGACATTTATCCTCTTCATCGTTGATACCATCCTTATCGGTATCGGGGATCGGGCAACCATCATATTTCGCAATTCCCTTCACATCGGGGCACTTATCCAGGTCGTCGATGATGCCATCTCCGTCCCTGTCGCTCGGCGGAGGAGGCGGAGGAGGTGGTGGGGGCGGAACTTTCTTTTTACCCAGCCGGGCATGTATTCCGATGGAATGCTGAAGATGATAGTTTGCCGTTTCCGTAGTAACCGGTACGCGGTATGTGGATTGAATGATAAGGTGGGCTTCATCAAGCAGGTTCACCTTCATCCCCACGCCCATGGGCAAGAACGCGCCGTAATAATTAAGGTATTTATGTGCGCCCACTCCCAGTGTAATATAGGGCTGTACCCAGTACTTTTCAGAAGTCATTTTTAACAGCACAGAACCATTCGCTTCGAGGAGAAACCTGTTATAGGTAAACGTTCTGTTGGGCATGGGATAACGGAGAAAAGAACCTGCGATCGTGGCACTATAATCAACATGCTTTCTTAATCCTTTGGAGTAAGTGACCGCCAGGCCGGGATTCATCTCACTCATTTTTGCCATATTTCTATCGCCCAGTACTTTAACCAGTGAACTGGAACGTATACGTGCGGGGCTAACAAAATCATTCAGGAAAAAACTGATGCCAAGAGACTTTGGTCTTATTTCATCATCTTGACCGTATCCGGCAGGGACAAGCAGGTACAGTGCAAATAATGCAGACAGTATCTTCTTCATAAAGAGATAGTTTGGTTTTAAACTAAACAAAAATAACGGGTAAGTTTAATATCAGGAAATAAATTATTTACTTATCATTCATGGGGTTGCGGGGGGTATGGGGCTGTAGAAAAGTTGTGTAAAACGGGCAGCAATTACGCCCTTAGAAAACCTGTTTTCCCGCGAAATATTTTTCTTTCAGATACTGGTCGTCCCCATACACATCATCATAAAAATGGATCTCCCCATCCCTGCCTTCACAGGTGAAATAGCGGATAAAAACCGGGACTTTGTACCTGACCCCGATCTGGTGCTTTTGCTTGTTTTTCAACCAGGTTTGCATGGTGTCCGCCAGGCGTTTATCGTTGCCGAGGACAAAAAGGGCCAGTTTCTGCCATTCCTGCACACGCACACAACCGTGACTGAGTGAACGGGCGGCACTCCCGAACAGGTACCGCTGATTGGTATCATGGAGGTATACCGAATACTTATTGTCAAAATGAAATTTCAGCACCCCGAGGGCATTTGCATCACCGCTGCCCTGCACGATCCTGTAAGGGATGTTACGGGTGTATTGTGACCAGTCGACCGTAAACGGATCCACTTCATTCCCTTCCCTGTCGAGCAGGCTAAATCCTTTCCGGGAAAGATATCCCGGGTTTTTCTTCACAGCCGGGAGGATCTCCTTGTTGACAATACTGGGAGGCGGGATCCATTGCGGATACGTGATGAGTGCCGAAATGGCGCCATTCAGCAGGGGGGTTCGGGTCTTGGGTTTTCCGCTGATGATCCTGGATGAAAATTCTATTTGTTCGTTATTGACCACATCCAGGTAATTGGATGAGGTGTTTACCCAAATATATTTGGGAGGCATCACCGGGGGCAGTTTTTTGTATTTGTCCAGGCTGATGGCAATGCGGATGAATTTGTCCTGGTCGGAAAGGTTCAGCATCCTTACCGTGCCTTCGCCCGCAATGCCATCCACCGTTATCCCTTTTTCTTTCTGAAATTTTTTAACGGCCTCCGCCAGGGTCGCGGAATCGGCCTGCACCGAATCATATGCGATATACCCGCCTTCAAACAATCTTTTCTGAAGAGCGGATTTGAATCCCGTCGCTTTTTTGGACGGGGCCGGCACCGGTGTATGTTCCCTGAAATCGGCTTTCTCCAGGAACCGGCCAATCCCTTTTTTCAATTGATGATAACCCCAGTGTCCTGGTTCCAGGGAACTCACAAAAGATGTCAGTCTGCCCGATCCGGGCAAATCCCGAAGCGGCTGTATAAAAAACTCATCGCTCAGGGCGGTGTCCTTGTTCAGGCTGATACTGTCGTTGGGCAACCTGCCCAGTTTCACATCCCTGGCAAACTGTACCAAGGCGTCGGTGAGCAGGATATCCGCCCGGGCCCACAGAACGGCATCCCGGCGGTCGTTTTTGACATTGCTGTCTACATAAAATTTTTCCCGGATATCCGAAAGGGTTTGATAATGGTAGTCGTCCGGAAACAAGCCGTAATAACGGGCTCCCTGAATAATCTGATACAGTGAATCGGCCCCTGGTTTCCATGCCTGTTTATCGGACCATAAAGCCAGGTGCCCGGTCTTTTCATAGAGCGATTCTACCGTTTCCTGTTGATTAAGACGCAGGGAACTGTCGGTAGTAATTTGCAATAGTTCACCACCATTCCGGAAGAATTGACTGATAAGTTCAGCCGCTTTTGCATTCATCGCTGCCGGATCGGCTACAAAGGTTGCGGGAACCGGTTTTTGGTTTTTGCAGGCACTCATAAACAGGTAGCAAAGCAATAGGCCTGCATACAGAGGGTACAAATGGTTGTGGCGGCTCATGATGATGTGTGGATGGATGCCTGCCCCGGCCGAGATTATACCTGAAGGGAAACCCGGCCGGGATATGCTACAAGTTACAAAATGCGGAGCATTGGTGCGTATGTCCGCGGTATTTTTTTCAACAGAGTTGACGATCAGTACTTAACCCGTTACGGTATAAAATAAGAATGTGCAAAGAGACTAAAGCGTTATCATACTGAAAGAACAGCCAACGCAGTATTAGTGTCCCGGATTGAAATTTCAATTATTTATTGAACCATATAGAAAACATAAATTAACACATAGTGCATTACAATACGGCCTCATCTATGTGTTCCCTTATGTGCTCCATGTTCTATGTGGTTCAAACATTTGAAACCAGAACAATACCAAAGCAGTGAGTAATTGAAAAGCAAGACTTATAAATTTATCACATCTGTTACGGCGCCGGTATTGATGGGCCCGTATATATGCGGAAACGTATCCTGCGTGGAAGGCGACCAGTCAAAAATATACTTGCTGGTCAGTTTGTCGGTGTCGATAACCAGTTTCAGCAGATTTGATTTTCCGGCGAAATATCTTTCCAGTACGCCCGCCACCTGGTTCTCCTGCGAGCAATGGATGAACCCCTCCTCTTTCAGGGAAGGGTGCTCATAAAATCCTTGCTGCTTCGCCTCATTCCAGGCATCAGCTGTTGTGATATGATAAATAGTCGCCATTAGATTACTCTTTTGATTTTTTGTGCCATCAGCATATGATCGGCCAGCACGATGGCTGTCGCAGCTTCCACGATCACCGGCGCGCGCAGCGCCACGCAGAGATCATGACGGCCTTTAACGGAAAAATCTTCTGTTTTACCTGTATCCCAGTTCAAGCTGTTCTGTTCACGAGGCGTGGATGAAGTGGGCTTGACCGCCAGCCGGAATACCAGTTCATTCCCGTTGCTGATGCCCCCAACGATTCCGCCCGCATGATTGGTACGGGTTCTCCCCGCCATATCTTCGATCGCATCATTGTGCTCGCTGCCAAACATCCGCGCCGCCGCAAAACCGGTTCCGAATTCCACGCCGCGCACAGCGGGTATCGCAAATAATATATGCGTCAGGGAAGATTCAAGCGAATCAAAATAAGGCTCACCCAGGCCCACCGGTAATCCGGTCACCCTGCATTCCACAATTCCCCCGACGGAATCCTTTGCATCAATGGCTTTTTGCAACCCTTTTTCGGTATCCCTTTCACCACCGATCTCAATTACGCTGGCTGCGATGCTTATCTTATTCCCCATACATTTCTTTGCTATCGCTCCCACCGCCACCAGACCGGCTGTTAAACGCGCACTGAAATGGCCTCCTCCGCGGTAATCTTCATGCCCCCCGAATTTCTGATGCGCCACCCAATCGGCATGCCCGGGCCGGGGAATACTTCTCTGGCGGGCATAATCCTCACTTCTTGCATTGTTGTTGTCAAACAAAATAGTTATGGGAAAACCGGTGGTTTTTCCGTTGAACACCCCGCTTTTAATAAGTGGTATATCATCTTCCCGTCGCGGTGTCGTGCCTTTCATGCTGCCACCCTTTCTGCGTTCCAGGTCCGCCGCAAGATCTTCGGCCGACAGGGTCAATCCCGCAGGACATCCATCCAGCGTAATACCCACGCATTCACCGTGCGATTCGCCAAAAATGGAAACCCGGAAAAGACGGCCGAAAGAATTCACGGTGATTGATTAATGTTTTAAAACGTCAAAAGGTAAAGATACATCAGCGCCGAGGCTTTTCAAATCCCGGTAAAATCCGGGGTAGGATTTGTTCACGGCTTCGGCATCTTCAATGATCGTATCGCCGGTTGCCCTCAATGCCGCAACGGCACAGGCCATGGCAATGCGATGATCATTACCTGAGTGAACGGTTGTTCCGGTTAGTTTTGCCATGCCGTGCACGGTCATAGTATCATCCTGCAATCTGATCTCCACCCCCATTTTGCCCAATTCCTGCTGCAAACTTACCGCCCGGTTACTTTCTTTATGTAAAAGCCGGTGCACACCTTTGATGCTTGAAACCCCATTGCAAAAGGCTGCCAGTACCGCCAATGGTGGAAACAGGTCCGGGCATTGGGTGGCATCGAATTCAAACGCGTACATCGGACCCGGGTGTACCTTGATTCCCTTTGCCTCCACCGCAATCCCCGCCCGGGCGTTCATCAGCGCATCCACGATGGCTTTGTCTGCCTGCGGGGAACTAAGATCCAGTCCTGTTACCGAAACAGGTCCTGCTATGGCGCCGGCCACCAGCCAGAACGCAGCGCCGCTCCAATCGCGCTCCACGGTATACTCCTGGTACGTGAATGGATAAAAATGCGGCTCCCTGGAAAAATAAAATTCTTCATAGTTCCTGTTCTCCGGCAATTTCATTCCAAATTCTTTCATTACGGAAAGCGTGAGGTCAATATAAGGACGGCTTTTCAGGTCCTTCACCCGGATCGTAACATCGCTGGCATCCGCCGCTGAAAAAGCCATCAGCAATCCCGTTAAAAACTGGGAACTCAGTGAGCCATCTACCTCGATACTGGCGGGTTTCAAAGGCCCACGAACGGTTATCGGCAACCGGCCCTTGTTTGTCTGAATGGAAACACCCAGCCGGGGCAGCACCTGATCAAACAGATCCATGGGTCTTTCGGTCAGGCTTCCCGAACCGGTAATGGTGATCTCCTCACTGCTCAGCGCGGCCAGCGGAGTGAACATGCGGATACTTAATCCGCTCTCCCCGCAATCGATCCGGGTCTTCCTGCTCTTTACACCATCACTGATGATCATCAGGTCTCCGTCGGCCAGTTGTTCCACGATGACGGCCCCGAGATCCCTCACGATCTGCACGGCGGCGTTGTCGTCATTGGAATACCCGGGATGTTTAATTATTGTATGCCCCGCCTTGATGAGTGCGGCAGCACAGGCCCGTTGCATGGAACTTTTGGAGGCGGGGGCCTGTATGGTTCCTTTTAAGCGGGAAGGATGAATGGTAACTTTCACTTAGAGCGTTTGTATGATCTGTTGCAGTTTCGTGAGCGGGATCGGTTTTATAACGGCCTTGCCGATCCGTTCCAGCAATACATAATTCATTTCCTTTCGCGCTCTTTTCTTATCCATTTTCAGCACATCAAATACTTTTTTACTGTCAAACCGGGCATAGGTGGGCAGATGATAACGTTCCAGCAGTTGCGTCACCCGGCCCGTATGCCTGAAGCCGGTCAGCCTTTCCGAAATATGACAGGCGGCCGTCATGCCGATAGAGATCGCACGGCCGTGCGACAATTCATATTGGGTTTCGAGTGCGTGACCCAACGTATGTCCAAAATTCAGGATCCTTCTATCGCCCTTTTCAAACTCATCCCGCTGAACCACTTTTGATTTGATCATCGCGTTCCGGCGGATCAGTTCCCCTGCTGAACGTTGACCGTCCTGGTAATGTTTCAGCGTTCGTCTTTCCAGTTCGGCAAACAGGGCCGCATCCTTAATACAGGCATGCTTGATGATCTCCGCGAAACCGTTTTCCCATTCCGGCTGCGGGAGGCTTTTCAGGAAACGCATATCATGAAGGATAAACGCCGGTTGCCGGATGGCCCCCACCATGTTTTTGTAATCTCCCACATCAATCCCGTTCTTGCCCCCGATGGAAGCGTCCACCAACCCCAAAATAGTGGTGGGAACGAAACCGAAACGGATGCCACGCAGGTAAACGGATGCAACATACCCGGTGATATCCGTTATTACGCCTCCGCCCACCCCAACCAGGGTGAATGAACGGTCTGCTTCCATTTCGATCAGCTGCCCGATCAGTGCATCGGCCGTAGCCTGGATTTTGTATTGCTCGCCGGGCCGGAGGACAATGGTGTTCCAGCCCCGGAACCGTTTCGCATGCGCTTTGTAAATATTGTCATCCGTAACCAGTACCGTGCTGGCCGGTGCGGTAATCTTTTTCAGTTGCGCAAAACCCGTGGCCGGATAAAGCGTCGTTGAAGATGAAGAGAATGTAAATCGGATATTTTTCATTTTGTATAGGCAATACCTGACTCCTAACTATCAAGAATCTTCTTCTGATGATTGATACTCTCCATATGCACCGCGTCGAAATAACGGGTAATGAATTCCCTGCTCAGCCCCAGCTGGTCACCTTTCTCATAGGCCCGCTCAATGATTTCGTTCCAGCGGCCGGTCTGGAGAATGGTGATATTATTCTGCCGTTTGTAATCCCCGATCTTTTCGGCCACTTTCATCCGCCGGCCCAGGATCTGCATCAGTTCATCATCGAGCTGGTTGATCTGCTGTCTTAGCTTTTCCAGTGCGGCGTGGTATTCCTCCGAATTCACATCTTCTCTTCGCCAGTTGATCATCTGCAGCAACTCCGCCAGGACCTCCGGCGTCACCTGCTGTTTCGCGTCGCTCCAGGCGTTATCGGGATCAATATGACTTTCGATCATCAGCCCGTCATAATCCAGGTCGATGGCTTTTTGCATCGTATCCAGGAGCGTATCCCGCCGGCCGCAAATATGGGAGGGATCATTGATAAAGGGCATGCCCGGATGCTTCAGCTTCATTTCAATGGCCAGGTGCCACATCGGCGCGTTCCGGTATTCTGTGTTCCCGTAAGAACTGAACCCGCGGTGAATAAGACCAATTTGCCTGATACCCGACCTGGCCACCCGCTCCACGGCTCCGCTCCAGAGTTCCAGATCCGGGTTGATCGGGTTTTTGATCAGTACCGGGATATCCGTACCCTGTAAGGCATCCGCGACCTCCTGCACACTGAATGGATTGACCGTGGTACGGGCTCCGATCCATAACACATCCACCCCGAACCGAAGCGCCTCTTCCACCTGCCTGGCGGTGGCCACTTCCACCGTTACCGGTAACCCGGTCAGCTTTTTTGCCTGCTGCAACCAGGGCAATCCTTTCATTCCCACCCCTTCAAACATACCCGGTTTGGTCCTTGGCTTCCAGATACCCGCTCTCAGCATATCGACCATGCCGGTAGCGGCCAGCCGCTGCGCTGTGGCAAGCACCTGCTCTTCCGTTTCCGCGCTGCAGGGCCCGCTGATGATGATCGGTCTTTTTTCCCAAACTTTTTGCACGACCTCTTTCTTATCCGTTATCGTTTCCGGCATTTGGCAAATTTAATTTAATTATGGTGCCCTTACCTGCCCTGGCTATTTAATAATCCTACGGATCTGATTGGCTTCCCCGATCAGCCGGCCCAGGTATTTTTCGTCATTTCGTTCAATACTTTCCCTGAATCTCGCCAACTGGGCAATATGTTCATTCAATACATCCAGTACGTTTTCGCGGTTTTGCATAAATATCGGCACCCACATCGCCGGATTGCTTTTGGCCAGCCTCACCGTACTCTCAAATCCCGCCGAGGCCAGTTCAAAAATGGCCTCTTCCTCTTTTTCCTTTTCCAGCACGGTGTTGGCCAGCGCAAAGGAAGTGATATGAGAAATATGACTTACATATGCCGCGTGCAGGTCATGCGCCCTCGCTTCCATTTCCAAAATGTGCATGCCGATCTTACAGTACATATACCTCACCCATTCCAGCGCGTCGGGATCACTTTCAACGCCATTGCAAATAATGACCGCCCTGTTTTCAAATGCGCCCCTGACTGCCGCTCCGGGTCCGCTGTACTCTGTACCCCACATCGGGTGCGTAGCCACGTATCGTCCCCTTTTAGGGTGATCGCTAACGGCATCGATGGCGGGCGACTTGGTGGAGCCGAGATCCAGTACGATCTGCCGGTCAACCTGGTCAAGCACACGGGGTAACAGAAGCAGCAATTCATCAACCGGCACGGTAAGTACGATGATATCGGATTGCCGGATGGCTTCTGCCAGAGGCAACAGTTCATCCACCAGTTCCAGTTCGGCCGCTTTTTGCGCATGCAGGGGATTTTTTTCGACGCCGGTCAGCCGGGAGGATATCTTTTGCTCGTGCAGGCGGATGGCCAGCGATCCGCCGATCAGCCCGACCCCTACAATGGCGATTTTTTTTCTTTCCATCATACCCGGTTTTTGATTCGTTGAACAGATTCTTCCAGCCGCTCCTCCGTATTGCACAAACTCACGCGTATATATTTCTTTCCTCCTTTACCGAAAACCGCACCCGGTGTTATAAAGACGCCTGCTTGTTTTAAAATATAATCACTGAATGCGAATCCGTCCTTATACCCTTTTGGGATCGACGCCCACACAAACAATCCTGCCTGTTCATTGGAAAAAGCACACCCCATTTCTTTTAACAACTCAACCACTTTTTCCCTCCTGGTACGATATACGGTATTTAACCCGGCAAACCATTCTCTGCCGAGTGACAGCGCCTTTGCGGCAGCCAGTTGCACGGGCAAAAACATCCCGCTGTCCATATTGCTTTTAAACCGCAGCACCTCATCAATCTTTTCTTTTGCCGCACAGAGCATTCCTACCCGCCAGCCGGCCATATTATAACTTTTACTCAGCGAGTTGAGTTCGATCACGCAATCTTTAGCACCCTTAATGCTTAACATGCTCAAAGGAACCGTACCATCCGACCAATCCGGTACAATAAACCCATATGGGTTATCATGCACGATCCAGATCCCGTGTTTCCTTCCAAATGCAACTAACCAATCAAAAAGTCCTTTTCCCGCTTGGCGTCCCGTAGGCATTTGCGGGTAATTCACGAACATGAGTTTTACTTTCTTCAACTCCTTCTTCTTTATTTTTTCCAGTCCGGGTTCGTACGCCTGTTTGGCACGAAGCCGGTACGGGAGGCATACTCCCCCAGCCAACTGAACAGCACTTTGATAGGTGGGATAACCCGGATCGGGTACCAGCACCCGGTCGCCCGGGTTAATATAAGTCATACAGATATGCAGGATACCCTCCTTACTGCCCATCAGCGGCAGGATCTCCGTTCCGGGATCCAGTTCCGCCCCGTACCAGTCGCGGTACCACGTGCTGATCGCGTTGCGCAACACGGGGGAACCCTTATAGGACTGGTACCCGTGTACATCCGGTCGAAGGCTTTCTTCCTGCAACACCCTGATGACCTCCGGGTGCGGGGGAAGATCCGGATTTCCAATCCCCAGGTTGATGATATCGTGCCCGGCCTTTTTTAATTCCTCTATCTCGCGCAGTTTTTGCGAGAAATAATATTCACCGGTTCCCTTTAATCGTTTTGCTATTTCCATAATCCTTTTTTATAAATACCATATACATGAAATTCTTCTGTCATCGGTCGGATCTTTCGGCTTACATTTTCAAACTGCCGCAACGAATCAAATTCCATATCAGCATGAAAACTGTATTTAAATACCGTGCCCGGCAGCGGCATACTTTGGAGTTTACACAGGTTGATGCCACCGTCTGCGATGACGGTCAATACTTTTGCCAGGCTGCCCCGGGTATGATCGGTATGAAAACGGACGGAAGCTTTGTCCGGTTCCTCCTTCCATTCCGCATCACTTTCCCGTTTCAATACCAGGAATCGGGTATAATTATTTTTCTCCGTATGGATATCGGGCGCAATGATTTCAAGTCCGTATAATTCCGCCGCGAGCCTGCCGGCTACCACGGCGATATGACGGCTCCGGTGCCGGCGCAGCAATTTGGCGCTTAGGGCCGTATCCTCCGTCTCCACCAGTTTCCAGTGACGGCTATCCAGGTAACCGGCGCATTGCTGCAAAGCCATCGTATGGGAATGCACTTCCCTTATATCTTCCAGTTTCACCCCGTCGTTGACAAGCAACTGCTGTTGGATCCGCAGGAAAATCTCCCCCGTTACTTTAAGACCGGAAAGATGAAGGAGGTTATAATTGGGAAGTATGCTGCCGGCAATGGAATTCTCGATCGCCATCAGCGCCGCATCTGTTTCGCACTTTCCGGCGGATCGGACCACTTCCCTGAATGTAGCACAGGGCCGCACCCGCACCATTTTTCCAAAATAATGCCGGGCCGCCACATGATGAAAGCTGCCCTCGTAACCCTGTATGGAAACCGTATGATTCATAATAAAAAAAGTCCCCCGGAGATGCCGGGGGACTCATGCTGATTATTAGTTGTTTTTAAAATGTTTCAACAAAGCACCCCGGTCTTTTGGTTATAAAAGAAATAATAAAAAAATGTATTCCGGTATGCGTTGCTGATCGTCATGTATCAAATTTAGATTTTATCGTAATCAAATCCAACTGGGTGACAAATTATTTTCTTTTACCACCGGTTTCCGCATCATTCATACGGATCTTCCGGCCGCGGTAGTTCTTCCCGTCGATGGCCCGTATCATTTTCTTGGCCGCAGCGGTATCCACTTCCACCCAGCTGTTCATTTCCTTCATGTCGATCTTTCCCAGGACATCCTTTTTCAGATCACTCAGGTCGAGAAGGAACTGAAGGAAACTGGCTTTGTAAAATCCATCTTTGGTACCCAGGTTCACGAACAATCGTTGGTAAGAGCCGCCGCTTCCGAATTTACGAGTCCTGGTATCCCGGCTCCCGGCACGCTCCAGCTTATCCCGGCCCTTTTCTTCCCGCAGGTTCAGATCGGGTGCGTTCTCATAATACTTAAGGAACCGGTCAAATTCCAGCGCGGCTACCTTTTGAAGAATTTCCTCCTTGTCAATATGAGCGAATTTCTCTTTCAGTGCAGGGAGATAGGTCTCATACAGTCCGTGACTGATATCCGCTTCCAGCATTTTATCGATGAAATGAAAGAATTGTTTCCGGCATACGTCCTTCCCGGTCGGGATATCCATTTTGTGAACCTTCGCGTTCAGTATCTTTTCGATCTGCCGCAGACGGTAAGATTCTTTCGGCGTTACGATGGATACGGAAATGCCGCTCTTGCCCGCCCGGCCGGTCCGCCCGCTGCGGTGTGTGTACACTTCCACATCGTCGGGCAGTTCATAATTGATGACATGCGTGATCCCGGAAACATCGATTCCCCGGGCTGCCACATCCGTGGCGATCAGCAACTGGATACTTTTATCCCGGAACAGCCCCATCACTTTGTCACGCTGCTGCTGGGTCAGATCCCCGTGAATGGCGTCGATATCATATCCTTCCCGGGTAAGTTTTTCGGCGATCTCCTGTGTATCAGCCTTGGTACGCGCGAAGACGATCCCATATATGCCGGGATTAAAATCGATGATTCTTTTCAGCACTTCGTACCGGTTATGATGCTGAGTGGTATAATACTGGTGATCGATGGTGGAAGCCCCGGCATTGGTTTTGCCGATCGTGATTTCAAACGGCTGTTCCATATACCGCTTGCTCACCTGCCGGATCTCCGGCGGCATGGTGGCGCTAAAGAGCCAGGTGCTTTGGCGTTCGGGCGTATTTTTAAGAATAAATTCAATGTCTTCCTTAAACCCCATATTCAGCATTTCATCCGCCTCATCCAGTACCACATATTGTATTTTATCCAGGTTAATCGCCTTTCTTTCGATCAGGTCGATCAGCCGGCCGGGTGTAGCCACCACAATGTGACTGCCTTTTTTCAGGTCGCGGATCTGTACGGAAATGGAAGTTCCCCCGTAAACGGCCGTTACAGAAATGGAGTGCTTCCGGCTTTTGAAAGTTTCCAGGTCCTTTGTTATCTGCAGACAAAGCTCCCGGGTCGGGCACACGATCAGTGCCTGCGGGAACCGGTCTTCCCTGCGTATCAGTTGCAGCAGGGGCAAACCGAAAGCGGCTGTTTTCCCGGTACCGGTCTGGGCCAGCCCGATAAAATCCCGGGTGCCCCGGAGAAGGACGGGGATGGCTTTTTCCTGTATCGGGGTGGGATCCGTAAAACCCAGGGCGCTGACAGACTGGAGGAGTTCTTCACTTATTCCCAGCGCTTCAAATTTGTTCACCATATATTATTATAAGCGGGCAAAGGTAATCCTAATTACAGGGAAAGATCCCCAAAAGGTCCGGAAATGAAAAGAGCCCACCGCGATGAGCGGAAGGCTCTTTCAATACTGCACCCGCCGGTTAAGACGGGTATGCTTGCCATGTGAAATGACTTTGCTTACTGAGCAGGAGCCGGAGCAGCTGTTGTATCAGGAGCCGGGGTAGCTGTTGTATCAGGAGCGGGAGCCGGAGCCGGTTCAACCGGAGCTACAGTTGTTGTGTCTTTTACTTCTTCTTTTTTGTCGCCGCTGTTGTTACAAGCTACCATTGCAGTAGCGATCAATGCAATTGCAAATACTTTTTTCATTTTTGTTTTTTTGTGATTTTTTGAAATATTTCAGTCTTAATACCTCAAACGGGAAAAGGTAACCCGGTTTTTAAAATTTTTTTTAGAGGGGCCAGGCCCGCCTGACCCCCACAATTATTATTTTTAGCAGTCAGGCAGGGTTACTATTTTTAAAAACCTGTATTAAATATCGGAATGTGAAAGCCCCATCAGACGAAAAAGACCTACTGGAAGGATTAGTGAATAACGACAGGAATGCCATTGAGACCATCTACCAGGAGAACTTTAACATGGTTCAGGCCCTGATTATCAACAACAACGGGTCTTCTGATGATGCCAAAGACATATTCCAGGATGCGATCATAGTTCTTTATGAAAAGCTGCGGACAGGAGGGTTCGAACTGAACTGCCAGATCAGAACCTTTCTCTATTCTGTTTCCAGGCGACTGTGGCTCAAGCGTTTGCAACAACAGAACCGCTATTCGTCACCGGGCGACAGTATGGAAGCGGTGGTTTCGGTGGAAGAGGATATTGAAGCACATGAACAGCGAAATGCCGAATATGAAATGATGGAAAACGCCATCAACCACCTGGGCGAGCCCTGTAAAAGTCTGCTCGAAGCCTATTACCTGCAGAAAAAGAATATGCAGGAGATCGCGGCGGGTTTCGGGTATACCAACGCGGATAACGCCAAGAACCAGAAATACAAATGCCTCATGAGGCTGAAAAAAATATTTTTTGCGAATTATAAAAACGGGAATGGTGATGAATGATATACAACTTTTAGACGTGGTGGAACGATACATCCGGGGCGACATGAAGCCGGACGAGCGTCTTCAATTCGAATCCCTCCGAAAGTCGAATCCCGAGGTGGACCAACTGGTGGTGGAACACACCCTTTTTCTGCAGCAACTGAACCATTTTGGCGAACGAAGGGAACTCCGTGGCCGACTGAATGATATCCATACCTCCCTGACTGAACAGGGCCGGATCGACTCCATGAAATTGCAGGGGAAGGCTAAAATGGTCTATCTCTGGAAGCGCTACCGCCGGGTGGCTGCCATTGCCGCCAGCATCGCGGGTATCACCACCTTGTCGATCATCGCGCTGGTGGCCGCTTTTTCCCCGCGACCCAATAGCAAGATTCTTGACCTGAACCGTGAATTCGCGGCCATCAAGAAAGAACAGCGTGATCAGAAAGCCGTGGTGAATAACCTGAAAGACCAGATCAATACCGATAAGAAAGCGGAAAGAAGAGCCATCCAGTTCAAATCGGGGGGTACCGGCTTCCTGATCGACGGAAAGGGTTTCCTGATCACCAACGCCCATATCATCCGCAACTCGGAAAATATTGCCGTCATTAACAATAAAGGCGAAGAGTTCAAAGCCGTAGTGATTAAAAAAGACGATGCCAAGGATATCGCCATACTGAAAATAGAAGACAAGGCTTTCAAACCGGCAGGCACCCTCCCCTATGGCATCAGTAAAACAGGGAATGACGTGGCCGAACCCATCTATACCCTCGGGTATCCGCGCAACGATATTGTTTACAGTGAAGGTTACCTCAGCGCACGTACCGGTTATAATGGCGACACCCTTAGCTGCCAGCTGGGTATAGCCGCGAACCGGGGCAACAGCGGCGGACCGGTCTTCAATCATAACGGTGAGATCATCGGGGTGCTCAGCAACAAGGAAACGGAAGCCGAAGGCGTGGCTTTTGCCATCCAGTCACGTTATATTTTCGACGCGATCGAGGACCTTAAAAAAGACACCAGCTACCGGTCCATCAAACTGCCCTCCCGTTCCTCTGTTCGCGGAATGGCCAAACAGGAGCAGGTGAAAAAAATGCTGGACTTTGTTTTCATGGTAAAAGGAGACTGATTAAATTACCCTTATCGATTATATAAAGGAGGTCGTCTTAACGGACGGCCTTTTTCCGTCAGGACCATAATTTTTCGGGGTACTCGCCGGTCTGGATGAGCTGTCGGAGTTTTTGCGCCACAAACGGGGCGTCCTCCTTGTAGGTAACACCGAACCAAAGCGAGGTGGTGGGAAGGATCCGGATCTGCCCCCCTTCCCGGATGAACTGATCCGCAACAATGGGAATGAAAAACTCGGATTTCAGCTCCTGGCCCCTTTCCGCAAGGAATGTCTTAAACTGCCGTTGCGTATAATCGAAAAAGGAAGGATCAAAACACCAGAAATTCATGGACACTTTTGTATCGAGGGGTAATTCTTCCGGATCCAGGCCGTCATCGCAGATGATCCGGTTACCACTGCGCGAAATATTGATCCGCTCGGTGATACCGGCCAGGTTTCCTTTGCTGTCCAATTCACATACGCCCCGGTTCACGGTTCCGTGCTCCGACAGGGTTTTCATGAGATCGTATCCCACAATGGCATAGTTCCTTTCATTACACCCATTATTCAAAAACAGGGCCGCCTGCCGAAAGGCATCGGCGCCATAAAAATCATCCGCATTGATTACGGCAAATGGCCCCTGTACTTCATTGCGTGCGCATAATACGGCATGCGCCGTACCCCAGGGCTTGGTTCGCCCGGCAGGATAGGCATATCCTTCCGTAAAAGCGTCGGGTTCCTGGAATACATAGGACGTGCTAATGACACCTTTCAGCCGGGGTTCAAATATGTTCCTGAAACTATCCGCGAATTCCTTCCGGATAATGAATACCACCTTTCCGAATCCCTGCCGGATGGCATCGAAAATGGAATAATCCATTATCGTCTCACCGGCGGGGCCGAACCCCTCCACCTGTTTCATGCTGCCGTAACGTGAGGCATTGCCGGCCGCGAGTATTACCAATGTCGGTTTTCCCATATTCAGTTTTAAAAAAAAGGCGGGACGAAATTAAACTAATTTCGCCAAGACCATTACGCTTATTTTAATGCAGGATATCGATCTCGGTGCCATTACCACCGACCGCATACGGCATCCCCGGTTTGCCCCGCCGGGGATTGAAATGGAAATGCTGCGCCTGGATAAAATTCACCCCTCCATTTCCGGGAACAAATGGTTCAAGCTCCGCTTTTACCTGGAAGAAGCCCTGCGGTTGGGTAAAAAAAGAGTGATCACTTTTGGTGGACCCTGGTCCAACCACCTGCTGGCCACCGCCGCCGCCTGCCGACAGATTCGGATTGAATGCACAGGTGTAGTGCGCGGTGAAAAACCGGCCGTTTTTTCCGACACGCTGCAAAAAGCAGCCGGAATGGGCATGCATCTGGAATTTCTTGACCGGAGGGCGTTTCGAGCAAATAAACATCCATCCGCATGGCTGAACAATGAAAACTATTTTATTCCACAGGGCGGTTATGGTTTACCGGGAGTAAATGGCGCGGCTACGATCACGGAGTATATGGATCCGTTGGGCAACTATACCCATATTCTTTGTGCGGTGGGCACAGGTACGATGCTGGCCGGACTGGTACGGTCTGCCCGGCCGGGTCAGCGGATCACCGGTATCAGTGTTATGAAGAACAATATGCAACTGGAGGATGATATCCGGCGGCTGCTGATGCCGTCCGACATTCCTTTTCAGCTACTTCACGATTATCATTTTGGGGGATACGCGAAATGCAATCAGGAACTGCTCCGATTTATGAATGACTGGTATAGCCACACAGGCATACCCACGGATTTCGTGTATACCGGCAAACTCTGTTATGCCGCAACGGATCTGTCTCAACAGAATTTCTTTCCGGCAGGGAGCCGGGTTCTCCTCATACACAGCGGGGGTCTAACCGGCAACGTATCGCTCAAAAAGGGAACGTTAATATTTTAGTTAAATGCGGCACCTGCCCTATCTTTGTTCATACGGCTATATGAATCCAATACCGCATTCGTTATAGGAATATGAAAAAACGGATCCTGTTTTCCCTTTCGGTCTTATGGCTGACCGCATCGCGGCTGCCCGCGCAGGATACGCTTCCCAACTTCTCCCTGATCAATGCCGGAAACAATCGCATCATCATCGGGTGGGTGAATAACCTGGAAAATGTAAAACAGATCAGCATCCAGCGTTCGCATGACAGTCTCACCGGGTATAAGTCGATCCTTACCGTGGCCGATCCGGCTACGCCACAGAACGGATTTATGGATGCCAAAGCGCCCAATGATCACATGTTCTACCGTCTCTACATCATGCAGGATAAGGGCATGTACCAGTTCAGCAAAGCCCGGCGACCGGTTAAAGACACACTCCGCATCGCCAAAACATCGGCACCTGCAATACCCGGGAATCCCGAACCGGATAATAAGGAACCCCGGCCTGCCATCCCGTCATCACTGGATACAGCCGAAAGAGCCCGGCCGGTTGTGATACAGCTAAACGGATTTCCGGGAACCGTAGATTCGGTGGCGGTACCGGTTCCGGTGACACTCAAAAAAAAATCGAATGCCTTTGTGCCCTCCCTTTACGTTTTCACCTGCAGCGATGGTTATATATGCATCAAGCTCCCCGATTCGGAAAAACCAAAGAAATACGCCATCAGGTTTTTTGATGAAGACACCGAGCTGTTTGAGCTGAAGGATATAAAAGAAAAAGAATTCAAGCTGGATAAAACCAATTTTTACCATGCCGGGTGGTTCCGTTTCGAACTCTACGAGGACGGCAAACTGCTGGAAAAACACAAATTCTACCTAGACAAAGAGTTCTGATACGAGTTCCGCATCAAAAATCATTTCAAAATTTCTTTTCAGCTTTTCTTTCGCTTCCTGCATATCCATGGAACGTCCCAGTTCTTTTTCGAGTGAGGTCACCTGTTTGCCGCTGATCCCGCAGGGTATGATGTGGCCAAAATAGGAAAGGTCGGTGTTAACATTGAAAGCGAACCCGTGCATCGTGATCCAACGGCTGCAGCGCACCCCGATGGCGCAGATCTTTCTTTCCTTTCCAGGTTTGTCCGCGTCAATCCAAACCCCGGTTTCGCCTTTCGACCGTTCGCCGGTGATTCCATACTCCGCCAGTGTCCGGATGATCACTTCCTCGATGTTCCGCAGGTATTGACCGATATCCGTTGTGAATTTCTCCAGGTCAAGTATCGGATAGCCGACGATCTGCCCGGCCCCGTGAAAAGTGATGTCTCCGCCCCGGTTGGTATGAAAAAACTGGATATTCCGCTCTTTCAATTCATCTTCTCCCAGCAATACGTTCCCCATATTGCCGCTTTTACCCAGTGTGTAAACGGCAGGATGCTCTACAAATAACAGGTAATTACGGGTTGAAAGCGGTGTACCAGATGGTGCTCCCGCCTTCGCTAATGCTACGGAGGGCAAGCCCGACTCCCGACTCCCGACTCCTGACTCCTGACTCCCACCTCCGCTAATGCTTCGGTGGGCAAGCCCGACGCCCGACTTTCTCCTTACATTTTCCTGCAGCAACTGCTCCTGCAGGTCCCAGGCCGCCCGGTATTCCATGAAACCCAGGTCACGGAAAATAATCTGTTGTTTTGCCATGTATCAGGGGCAAATTTACCAAGAAATAACCAACCTTTACCTTTGCAGCCCATGCAGGACGAGTGGCAAAATAATAACCCGGAAGCGGCGGACAGCAGCGATGAGTTGTATGAACGATTCAGTATTACGATCGACAGGGGCCAGGAACCTTTACGGATCGACAAATTTTTAATGAGCCGTATCGAAGGCGCCACCCGCAACAAACTCCAGCAGGCCATCAATACCGGGCTGGTAATGGTAAACGGCCGGGAGGTGCGTCCCAACTACAAGGTGAAACCGCTCGACAGCATTATCATTTATTCCGATATGAGTCCCGATGAAACGGATGTGATCCCGGAACCCATGGATCTCAATATCGTGTATGAAGACGATGCGATCATGCTGATCAACAAACCACCGGGCATGGTAGTGCACCCCGGTAGCGGAAATTATTCCGGAACCCTGCTCAATGGTATTGCCTGGCATTTGCAGCAACAACAACCAGGGCTTTCCGAAGATCAGTTGCCCCGTTTCGGACTGGTGCACCGTATCGACAAAAACACCAGCGGCTTGCTGGTGCTGGCCAAAACCGACCTGTCCATGCGGCACCTGGCCAAACAATTCTATGACCACACGGTGAAACGACAATATGTGGCGCTTGTCTGGGGCGACCTGGAAAAAGAAAACGGCACTATCATAGCGCATGTCGGAAGACACCTGCGTTTCCGAAAATTATTCGAAGCTTACCCCGAGGGTGATCATGGCAAGGAGGCCATTACACATTACCGGGTGCTGGAACGGTTCGGTTATGTAACCCTGGTGGAATGCGTGCTTGAAACCGGTCGCACCCACCAGATCCGGGTACACATGAAGCATATCGGCCACCCGCTCTTCAATGATGATTTTTACGGGGGAGATAAGATCGTAAAAGGCACCGTTTATTCGAAATACAAACAATTTGTTGAAAATTGTTTTCAACGCTGCCCCCGCCAGGCCCTGCATGCGAAGACGCTGGGATTTATTCACCCTTCATCGGGCAAGGAACTATTTTTTGACACTGCACTTCCCGAAGACATGGAACTGGTGATTGAGAAATGGAGGAAGTACAGTAGTGCAGTCGGCAGTAGACTGTAGGCAGCCGGCAGTAAACAGTCGGCAGTAAACAATCGGCAGTCGAGCAGATGCGGACAGGAATACGATACTAAATCACGATTCACTATTCACCATTCACCATTCACTATTCACCATTCACGTTCCCTCATCGCGAAAAATCAAACAAAGTAGCCGTAAACATACCCCTCTCCCTTTTCTTCATGATCACATCCCAGTTCCCGGAATACCGGAGCAGTTTGGGGACCAGGTATTCACCGAAATGGGTCATCTGCACTTCCATGTGCACGTCAAAATCATACACACCGGCATCATAGCTCATATCATAACGACGGGCCAGCACTTCCATGGTCTTTGTACTGAACCAGGTGATCATACTATCAATCACGATCCGGTTCTTCTTTCCGCCAGACAGATCCTTTTTTACCGTAACGGAAAACAGGTAACAGGATTGATCTTCATAATCATCATACCCGATGCTGAAATCATAAAGCGCCGCCCGATCCGGGTCGAAAATGTCGATTTTGTCGCCGATAAAAGGTATCCCGGGTATCTTTTTGCCGGGATTAAAAAACAGCATTTTCAGTTGTTCCTTGTGCCGGGCCATTCCGCTTTTCGAACGGGGTTTGAAATCGACACCTTTTACGATGTTGCTTTCCCCGCAAACCGATCCCTTTGTAAAAAAAAGACCCGCATATAACTCGGCTGTATAATAATTATAGCTCCCGTCCGCATTATAAAAATCTCCGCTGTGATTTTCATCCAGTACCTGCATGCTCCGGCATCCGCCGTTACGAAGCTGGCGGGTCTTGCTTTGCAGCGAGGCCCGGATCCTGCCTTTTTTGTCCCGGATGCGGATATCATTCCAGGCTGTGAAACCCAGCACATGCAGGTTGCGGAACGCTTTATAAAATGTCGTGTCCTTTTTTACCTGGTCAATAAACCGGGCTACGTTCAGGTTATTCCGGATCACCACTTCCGACAGGCTGATCATTTTTGCCAAACGCTCATTGTCAAGCGAATCTTCGCTTGCCGGAACAGGCTCCTGCCCGGTTGCCCGGCCTGCCAGTGCTGACAGGATTAACGCCCAAAAGATTTTCAGGTACATGATGCAAATTATTCAACTTAAAATTATCCATTCAAATACTGTGAAATAATGACCAGAACTTTTATTTTTAATCCCCATTCAAAAAAATACGCGATGAAAAAAATACTGATAAGTTGCGTTTGCCTGTGGCTGGTAACCTATACTAATGCACAGGATAACGAGGCCATGAAAAAACACTACCTGAAGATTTATAACCAGGCTATAAATTACAATGACCTTAACACGGCCATCAACGCCGTTCATGGTTACCTGGCTATTGAAAACGACCTGGTTTATAAGGATACGCTGTCTATGCTTTATTTCAATGCGAAATCTTACGTGAGTTCTCTCGTGCTGGCCGAGGAAGTGTATAAATCAAACCCTGCCAATGTGGATGCGATGGCCCGGGCTGCCGAGTGTTATTCGGAGGTAGGCGATCCGAAATCGGCGTTTGCACTCTATGAACAGGTGGTACCGAAAACGAAAAGTCCTTACCACACATACAAAATGGCGGTCTGCCAGTACCAGCTGAAAAAAACAGCTGAGGCGGAGGCTTCCGCGCGTATGGTCATGTCCGACACGACCAGCGGCAAACTGGGGGTGTTGTTTAATTCGCTCGATGGAAGCCAGCAGGCCGTTCCGCTGAACGCCGCAGCAGCCAATCTCCTGGGTGTGGTAAAAATGGATGCCGGCAATTTCACAGGCGCCAAAGCCGATTTTCAGCAGGCGCTTACGTTGTTCCCGCAATTCGTGGGTGCCAAAGCGAATTTTGATATTTGTGAAAAAAATATCCAGGATGGTAAAAAAACGCCTTCCACCAGTAAACCACCACCAAAACCTAAAAGTTAAACAACACGTGGAGAAGAATATTCTAAAAGAGGCTGTCCCGTTCCGGGACAGCCTCTTTTAGATAGAAATTCATCAACCTTCACATTCATTTTTCCGCTTCGGGTTTCCCTTTTTCCACCCGGATTGGCGTTTCCGGCTGTTTTGAAGACTCATTGGCCGGTTTTTCTCCCTGTGCTTTATTCAGTTTGTCTCTGTCCTTACTGTTCGTATCCCCCGATACCGGTGCAGCAGGAACTGTTCCTTTTTGCAGCTGACCGGTTTTAACGGGTTGATTCAGGGGAGTGCCTGATTGGGCAGCCGCCCTCGTTTGACCCGGCATTACAGCGGGGGGCAATGGCTTATTCTCCTGGTCTTTCTGCATTTGCTCTGTCATGATAACAGTTTTACCTGATGATCCGGGTTCTGCTTTTTCATTACCGCTCTTCGGTTTTTCGATCGGACGGGCCCAATTTTTCTTGAGTTCCTCGCTGATTTGAGCAGACGGTTCATCCTTTTCCGCCTGTTTTATTGCCGGAATTTGCTTGGGTTGAGGCGCTGTTACAGTAACAGGAACCAGGTATCCTTTATCATCCGCGGCAGTCGGCACTTTGGGGCTGGCTTTGTAATGAATTCCTTTGTTGTCCGGCTGGCCATACAATTCAGGGTTCAGGTATTTTCCCTTTTCACCCGAAGGCTTGTCCATTTCCGCCGGTACGGCGTATTTCCGTATCGCCTTATCATCCCGAACGGCGGTTACCTGCCAGCTTACCTCTATGTTCGGAACGCTGGTCATGATCTCAAAACTGTTCCCGTTGATCTTCTTCGATACACGGGCCATGGCGAACTGGGTCTCATCCACAATGGTCAGTTGATATTTGAAATCCCGGTTGACGGCAGAAAAATAGTCCGGCAATTGAATTACCGCTTTACCGGCCGCGTCTGTAGTAATGTTCCCGTTATAAACGTTTTGAACTTCCGGGCTTTCCAGGGCAAAATGAGTAAGGTACTTATTGGCCGGGTCGAGCGGATGATCGATTTTAAATGGCTTGGCTCCCGATGCGGAGAGATTACCCTGCACATGTACGTCGCCATTGAAATAACCGGCATAATTGGTTGCCCCTCCCGAAACCTGCAATACATAAAGACCATAATTTATACCTGCATGCGGGTTCGTTTGAACAAAGGCCTGTACCGCGTATTTATTCACCTGGCTGCCATTCATGCTTAAATTAGGAAGAGCACTCCAGATACCGGCGTTAACACCATTATCACCGCCCCAGAATGTTCCGCCACTATAGCCCTGGAAAAAGGCACTGCTGGTTGGAGCCCCGGCTTTTGAACCAAAGCCGTAAACCCCCGCCGTACCGTTGCCAATATCGCTTAGGCCATAACCCGAAATACCGTTTGACATGACTGTGTTGGAGGAGTCAACTCCCAAAACAGCTGATATTAACGGTGGTAAATTTGAATTAACCGTAGCGCCGGTTTTGGCAAGTACACCATAGTTTGTATTGAGACTTGAAAACAGGTTGCCATATCTTTTTGCGCCTAAAGACGCGGCTGTTGTATAATTGGCCTCAGAAATCACCCCGGGTGTATTGGGATTGCTGACCAGGTGCAGACGGCCGGCCGGGTTGAAAGTTGCAATTCCCACATCGCCGGTGGCGGCTTTTACAGTCAGCCTGTCCAGATTATTTGTAAATATGGGAAGATCGTGGTTGCTGGACGTACCCACTCCTCCCGTATAACCCAGACCGGCTGCCAGCAGGTAAATATTGGCCCCGTCATCAGAATCCTGCAGGCGCATGGCCGCAACCGGCGCCGCTATATCCACTTTCCAGATCGGGGTCGGTGTACCAATACCCACGTTGCCGTTACTCCGGATGGTCATACCGGTTGTCATATCCACGGAGTTGGTGGGCGACAGGTTCAGCCGGCTAACGCCTCTTACTTCAAGCGCACCACGACGGTTAATATCCGGCGCATAATCCGTACGTATATAATCGACCATGCCAAATTCGCCGCCCGAATAGAAATATTGATGTGGTCCGATATTATCCACCGTACGGGCTTCCAGGATACTCGTATTGAAATCCGTTCCGGAATAAGCATGGAATCTCATGAACGGGTTAAAGGTTCCGATCCCCACTCTTCCGTCACCGGTGATGCTGACCAGGTCGCCGGTCGCATTATTATAGAAATTAAGACGTTCCGCAGCCCGGTTGTCATTGGTATACCCGGCCACATCCCAGAAATTATTGCCGCTGTTGTTGGGATTGATATTACCCAATGTCAGCCGGCCGTAATCATCGTCGGTTTCCGTTAACCGCATGTGGGGGGTGCCCACTACGGAATTACCCAGGATCTCGGTAAACGCGTTGGGGCTCGCGGTGCCAATACCCACCCGGCCGTTGTTCTTGATGGTCATCCGGTCGAGGCTATTGGTGAAGAGGGGAAAATCATGATTACTGACCGTTCCCGCACCGCCGGTGTACCCGAGACCAGGTGCGCTTAACCATACCTGTGAGTTCTGGTCCGTATCAAAGAGCCTGAACTGGGTAAAAGTACCCACCAGGTCGAGTTTAACCGCCGGGGTGGGTGTAGTTGTTCCGATACCCACAGCGACCCCGTTATCGAATATTTGTGAATTGCCCAATGTGGTGCCATCGGGTGTCCATTTGGGAACATAATTAAGTGTTCCGCTTCCGGTTACGATGCCGATGGCCGACAGGTCCTCCCAACGGGCATTCCCGAAATTATCGGTGCTGGTCAGGATCCGGTTGGTGGCCTCATTGATATTGGTCAGTTGCACAGGACCACTGGTGGCCAGCGCTCTTCCGATGCCACCGGCAGGTGTGCTTCCGTATAAAGCATGGCTGTTATTATTGCCTGAAATACCCAATATGGCCGCGTTACCATTGCCATTGGTTGTAAGAATTTGCCCGTATACGGCATTGCCTGACTCGGATGCAGCCACAACCCCGTTTGCATTGGTACTGATGGAAACGATACCGGAAGAAGCATTCCCCTGGAATTCGGATACATGTCCCGGAACATAGAACCATCCGCTATAGCCTGAACCCTGTGCATAGAATGCACGGGCAATAGGATCTGCACTGGAGTTAAAGGTTTGCACAGCACCCCTGACCGTATTGCCTGCGCCAGTTGTCTGGAACAACCCGGCAATATTGGTTTGTGATCTGAAATCGCCGCCATAACCGCTATTACTGGTGGAAAAAATACCCGTATTGGTATTCGAAATGGAACGCATACCCCATCCCCCATCTGCCTCACCCCAAACACCGACTCCCGTTGAACTGTTACCATAAACTCCCAGTCCACCGGGTGCTTCGCCCAGCACCCCCCATCCGTTTCCATTCTGGCTGCCCCATACCCCGATACCGAATCCGCCGGTGCCGTTATTCTGCCCGCGCAGCGCAGTAGAAAAACCGCCCGGAGCGGTGGGCGCAATGATCGAATGAACTCCATACACACCGGCAACTGTTGAAATATTATTGACCAGCACAACGGGGGCTGCATTGGTGGTATTAATTAAGTTATCAAACCGGGCGGCATTGCCTGCATTAAGATTAAAACCGCGAACGCCAATACCATTGGTTGAGAGACCGGTTACACCCGTTCCGTTATCCGTTGTACCCTGTATGCCATAGCCCCCGGGGGTGGCGGACAGGCTGGTGATTCCTGTAACCGCACCGATCGTATAATAAGTGCCCGCTGCGTTACCTCTTTGCGCATAAATGGCCCCGTTACCAAACCCGGCAATCGCAGTATTCGTTTTAAAGACATTCGCTCCGTTTGCAGTATTGGCTGCATTCTGGCTGTTTACAATTAATCCTTCTCCTGTCGCATCAGCCTGGTTCACGTGCAATTTGGCCGTAGGATTGTTGTTGTTTATACCAACATTCATATTTGCATGCGTCATCGTCATGATAGAGCCGGTAACCAGGTTGGCGGCTCCTCCCTGGAAAAAAACCAGTTTACCCGGTCCCTCTCCGTTTGCCGTGGCGGTATTGACCAGGTTGAACCACCTGCCCCCCGGATCCGTATTTCCCAGTGATAACCAGGTACCCACATTGGAACTACCCTGAAGATTGGCAGCTAAAAATGAACTGCCGCTGGAAACATGAAATTTTCCAAGCGGGTTGTTAGTACCAATACCCACATTCCCCTCAATGATGGCGCCATTGGCAGGAGCGGCTGTTGTACCAGAATAGGCAGTACCCACTGCCAGGTTACCCTCCACATCCAGCGTGCTTTGCGGCTGATCACTGAAGACCATATTCCCTATCGCCGTTCTTCCACCGGGCATCATCTGGATGTTCATCCCGCCCACATCATTCCATATCCTGAATTTATTACCCCCGGCAATTGACTGGAAGTTATCAATGATCCAGTGATTGGGCGCGCCAAAAAGCGTACCTTCCTGGAAACGGAGTTCGCCTCCCTCCTGGACGGTGTTATTATTGAGTCGCTGCATGCCGGCCACTTCCAGTTTATAAGGAGCAACCGGGGTGGCCAGACCGATCCCCACAGTGGTGCCGTTGTCAAATATCTGCGAGTTGCCCAGGTTGGTGCCGTTGGGCGTCCACTTGGGTACATAATTCAGCGTACCGCTTCCCGTTACGATCCCGACGGCCGCCGGATCCTGCCAGGTGGCATCACCGTTGCCCGGCAACGTGGCCAGTATGCGGTTCACCCCTTCATTGATGTTCTGTAATCTGACACCTCCCCCTGATGTATGCAGTGCAAGCCCGGAGGTTGAAGTAAAACGACCTCCTGTACCTGATGTCGAAGCGCCCCAAATACCTGTACCCGCGGCTGATTCGCCAAACACACCGCGACCAGAAGCTGTTGTTCCGTAAACACCCCAGCCTCCGCCGGCCTGGCTGCCATACACACCGATCCCATTCCCGCCGGTACCATTGTTGATACCCCTTACACCGCTGGAAAATCCACCCGGTGCGGAAGGGGTGACCGTACCGATGATCGCATACGCATTGCCCGCGGCTGAATTCGTTCTGCCTTCCAGCGCCGTACTGCCCGTGCCTGATCCGCTGTTAGTGATCCGGAATAGTGTCCCCGCATCCGACTGCGTTTTGTCGAACGGAAGCACCAGGTCATTGGCCATGTTTGAATAAAGTGAATAAGGTACACTGGCCAATTGTGCCGTTCCGATATTGATAAAGGCCGCACCTCCGTTTGGATCGATCTCCACCTGTATATATTTCAGCCCCACACCCCAGGGCACACCTGTTATCGTTCCCGTAACCGATGTGGCTCCGGCACTCCCTAATTGCACATTAAACAAACCAAACGGATTGGTCGTCACCGTCCGCGATTCCTGGTACACGGTCGGACCTGCCGGTGCCCCATCCCGTATCGTCAGCCGTAGTGAGATCGTCTTATTCACCAGCACATTGCCCACGCTGTTACGGGCAACACCCTGGTAATTCAGTATCCCGGGGGCCGGTTGCTGGCCATGCACCAGTAGCACGGTCATCGACATTGTCAATAAGGAAAGTAGCTTTTTCATTCGTTCTGGTTTAAAGTGGTTTAAGGTTGGAGTTCTTTATCCTGGATTACTAAAATGAATATTCGTCATTCACCATTCTCTATTCACTATTCTTTACTAACGGTCAAGTTTAATTACTTTCAGCCCGCTGTGCCGGATAACTTCCAGCCCGTCAGCCCTTGGTGTGTCCGGGCGCAGGTCAGCCACCACGAAATACAACCCGGCCGGCCGGCCGGTCAGGTCAAATAACTCAATCCGGCAACATCCATTGTAATAAAAGCTTCTTTTCTCCAGGATCTGTCCCAGCGCGTTGATCAGTTGCAGACTCATCTGGCCCGGGGTCTTCACGAAAAAATTAACTTCAAACGGACCGGGTGTGGGATTGGGAAATAACTTGTAATCACCCGATTCAAAATAAATGATATAGGGTGATACCCCTACCTGCTCGGTGCAGGGCTGGAGAACGCCCTGAGTGACCAGGATCGAACTGTCCGGTGGTGCAAAGGCCTGGATCAGCACCAGTTCCCCGAAACTCCATTCATAACGGTGATAAGACAGCGCATTATCATAACTGCCACCGGCCGTATTTAAAACAGCCGGCACCACCCCGTTCCAGGGTGATAAAGACGGAACCTGTGCTTTACAGACGAAGAAGGCCGGGAATACAGCCAGCAGCAAAAGAATGATTCTTCTTCTCATACGCAGATTGGTTTAATCCGATTGTGATCGGTCGGTCAATGGTAAACACTGATACAAGAGTTCATAGACGGTCAGGCGGCCGTTGAAAGGATAGTGGCGGGATGCTAATCAATCAACCTGTAAGAAATCAAGAGGGGAGTGGATAAAGCCTTACTAAGTTAAAAAGATTGCTGACATAAAAAAATAATTTTATCAGCCATTCAATACGCGTTGAATAATTAAGCTGTACGCATAAACTAAAAAATGATCTTTCTCACTAAACTATTGCATTAACCGGAAAAATGAAATGTGCCGCAACCTGCGCTTGCTGGTCCAGGACAACGTAAACTCCCGGTGCCAGGAGTTTTAACCTATTATGACGAACAGGGATGTTTAACCGGGAAAAAGCATTTTGTAATCCACACTCACTTTGCCTTTCGAGATGTCATTCAGCTTTCCCTTCATGAGTTTTCTTTTCAGGGGAGAGATATGATCGATAAAGAGTTTGCCCTCAATATGGTCAAACTCATGCAGGATGACTCTCGCTGTTAGTCCCGTAAACGTGCTGACCTGCTCCGTGAAATGTTCATCCCGGTAACGGAGCGTAACGGATTCCTGGCGTAAAATATCCTCCCTGATTTTGGGAATGCTCAGGCATCCTTCGTTATAGGGCCACTTCTCCCCTTCCAGTTCGTCTATGTCCGGGTTAATAAATACGGCTTTAAATCCCTCATCACCCGGGTACTCCGCTTTTTCATCCTCTTCCATGTTCCGGAACATCTGTAGCGTATCCACAATAAATAAACGGATATCCCTGTTCACCTGCGGAGCCGCCAGCCCCACCCCGTTGCTGGCATACATGGTTTCCCACATATCCTCAATGAGTTTTTGCAGATGCGGATAATCAGCCTGGATAGCCGTTGCCTTTTTTCTGAGTATCGGGTGCCCGTATGCCACGATGGGAAGTATCATTCTTTGCTAGGGGGTTGAAAATCAATCTTTTTGATGAGAATCCTTATGCAAAATTACCCCGGAATTCTCATTTGGCCAATTGGCTGTTTTGGTAAAGTGGGGAATTGGTTAATTGGTTAATTAGTTAATTAGTTAATTGGTTAATTGGGCTTTATTATTTGAAGAGTCATATTATCTGCCGGATTTAATTTTCTCAATACGCAATGGTAGAAATGAATAACTTTTATGCTGTAATGCCTAATTAACCAATTAACCAATCTACTAATTAACCAATCCCCAATCACCCTTTTCCACGCAGGTATTCCTGCAGCATAATAGTCGCCGCGATCTCATCTACCAGCGCCTTGTTGCGACGCTGCATTTTTTTCATACCCATTTCCAGCATGGCATCTTTGGCCATTTTGGATGTATATCGTTCATCCACCTTCCGGACAGGCATACCCGGGAAATGTTTTTGAAGGTCCCTGATACATTTTTCAACCAGCGGAGTGGCATGCGTATCGGTATCATCCCAGTTCTTCGGTTCGCCAATCAGGATCAGTTCAACCGGTTCTTTTAAAAAATAATCTTTGAGAAAGGAAATCAACTTCCCGGACTCCACCGTAGTCAGCCCGGTCGCGATGATCTGCAGCGGGTCGGTTACGGCAAGACCGGTGCGCTTCAGCCCATAGTCTATGCAAAGGATCCTGGGCATGCGGGGTGAATGGGGAATGGTGAATGGGGAATGAAGTTCTCTTTGCTCATAGCTGTTTATTAAAAACCAGATCGGCAATCACAAAGATGGCGAAAACAACCGAAGCGATCCCATTGGCTGTCATGAATGCAAGATTCACTTTTCGCAGATCCGTTGGTTTAACGACCGAATGCTGGTAAATAAGCATCCCGATGAAAACGGCCGTTCCGGACCAGTACAACCAGCCAAAATCCGCATACATACCGGCAAACAAGACGGCCATTGCACTTAACAGGTGCAGCAATTCGGAAACCCGCAACGCTTTCGACTTACCAAGCCAGGCAGGGATCGAATAAAGCTGCTGGGATTTATCAAACTCTTCGTCCTGCAGGGCATAAATAATATCAAAGCCGCTTACCCAGAAGAGTACGGCTATTGAAAACAATACCGGTAATAAAGCAAACTGTCCGGTAACAGCCAGATAAGCCCCTATTGGAGCCAGCGACAATCCCAGGCCCAGGATTAAATGACAAAGAGGGGTAAACCGCTTGGTATAACTATATCCCAACACAACGGCGAGGGCCACCGGCGAGAGGTAGAAACAAAGTGGATTGATAAAGAAACAGGTGATGATGAAAAAAAGGCTCGAAAGGATCGTGAATAAAAGGGCATTTTGCGGCGTGATCACACCGGATGGAATTTCACGAACCGCCGTACGCGGATTTTTTGCATCGATGGCACGATCCAGGTAACGGTTGAATGCCATGGCCGCACTGCGGACGAAGATCATGCACAAAATGACCAGGATAAATTTCATGCCCAGTTCCTTCCAGGGAAATTGAGACGAAACTATATTACCCTGCCAACCCGGAATAACAGAGACCTGCTCAAATACCGCAATAAAAAAACCGATCAACGCAAAAGGCATTGCGAAAATGGTATGGGAAAACTTGATTAAAGAAAGATAACTCCTGACCCTATTCATATTCAATCTTGATTCTAAACGATTAATTCGCTATTCACTATTCACCATTCACTATTCACCATTCACTATTCATCATTCACCCTTTTTGCAGTCGGCATTGTAGCAAAACAAGAAGGGTCTATCACCTAAGTTCCCCCTTCAGGGGAACAGGGGGTACTCTCTTCCTCACCAACTCCCATAACACCACCCCTGCCGCCGTTGCGATATTCAGTGAATGCTTCATGCCCAGTTGCGGAATCTCCAGGCAACCGTCGCAAAGCCCGATCGTTGACTGCTCCACGCCCGTTACTTCGTTGCCAAAAACAACAGCGATCTTTTCATCCGGTTCAAACCCGATGGCATTAAGCCGGAAACTGCCTTCTGCCTGTTCGGCCGCATATACCTGGTATCCCTGGGTTCTCAGATCTGCAATCGCTTCCGCCGCAGTCCTGAAGTATTTCCAGCTTACGGTCTCTTCCGCGCCCAGGGCTGTTTTTTTGATCTCCTTGTGCGGGGGTTTGGCGGAATAGCCTGTGATATAGATGGCCTCCACCAAAAAAGCGTCCGAAGTACGGAATACGCTGCCCACATTATAGGC
>CAYRHU010000033.1:0-29621 GCA_964424155.1 uncultured Chitinophaga sp.
TCAAAGAACACATCTATGTTTGGCGTTTCATTGCTTACATAAATATACAAATATCCGCTCTTTTCCACCGGCAGATTGGTTCTGGAGTGCGTGCTATAGTCATTCATAGCGTTCACCTGCTCGTAGCCGCTACTACTGCTAATATAATTAAACCTCTCATCAAAGGCAATCCAATTAACAAAAGCCTTTGGTAAATTATCATCATAGTTTTGCCCGTTCAAAAAACTGTTAAGCGAATTATAAAGTTCAGTACTGTTTTGAACCTCCCCAACTGAATAGTGACTATTTCCCTGTATCACCGGACTGTTACCTATTGCAGATAATAACTGGTATAATCCTTGCGGGTTCCCGGATTGTGCCGGTGTTGCCTTGTCGCTCCACCAGCTATTAACCTGAAAGTGGAACTTGTCACCAGCCATCACTTTCAATAACTTTCCAGGGCCAATTTCAATTCGGGTCGGTCCCATTATATAGTTGCCCTTCACCCTGGCAACTTTCGCGTTACCAGGTGGTGAATCAGCAGGGTAATCTTGCGGTAGGTCATCCCTTGTGTAGGAAATATTGTCATATAAACTTTCCTCAACAGTAGCATTTGCCAACTCCATTGTTGCAGCCGGATACATATCCGTTTGCTGATCCTCTGTTATGATCACACGAACATTTCCCAAATGGTCTTTCAGCATATAATCATACACTATTGCTGCACCGGATGTATTTAATCTTGCCCTGCCTTCTTCATGCGCTATAAACTGGAGGGTATCATTTTTAAAAACCGAACCTCCCAGGTATAAAGTAGTAGTAGTCGATGCCCCTTCAGTAGTTATCTTTTTTATTTTACTGCCCGCCGCATCATAGGTGTAGGCTATGGCACCTTTTACAGCACCACCCGTAGTCCGTATAGTTATACTTTGTGGGAGATTCAAATGATTGTAAACTATATCCTCTGTACTAGCAGTCCCAATATCTTTGTTCAGATCCTTTTTCAAGTTGCCATTAACATCATAGGTATAGTCAATCGTTGAAGAAGACTTTGCCTGAACAGGATGCAACAAAGAAGTGCGAAAATCACCCAGTCTCGTTTGGGCATAGTTATTGGCATCGATCACATTCAGCAGTTTATTGCTGCCGGCATAATAATTATAGGCCAGGTTATCGATCTGGGTACTCCCACCAAGCTTCCAGCCCCATTGTTGCATTTGTTTAATATTACCATTGGCGTCATATGCAGTTGTGACATCTGTTCCATTACCAATTTTCATATCAAAATTCAGCCCGGCTGTTTGGTTAAACGTACCAGCGGTAAACTGCGTAAAATCTGCCTTTAATAAACGGTTGGCAGCATCATAGGTAAAATCATATTTCCTTTTTTCCCCATCACCTTTACTTTTCCACACCATTCCCTCGATATTCCCGTTGTATTGTGGGTTGGTGTAAGTTTGTCCGCCAATAATATTGTTATTGGCCTTATCATATCCCAGGTCAAACCCAAAGTAATTACTGTTGTTGAGATCCTTTGCGTAATCCCGGTTGACTCCCAGCATCCAACCTCTTATGTTATACTCATAGTTGATACTCTCAAGGGCAGTGCTGGTATTGGGATCTGCACCAAGTTTCTTTTTCTTCAGTTGCCCCAACTTATCATACTCATTTTCCAAAATAATTTTATAAACAGGTGGCATTACCCCTCCATTGACCAAGCTGTTGCTAATTTTCTTTTCCACTTTAACAGTCCTTGCAAGATCATCATAACTGATCTTTGTTACGGCAATTGTTGTTTGTGCATTCGCCCCCAGCTTCTCTTGTTTTTGTACATTAATCAGGGGTTGCCCAGCCCAGTTGTACTGCGTGGTGATTATGTCTGTGCCAGTTGTAATATTGGATGCTTGTACCTGAATTACCCTGCCTTTGTCATCATAAAAGCTTACTGTGTATAAATAGGTGGATGTACCCAATACTTTCGTTCTTGTTCCAGTTACCAAGCCTTTCAACAGGGTAGATTGTGTATTGGCCTGAGGGTATGGCCATACTGTATTGCTTACAGGTTGAAAATACGTATCATAAGTGTTGTTGTATGCACCGCTTAACGGGTTTCCATAACTGCCACGCCAATCGTAATTGTCATAAAATGTATGGGTCAGTTCCTCATAGCCGGTGCTTGTGCTTGGGTAGTCGCTGCTATTATAAGCTGCTGTTAGGTGATCAACAAATGGGATAGTGCTTTCCCATAGACCGGATTCAGTTGGACGGTTCAATGCATCATACTTTGATACCATCCATTTTTGAGGTGTTCCAGATCGCATGTTTGCGTCCTGAGTCATGACCAGTCTATCCCTGACATCATAGACCAGATAAACATCCCCAGCACCAGGAACTTTTTTCATGATCATCCTGTTTCTTTGGTCATATTCATAACGAAAACACTGTTCGGCAAGTATTGTTACATCGTTTAGCGGGCTGCAATTTGAAAATAATGCGGCAGCAATAGTCTTTACCCCCTCTGGTTGAATAACACATCGCAGGTTATTAAGTATGTCATAAATATAATATGTGCAAAGCCAGCCTACATAATCACTACCGGTTCCATCGTCAGCGGCAGCGGTGAGTTGCACTTTTTTCAGTATCACTTTCCCTTCCTTGTCTTTAAATTCAATTACTTGTTTTCCGTGTTCATCCACCGTGACATTCTTGTACAACTCACCAGCAGCATAGGCATTACCAGTAGGGGACATTCCATAAGTACCCCAACTGCCAGGTACATTAGTAACATTCCATTTCTTAACATCATCTGTGAGAGTATTTACCCAATACTTCATTTCAACCCCTCGACCATCATTGGGGCCGCCAACCCAGCTGTTACCAGGTGCCATAGTCTTATCAGGCCTGTTCAGGGGGCTTGGCTCAAAATTAGTCTTGCTGTAAAAAAAGGTTTCTCCCTGCCCTCCATACTGAGATGTCATAAAACTATTCTGTTGTTGAAAAGGGTTCATTTTAAAAGCCCCGTCAGCTATTGACGTATTACCCCCGGTGCTGTTGGCCATAAAAGTCAGGTATTTGTATTGCTCCCTTCCAAATTCATCAAACATAACAGGACTCACCAAATCGGTGGCTGTTCCTCCTGTTTCCAATGAACCCTGCTTGGCCACTGCTTGCAGGGG
Organism: uncultured Chitinophaga sp.; assembly: GCA_964424155.1. Classification (GTDB taxonomy): domain Bacteria; phylum Bacteroidota; class Bacteroidia; order Chitinophagales; family Chitinophagaceae; genus JJ008. The sequence continues at coordinate 3,156 of CAYRHU010000033.1, forward strand.
TCTGCCCAAGCCATCAAAATATTGGGTTGCCATTTTAACATCCTGCAGAGGCCTTGATACCAGAGCGCTTCCGCTTGTTACTGGGGCCATGGCATCCCAGCTTCGCACATGATTAAGTGGCAAACCAGCTGCATAAGGATTGGTATTCTGTGCATGTATTGTAAGTCCGGAACTGGTACCGGCAACAACAATGGTCAAGTATAAAAACTTTGCTATTCTCATATTACTGAATGGTTAACTCGCAAGGTGAAGAATGGGTTTCTGTGTAGTCAGGGCTTGTGCTGCCATCAGGCCATTGATAATGAAATATGCATTCATAATAAGATCCGTTCGGTCCTGTAACCAGGGTACTCGAAGTATAAACTTTAAATCCTAACCTGCAATTGCAGCCAATCATTTTATAAGCAACGCCAGTGCAGGATACAGTTACAGGTCCATAGTTCGAACTTTCTGAACCATCACTCCAACGATACTTATAGTAAGTAACCCAAGAACCAGACCCTGGAGGTGTCTCTGTAGAGCTTAAACAAATTTTCTGTCCCAGTTCACAACCACAGCCAATAATTGCGTAACCTTCTCCTGTACAGTTTGAGGTTTCAAGTATACAATATCCTGTTCTGTTTGCATACGCTTGCCCATTAATTTGGAGATCTGCCAATGCTTTGGAATTAGCATCAGCCACGGATATGACTGAATAATACCGGCCAGCTGGCACATAATAAGTTATCTGCGAACCCTTGTACCCAGAACTGCATCCTTGAGTAGTAAAAACTGCCGACTGGGTTTGATTAACAAAAAGGCCCATTTTATCCAGATGGCCCAATGAGTAACTATACTCATTTTTCTTTACCACATTACCGTCCTTATCAAGGACCTCTGTCAGCCTGTTGAAACCATCATAATTATAAGTACTTGTCCGGTTACTGGCATCCGTAATTGTTTTTACCCCAACTAGATGCTTATAAGTATATGTAGTTACAACAGCGTTGGGTAACCCCTGTCGTATTACATGCAGAGCATCCCGTAGAGCTTGCCCGTCCAATGACTGAATGGCAGCTATTCCCCCGGGTAAGAGGGAAGTTACAGATGTATAAATTGCACCGGATATTTTGGCTACCGGGTATAAGTAATTATAACCCCAGACAATACAGTTTACTACCCCGTCCTTCCCCCTGTATTCACAGATATTACTCTTGGCGTCATAGGTCAATATCTCCCCGATAACCTCAAGTGCATTCACGCCATCAGATTTTTCAATACTGCTTACTACATAATTATTGCTGGGAATATCTTTAATATAATTTGTTTTTAATTTAGTTACCTCTGCTCCAATATTATACGATGTTGCAGTAATCACAGGTGCAATGATATTTTTTGTTGTCATTTCATCATATACCTGTATACCGGGAAAATCATAAGGGTATTTGAATTCGCTTCTCAATAATTCCCCTTTGCTGTTCAATGTTTCAGTCCTGGAAAGTTGCTGGTAAGTAGCATTGTCATAAAAATTTGAGGTTTGGGTTATTATTGGGTTTTGTCCGTTTTGATCATAGACATATTCCTTGGTGATACTGTTGTATATCCAGTAAGAAGGGAATTCGTATTTCATCATATCAAAGCACTCCATGTTAACTTGAATTGAACCCATACATATCCCATGATTAATATGATTGTTATCTTTTACACAATTTGAGTCTGTTGTAGGCTGTGTCGGGCCAAATTCATATTTCTTATTAACCGTATACCCCCAGACAGATTTAAAGCCACGACTGTCCATGGTATAAGTATATTCTGTTTTCTTTACCGGCAAAAGATTTGTTCCATTTTTCTTATACTCTATTTGCTCAATCAAATCTCCATTACCATAGTTACTGAAAGAAGTTACGGGAGCATCCTGCATCTCATTCCCCCAGAGCAATTGCCCCTTCTGGTCACCAATTACCTTAAATCTTGACTGAGTGCCACCGCCCTCAAAATTTTCACCGATGCTTTCCACCACAGAAGCATAACTAACAGGGGATGATTGATAATTGTAAAGCCCTGATAATGAAGAAGAATATAAAGCTGTATGTTGACAATAGTTTCTGGCACTCTGCGCAGGGCTTCCTCCTAAGTTACAAGTTGTTCTTACCTCATAACTTTTCATATAATTACTTGCAGGTACCGTTGAAATTCCCGATGAAGCATTAAGTGAGCCAATTTCACCATAATAATACCTTTTAATCATTGGTACATTGCCCTCGTTGCTGGTCAATACAGTTTTCACACGTTGACCTCCGCTAAGTTTTGTTACACTTCCTTGTGAAGGATTAAAGGAGTAATACTTCATTTCGAGTGAAATTGCCAGTGGAGCAAATTGTTGTGCAATTAGTTTAACAGTGTACTGTGTCGCACCTGTATTGTTACCCTGTAAGTTTACATAAATGGTAGTATTGTTAGTTCCTGGAGAAAATATATCAGTATAAACAGGAGTGCCACTACTATTGGAAATTATTATTTTTCCAAAATCATGTTGTGTATAAGCTCCTGGTGTTGGGTCATTAACATTAACCTTTAACTCTGCTGTTTGTGAATACCCGATGTATATATAGCTAGTTTTTTGTGCAGCATTCTGATCAATATTCCCGTTAGCCGTAACACTGCAATTCAATTCATGCCTTAATCGCGAATTTGCATTGCTATTCGTTGATTGATTTGGCTCATAAACAATACTATCCTTCCCGCCTGTTGGATAGACTATGCCGCATAACATCCCTTTTGAGCCAAAGGCTCCATCAGGTTCTCTGTCAGCGTTAGCATCAGGGAAACGACTCATCATCTGCAGGTCATTTGATGGTGGCTTTGGTAACAGGTTAATGTTTGTTTTACCATTGAAGTACCCCCAATGATCCTGTGCATAGCTTAGCCTTTTACATCTTCCAATAGGGTCAAGATATTGAAATAAGTGTGTTTTAGGTGTTACCCCACTGCCAGAAGCCCCTGCTTCAACCAGGCTGGTGAGATATGGGGTTTGATCAATTCCCGACTCAATTGCTCCGGGATAGGCTGAACTAGAAGTATAAGGAGTATACACCAGACTGAACATTCCCGCAGTTGTATTATCTAATGTGTTTACAAAAGAAACACTACTGATCAGTTTATCATCACAATCACTTCTGCTTGTATATGAGAATGACACCCGTTGGTATGTATTGTTACAAATAATTTGATCCAGCAGTACACCTTCCGTCATTACCTTATTGACACATGGTGGCTTCAGCATTGCATGTGACTGGGCGCCAGGACATCCACTTTCCCATCCTGGGCAATAGCAGCAACCCTCAACCCTAACTATCGGGAATGTATAATCATATGTTTGAGATAGACCGGTTTCATGTGAATAAGTGAGTGGCGTATAATTAAACAGTATTTCCTCCCCAGATGGATGCAATATTTTTTTTAAGTACCATGCTGTTGTGGTAAACCCGTCAAAACTTTTTCCACAATTACTAGTGCGTTTAGTTTTTTCAACCCTTCCGGTGCCCCCAAAATAGTATTCTATGCCGGCAGCATCTATTATTTTGAAATTCCAATCTGTCCCACTAAAATTGTGAATAATTTTCTGGTTACTATAGGTTTGTTGTACCGGGTTCATTTGGTGGTCCAGTACAAAATTTCCAGATCCCCCAGGGAAATTAAAACTAAACAAATCCGGTTCAGCATCTACACCTCCGTAAAACCAGGCATCCGAAACATCTTTCATAAACTTGAATGTTTCCCAGTTTATTCCCACATTCGTCCACCATGGAATGATCCTGGGGTGCGTTTCATCAGCCCAACCTCTTACTGTTCTAGTTATAACTCCCCCTGCGTTCATTACCCAGCCCATTCCTGCACGGGAGGCTATTTCATCAACTTTCACACCAGTAGAAGCATAATTCAGGCTTACCGGCACTGAGATAGTCTTGCCCTTTACCGTATATAATGGGATATTGATATTGGGCGCCCCTGTATTTTTATTAATGGCAATTCCACCATACTTTATTATAGCAGCTGCATTTGGTGGAGGAGGCAGCAGGTCAGTCATTTTCTGGAAATTATCTGGGTTTGAGCCACCCCCCTGACCCATTGCAACAAAGGGTAAACAAAGTAGTGTTATACCGGAAAATTTAAGTCTCATAAAACGAAATAGGCTTGCCATAATCATAACTAATTAGTGTTTAACCCTTATAGGTAAATGTTATTTCCTGGTTTATTTGAACCCATACCCAATTCTAAAAATCAACGGCTGCGTTCTAGGCACCTGTTCATAGCTCATAAAGTCCCAAAGAAGCATTAGCTTGGTTTTCTTAAATAGTTTGCTTTTTACAGAAATTACTTTACTAATTCCTATTAACCCGCTTTGTTGCCAGCCACTGAGGTTTTGCAGTTGATCAAACCCATTAAAAGCAGATTTATAATTCTGTTCATAGCCTCCACTGATCCAAAAGCTGCCTTTCAGTTTTATATCAGCATAGCTCCTAATCCCAATTCCCTGGTGGGTGATGTTGATATTATTCCAACCTCTTCCCCATCCTAATTTGTAGCTTGCCCCTATACCAAATACAGCTTTATCATTGAGCTTGTAGCCCAGGGATAACCCTAAATCACTTGTAGCCGGGAAATAGTTATTGGCTTTTTGTGTTTGAAGATTGGTGCCTAATTCCAGCCTTTGTAGAAATGATTTTGTTTTTTGATTATTGGGTTTAAACCCTTCAGGCATCTCTGCATCGCTGCTCCCTCCACCCATTTTAAGCACCTTGCTTTTTAATTGATTCAGCTGTGATTGAGCTGACTGGATATTTTCCTGAAACTGTTGCCCGGCATTTGCTCCACCAGCTGCTATTATTTGCTGGATTTGGGCGTTTACCTGTGCCCGAGTCTGTAATCCAGCAAAGTTTGCCATATTCAGCGGCTCATCCGGATTGGGTAGCCGGAACAGTGATGCCAGCATGCTGTTTTTCCGAAAAAAATCTTTCCAGATCTTTGTTTTAGATAACAGTTCAAGGGCTTTCTTTTCTATCTTCTTAGGATCATTTAGTATAGATTTGTACTCGTTAATCTGTTGTGAATAATAATAAACCTGCTTGTTGAGCTTCTTAAGTTCCCTTGAAAATCCCAATTTTTCCAGTTGATCCTTTAGGTATTGTTTACGCTCCTTTAAGAACTTCTTGATGTCTTCTGCCTTTTGCAATTGACTTTTAAGTTCATCTACCTTGCTTATAGTTTCCTTAAGCTTATCCTTTACTTCTATAGCCTTTGTGAGGATCCCGGGATTTTGATTTAAAAAATTCAATGAAGTAGACAGGCTATCAAGGCCTGGAACATAAGGTGCCAGCTTGCCAGGAATCTTCAGTTTTGCTTCTAATTGCTCATACCTGGCTTTGGATAAGCTCATAATTTCCTTAGCCTTGGAAGAATCAACTTTTTGGAGTTTTCTTATAATTTTCTCCTCTTGCTTTTTAAGTTGTACTAGGGCTTTGGATGATTTCTTATCCAGCCTTTCTTTAAGACCTGTTACTTTGGAGGAAGCTTTATCAATATATCCAGAGGGGATCTGATTAGTAGTTGTTGAATCACCGATTTGTGCATGCAGGTTAATCGTATTTAATAGCGCTACTGAAAAAATCAGGCGATTTAGCATTGGTTAGCAGTTGGTTTCTGTAAAAAATCTAAAGTCTGCAATATTTCCGATAATGTCAATACCACAAAAGTGGTATTTCTCAACAGTGATTATCTTTTCAAACATCAAGTATGAAAATGGAAGGCCAAGGGGGAAAAAAACATTTTTATACGTTTTTTCCTCATGGAATTGTGCATTAGCTTATATATGGGTATAGAAATGTGATACAAACCCATCTAAATAATTAAGTGTTTCCCATTATATGATACGCAAGAATAAAAAAAGCCCAAACATGGTGATAAAGCAAAAAAGCAGTTTTCGTAAATTCTGTTAAGTGAGTAATAAATACAATTTGCTGATCAGTGAATTTTGTCTTTTCATGAGCAATTTTTATGTTTTAAGTTATGAATAATTGCCCGATTTTCTACTATTGAATGGTCCGGTTTTTTGGGATGAGGTCAAAAGCAAGAAGTGGGGGGGGGTTATTTTTTTGGGTTCCAGTAACACTATAAATTTGAATGGCAATTTTAGCGATAGTAGATCATCATTTCCTAAAACATCAATTTCTTGAAAAGGATTTTTCAACCAATAATGGTCTTCATAATGCTACTTTCTTTCATGGCACTCATTGTTGGTGCTTTAATAAAAAAGGAAGATGAGGATTTGGGTTTTAAAATTGTAATGATAGGGTTTGGAATTTTTCTAATTTGTTTCATAATAGCGAGAATACTAAAATGGCATAAATAAATAGTAATCCTCTCCAATCGAATTCACGCAGTTAATCATCAAAAGTACTCTTTCTGTATCAGTTTCCTTACAAGCCCTATTTTATATTTATTTGCAGTAAAAGTATATGAAACCACTAATCATCCTCCAGTGAATCAACCCGGATGAGCTTATAACTCAGGTTGAACCGATAGTTGAAAAGAAACTGGTTTTATTCGAAACCGACTCGCGCTGTATATATATTGTAAATCCTTTTTTAATAAGAAAGGGTCTATTAGAAACAGTTATTGCCGCTACATCCTTGTTAGCGGAGAAGAATGACATCCTTGAAATTAGCCACATAAGAAAGTTAAGAGCCCCAGCCAATGTTAAAATCAATATTTACTATGATATCTCTAATAAATGATAGCTTGAAATACAGCCCGCTACTTGACAAGCATTAATGAGTTGTCGCCCACTCATCAGCAAAAAGCTCAGCCTGTTTCAGTACTGTATCAACAGCCTTCTGCTGCAAGTCCGGCGGATAGCCATATTCTCTTAGTACCCGTTTAACGATCACACGGAGCTTCGCCTGGGCGCTTTCCCGGATCGTCCAGTCAATTGAAGTGTTCTTGCGGACTTGTTGTACTAAGAGCTTCGCCATGGTACGCAATGAATCATCGCCCAGTACCTGAACAGCGCTTTCGTTCTCTGCAAGTGCGTCATAAAAGGCCAGCTCGTCTTCCGTCAGGTTCATTTTCTGCCCTTTCTCCTGGGCTCCCTTGACTTCTTTGGCGATCTTCACCAGTTCCTCGATCAACTGGACAAGGGTGATGAACCTGTTTATGTACCTGTCAAAGGCAGTCTTCAGCATTTGCGAAAACTTCTGTGATTCAACCCGGTTTCGTTTAAAACTAAACCTAACTTGGTCCTCCAGCAGCTTGCGGAGAGCTTCCGCAGCCAGGTTCTTTTGCTTCATCTTCCGGAGTTCCTCAAGAAACTCATTGGAGAAGATAGAAACATCAGGTGATTTTATACCAGCCTCTTTAAGGATATCCACCACCCCGCCGGAATCGATCGCCCGGTCTACCATCTGCCGCATTACGGCGCTGATATCTACAACAGAGCCTCCCTTCTGAGAAGGCGTACCTAATAGTTTAATGATCCGCGCCCTTACAGTCTGGAAAAAGGCTACCTCTTCTGTGATACTTTTTGCATCATTAGTGGCCTTGCAGAGCGCATAGGCCTGAATAAGCGCCGTAGTTTCTTTCAGGAACCGGTCAGAACCACGATCCAGGGACAGTACCTGTTCCACAGCGCCAAGTATGATCGCCAGCTTGTTTTGCATGGGTGCCGTGAAATAATCCATGTAGGGATACCCCTGCATCATCTGCTGTACGACTTCAAGCTTTGACTGCATGATAGCTACGGCTTCGGAAATATCTTCTGCAACAGTTCCCTTTCCGCCACTTTCTGTGTAGGTTTTCAGGGCCTTTTTGAGTTCGGGTCCGATACCGATATAATCCACAATCAACCCTCCGGGCTTGTCTTTAAAAACACGGTTAACCCTGGCAATGGCCTGCATCAGGTTGTGCCCTTCCATGGGTTTATCAACGTACAGCGTATTCAGGGAGGGGGCGTCAAACCCGGTAAGCCACATATCGCGGACAATAACCAGCTTTAAAGAGTCATCAGGATCCTTCATCCTGTCGCCAATCTTGCGCCTCCGCTCTTTGTTGCGTACATGCGGCTGCATATCCTGCGGGTCAGATGACGAGCCGGTCATGATTACCTTGATCTCACCTTCCTTATCATTGTCATTGTGCCAACCGGGCCGCAATTCCACGATATAGTTGTATAACTGAACTGCAATGCGACGGCTCATCGCCACGATCATGGCCTTTCCCTGGAAAGCGGCTTGACGGTCCTCAAAATGGGTCACAATATCATTTGCCACGGACCGAAGGCGGTCAGGCTCTCCCACAATGGCCTCCAACCTTGCCCAGCGAGATTTCTCCCGGTCAATGATATAATCGGGCTGATCCTCTGCCGCCACCGTCAGTTCTTCATCGAGCTTGTCCAGTTCGGTCTCATTCAGATGGATCTTCGCCAGGCGGCTTTCGTAGTAGATGGGTACGGTAGCCTTGTCGATTACGGCCTGGGCAATGTCATACACATCAATGTACTCCCCAAATACAGCCGGAGTGTTCTTGTCGACACTCTCCACCGGCGTACCGGTAAACCCGATAAAAGAGGCGTTGGGGAGCGCATCGCGCATGTGCTTGGCGAACCCATAGCTGATCTTTGTGCCAATCTCTCCCCCTTCTTTATTCTTCAGGCTGGTGATCTTGGCCTGAAATCCGTATTGGGTACGATGGGCCTCATCCGCAATAACAACAATATTCCTCCGCTCCGATAGTAACGGGAAGACATTCTCATCCTCGGGGAAAAATTTTTGAATTGTGGTGAAGACGATCCCCCCTGCGGCGACACGCAGAAGATCCTGAAGCTGCTCCCGGCTATCCGCCTGCACCGGCGTCTGCCGGAGAAGTGATTTAGAGGCTGCGAATGTCCCGAATAGCTGTTCGTCCAGATCGTTCCGGTCTGTTATGACCAGAATGGTAGGGTTATCCAGTGCCCGAACCAGCTTCCCGGCATAAAAAACCATGGAGAGCGATTTTCCGCTGCCCTGCGTGTGCCAAACAACTCCGGCCCTGCCCGGATTAGCTGAACTGGCAGATGCAGCAGAGATCGTTGAAACCACGGCCTTGTTCACTGCATAGTACTGATGGTATGCTGCCAGCTTCTTGGTGGTCTCAACCGTTACGATTTCAGTTTGTGGGTCTGTCTTTGAGTACTTTTCGAATACGATGAAATATTGCAGCAGATCCAATAGCACCTCCTTGCGAAACATACCGGCGATCAGGGTCTCCGTTTGGCTTCGAAGATGTGAAGCCTCCTCGACCCCGTCCTTCGTTTTCCAGGCCATGTACCGGCTCAGGTCCGCCGATATGGTGCCGGCACGTGCATCAAATCCATCAGAGATGACGTTAAACCCGTTGTACAGAAACAGCGAAGGAATGGTTTTTGTATAAGTGACGATTTGGTTGTACGCCTTCTGAATATCCGCCGACTCATCAGCGGGGTTCTTCAGTTCAATGACCACAAGCGGCAGACCGTTGATGAAAATGATGAGGTCGGTGCGCTTGTTTTGATTGCTCTCAATGACCGTGTATTGATTGACGACGAGGAATTCGTTGTTTTCCGGGTACTGATAGTCGATCAGCTTTACAAGTGCAGCCCGATCCTCCCCGTTCTCCCTGTAGTCCACTTCAACACCATTAGCCATCATGGAATGAAATTGTTCATTGCCAGTCAACAGATCAGTATTGTTTAACCGCAATACTTCCCGGATAGCAAACTCCTGCGCATCTGCAAGTAATTCGGGGTTCAGCTTTTGTACTGCACGGCGTAACCGGTCGACCAACAGCACCTCCTGGTAATTGGCTCTTTCAGGGGTAGACCCATCAACTGCGATCTCGGGACCATAGGCATAATTATAACCCAAATCAACGAGTTCGCTGATTACATAGTCTTCCAGATGGTCTTCGGTAATGCGGGTCATTTTATAAACATTGATAGCCTTGAATTTGCCAACGATTTGCTACAAAAGTGCAAAAATTGCCAACAACACCTCGTCTTGCACCACGAGATGGCGATCTTAATAATCTGATTTGCAGATTTCGGTCAGGATTATTTTGCTGCCACAGAAATGTATCGATAAAACAATCCTCCCAAAACTCCAGTAAAGTTTGCCTTGTAAGACAGATTTGTTTGATTGCTTTATGTTGTTCAAGGATTTGCGGAATATCATTCAGAGTGGATTCGAAATCCTCCAAGTCATCATCTTTATACTTACAAATAATTCTTTGATGGTTAGGGTCCATCTCATCCGCATTATCAATAGAGCTAAGAATATCTGTTACTGCAAGATGATTTCTTCTACAAAAATCGATCCATGAACCTCTGTCACCATCAATCATCGAAATTCCTTCGTGAATATATGGTAATATGCACCAAAATCCATTTCGTTGAACCCTTCCGTAGAACCAATCTGCATTATTATCACAAACCTTCCAGACTGGGTTAAATGTACCAATGAATAATGTCCTCACTTCCCAGTCAACATATTGGAGTTGTAAGTCATTAATGAATTTGTGATTGCAAGGCATACTATCAGTTTTATACCCTGACCGCTCCACTCATTAACTTTGGTAGTAGTGTGTCGCGGAGGGTTTCGAGTTGTTGTATCTGAATTGTATTTGCAAGTATTTTCTCGAAGATTGGTGAACTTAAACCATCAAATTCTCTTAATATTTCAATCCCCGGAAAAGGTATTGTAATGTTTGAAAAGTCTGTTGTATTTATATTGTGAGTGACCGATCCCCCGCTTGCTAATTGAATTAGCTCATCTGTGTTATTCTTGAAGAATAAATATAAGAAGTATCTGTACACTGCTTTATAAGGAATGACACTATTAATTTGTTGATTAGTTTGACACTCCTTGATGTTCATGCTTACAAGTCCGACTGTGGCAATGCAACTAACAGAAATACTATACGGTGGTAAAGTTTTATTGAGTTGCGAATTCTTTCCTGATTCAGTTAACGAATCAGCGGTATGTAAAACAAATACCCTGCCATGCATGTCGGGAATTTTTAGAAACGGTGTACATCCTTCAAAGAATTCTGGTTTTGCTTTTGAGGGGGTTTTGCCACAAATTATTTTGCCATAATCCGAGACTTTTTTGTGTTCCCATTCATTCCTCGCATCCTCCACAAACCACTGCCTAAACAGCGTCTCCGCCAGCTGCTCCAGGGTTTTGTTGTTGCGGTGCAGCAGGTCGATCTTATCATCAAGGCTGCTTAGGACTTCGGCGATGGCTTCTTGTTCGGGGAGAGGTGGGATTGATAGAGATGCTTCTGATAAGATTTGAGTATTTATGGATGGCATTGTAGCTCCGACTGCAACCATTCGTATATATTCTTTGAATGATTCCTGACCAAAATAATAAGACAAGTACTTCGCATTTACAATATCCTGGTTACAGCGCACCCTTAAACACCGCCCAGAAAACATCCAGCCATTTTCCTTCGCGGTTACATATACCCGCCTATCAACTGACCCTACTCTGCTAAAGACGATATCACCCTCTCTTAACGTGTATTTTTTCAATCGTTCTCTGTCTTCATTACTGACCAATGGTAAATTGGTGTGTAAGATTCGGTTTTCACCAAAATGCTCAACAGTAATTATTGGAGTACCAGATTCAACATAATCACTCATATGAAGTTGACTCCCAAAAGGACCTGTCTGTACTTCTGCTATATCACCTACCTTATAATCTTTCCGTTCACTCATGTTCTACCTCCCATTTTTCTAAATACTTTCGCCACTGCTTCATCTTTTGATCAATTGGTTTCGCCGCGGCCCCGCTCGAAGAAATAAGCGTACCATAAATAAATCCCTCGGTCTCTCTGAAATATTTATCATAGGTTTTTCTCGCCTTCAGCCCGTTAAACAACACCCGACTGATCTTCGGGTATTTCCTAAAGAGTTTATGTAGATCGTTGGGAACCTCATTGCTTATTTGCTGATCCAGGCTGCCCTTGCGGGATGCGGAATGACAAACATCCCAAAGTCCAAGCCTATGCTGGAGAAGCCATTTGATCTTGTCCGGGTATTGAGCCGGTACCGGTTCATTCCAGATACCGGACAATATTCTCCAAAACTGGTTCCCTTGATTAGCATAGTACTGCTGCATCCTTAAAGATTCATCACCGGGCAAGGTGCCCAGTATGATGATTTCGGTTTTCCCGTCAACAACAGGCAGGAACGAGCGCTTCATGCTTCCGGGAATTCGGACATTAGACTTAGTCGCATAAATTTTGGATTGAACCGGTTTTGATGCGGAAGCGACAGGCTTTCCGGCACGTGGCAATAATTTTCCCCAGTTGATTTCCGTTTTTCCCGCGGTTTCCTTTACAGTAAAATGGATGCTTTTCCTGTGACCGATCTGCGCACCTGTTAAGGTATAAACCCAACGTGCAGTTTTACCTGCATGAGTGATCTCCACGCGCAAACTGTCGTTCAGGCCAACTCCTGCTGTGTTGACTTTATAGCTTGTGGAGCCTGCTTTCCGGGTGTCCGGTCGGATCATCCTCCTGCGTAAGAGTTCAGCCATGAGCATATTTTTTTAACCGTCAGCCAATTATTGGCTGGCCGATTTATCTGGAGAGATTTACTTTCCGGCTTCAAACACCTGTATATACCGCTCAAACGCAAACCACCTGTTCCGGCTTTGTCCTGTTATTTCCCGGAGATAACCGGCTTCCTGAAACCTGGCGATAAGGTCATTGGCCGATTTGTAAGTGAGACCGCAGGCACGGGCCGCTTCTTCCACTTTAATCACCGGGTCTTTAAACAGGTGATGAAGTAACTTCCTGGCGCTGGCGCTCCGGCGTCCGATCACTTCCGGCAGGCTGTTTTCAATTTCCTCTTTCAGGTTGTGCATCTTTCGTAGAGCTTCCACGGCACTGGCCGCTGTCTGCTCCACGCCAACGAGAAAATACTTCAGCCATTGTTTCAGATCATGCTGGGTGCGTACCCGTGTCAGGTTATCGTAATACAGGTTCTTGTCTTTTTCAAAATAACCGCTCAGGTACAAAAGCGGTTTTTCCAATACGCCGGTACTTACCAGGAACAGCGTGATGAGCAAACGCCCGATCCGCCCGTTACCATCCAGGAAGGGATGAATGGTTTCGAACTGGTAATGCGCGATAGCCGCCCGAAATAAGGCAGGAAGCCCCGTGTGGTCGTTGTGTAAAAAATGCTCCAGGTCGCTCATCAGTTCCGGTACCAGCGAGTCGTGCGGAGGAATAAAGGCGGCATCGGCCAGGCTATGTCCGCCGATCCAGTTCTGACTACGCCGGAATTCCCCCGGCAATTTGTGTTCACCACGAACGCCATCCATCAGTCGGGCATGCGTTTGACGCAACAGTCGCCCGGAGAGCGGCAATTTTTCGAGGTTGAACAAGGCTTCGTTCATTGCATACGTATAGTTCTGAACCTCCTGCCAGTCATCGCGCCGCTCCGGTAAAATTTCTTCCCGGGGCAGCATGGCCTCGTCCATATTGGTACGTGTTCCTTCGATCCGGCTCGATTCAACTGCTTCTTTGGTTACATGTAAATGAATAAACATGTCAATATTCGGAACCAACCGGGCAAAGGCATTCAGCTCTCCCAGCCGGAAGACCGCCCTTTCCAGTAACATTCCCAGTCCGGGAGAACTCCATTTCCAGGCATCGTTAATCCGGGCGGGTACGAAGTACCGGTACGAGAGTCCTTTTTCGTAATGGCCTGATTTATAGTGGTCAATATCTATCATCCGGGAAATCCATATTTTCTGGAAGGTAAGTAATTTTTCCCATATTTTAGTTTTGCATCAAAAAGTAAAATAACGGAAACTGTATTTTACTTTTCTTCAGGCTTGCCAAGCCTGGCCAGGTTAGCCCGGATTCGCTCATTAAGCGCCTGTTCTTCATGCATTTGTTGCTCCAGGTCCGTTTTCAGTTGTGCAAATCGCGCGGTGAAATCAAAATCATCCTCATCATCGGGTAACCCAATATAACGGCCCGGAGTAAGCACGTAATCCATCGCTTTTATCTCGTCAATCTTTGTGGATTTACAGAAACCAGGGATATCGTTGTATTCATCCCGGCTATTCAGCCAGTGATGATAGGTCTCTGCGATTTGGGCAATATCCTTTTCGGTAAACTCCCGAGTCCTGCGGTTGATCAGGTGTCCAAGGTTACGGGCATCGATGAACAATACCTCACCCTTGCGGAGCCGGTTCTTATCCCGGTTTAAAAACCAAAGACAGGCCGGTATCTGTGTATTCAGGAAAAGCTTGGTAGGCAGGTTTACGATACAGTCGATCACTCCCTCTTCGATCATGTTTTTCCGGATCTCATACTCCCCGCTTTGTTTGGTAGTGAGGGAACCCTTGCTCAGTACCACACCGGCCTTTCCTTTGGGTGAGAGATGATACAGGAAATGCTGCATCCAGGCAAAATTGGCATTGCCGGGAGGAGGTGTACCGTATTGCCACCTGCCATCATTTTGGAGAAGTTCCCCGCTCCAATCACTCACGTTAAACGGAGGATTGGCAATGATAAAATCGGCCTTGAGATCGGGGTGGGCATCCCGTAAAAAAGAGCCTTCGTTATTCCACCGGACATTGGTGCTGTCGATTCCACGAATGGCAAGGTTCATTTTACAGAGCCGCCAGGTGGTCTGGTTGCTTTCCTGCCCATAGATGGAAATGTCGTCCAACCGGCCCTGGTGAGCCAAAACGAATTTTTCACTCATCACGAACATACCGCCACTGCCGCAGCAGGGGTCAAATACACGTCCCTTATAGGGCTCCAGCATCTCTACCAGGAGTTGTACAACTGACCGGGGAGTATAGAACTGGCCCCCTTTTTTGCCTTCGGCAAGGGCAAACTGCCCCAGGAAATATTCGTAAACCTTGCCAAGGAGATCCTTGCTTTGGGCCGCCGCGGATCCCAGGTCAATGCTTCCGATCATATCGATCAGTTCGCCCAAAGCGGTCTTGTCCAGCTTTGGCTTGGCGTATTCCTTTGTCAGTACCCCACGGAGTGAAGGGTTGATCTTCTCCACCTCATCCATGGCATTGTCTAT
Source organism: uncultured Chitinophaga sp. (assembly GCA_964424155.1). Taxonomy (GTDB): domain Bacteria; phylum Bacteroidota; class Bacteroidia; order Chitinophagales; family Chitinophagaceae; genus JJ008. The sequence goes on from CAYRHU010000033.1 coordinate 18,265, forward strand.
ATCCACCCCGATCGAGGGCAGCTTTGCCCGGCTCAGAAGGTAGGACCAGCGGGCTTCTTTGGGCACAAAAAAGATATTGTCGGCAAGGTATTCGTCCTTGTCCTCTGGGTCAGCTCCCGCCGTCGCTTTAAGTTTCCGGTACTGCTCCTCGAAAGCATCGCTGATATACTTTAGGAAGATCAGGCCGAGTACGATATGCTTGTACTCCGCGGCGTCGATGTTTTTGCGGAGCTTATCCGCGGTAAGCCAGAGGGTTTGCTCGAGAGGCTGCTGAATATCTTGATTCTTACTTTTCACCTTTGCCATCTGCTAAAAATACAAAAACGAGCTAAACCTACCCACAGAATGATTCAAATTCAAGGCTTCGCAGCAGTAAAATTTTGAATTCCGAAAACCGCTAATAGCTAAATTTGTTAACACAGCTAAATACTGTGGTCAGATGACTTATGAAATTTAATTTCGAACAGTACAAAAATTCTCTGTTTCAGATTAAAAATGACCTTCGATTTTGGAAACAATTTTTGAAAACTTCGATAGATAGTTTCCAAAAAGAATATCCAGAAAATAGATGGATTTTCCAATCTGGCTTTTATGTCTATGACATTACGGAAAACTCAAACAGTGGACGACTAAAACGCTCAGACGACTTGTATTCAATCGAGATAGGAGATTTGCATAGGCATAGTGACCACTTTTTTGATTGGATCATGAATGTCTCATTTGTGCGCGTTTATAATTCTGTGGAGCTCTTATTGCTTCAATGTATCCGTACTAAGTACTTTTCTCAAACTCCGGATCCCAATATCGGGAAAAAAGAAATGAAGCAGCTACAAAATGAGATTAAAAAGAGTCTTAAAGAATCAGGTATTCAACCAGATGGCAGAAACAATAGATACCTGATTCAATTCCTCAAAACCCAAAATGACAGGTATAAAACATTTTGTTATCAACCTGTTCGAATCGATCGTACAACATCTTGGGAGAATTTTTTCGAATTTATTTCTATTCTCAGGCATATAATAAGCCATAACGGTATGCTAATTTCAAAAAGAATGAACAATGATTTGAAATCAATAGCGAGAGATTTGTATACCAGCTATTTCGATGAACCCTTAGATAGGGTTGATGGATACTTTCTAAAACCGAAATCCTCAGATTCCTATTTAAATTTTCTCAGCCTTGTAAATGATTTTTCTGCAAATACAGTAAAATTTGTGGCGAACGAAAACAACCTGAAATTTATTGGAATGGAATAGATTCTTGAGGACTTAGACACAAATACATATTGTATGGCCCAATAACAGTATTTTCGAGAATAAAATTGATACCTACCACATTAAGAATCATGATAACTCTCTGTAAAAAAGAGGGTTTTGAAGATATCGTTCGAGTCCCTGCGGGATCACGAAGTGAGACCAATCCCGGTGCATAAGCGCCGGGATTTTTTGCGTAAGCAAAAACAGGGATGAGAAGTTTATCCCGGCGAATGCCGGGAAATCCTGCGGGATCACAAAATAAAACCTGGCGAATGCCGGGTTTTATTTTTATAGTCTAACTAAACGGGAAGCTTATCCCAGCGAATGCCGGATTATATTTTTATCCCGGCCACATTACGTGTATCACCGCTGAGTTTAGGAAGTCTCTATGCATTTACAAACTGGCTAGTTTCCCGGTCTTGGGCATTCATTATTGACCCAGGCAAAGCGCCAGGCAGGTGTACATATTCCAGTACCGGGAGGCCTGTCCCTTGCTATGATTCTTATAGCAGGAATTCGCGCAGCGGATATTCACCTTATCTTTTGCGGTAAGTCCGACCAGGTCGTTCGACACCATTTCCATTCGGCGATGGAAATCCGCCGCCTGGCTTTCATTCATCATTTCGCCGGCCAGCATCGCGTCTTCCACAATCCGGCGTCCTTCATTAAGCCGGATGGTCACCAGTTCCACATCCAGCCGGGGACCGCCGACAACCGGTTGGGGCATGGGTTTGAGGGCTGTTTTCACCATGGTCGCAAACTGCAGGATCTCGGCGGGAAGAGGTGTCTTTCCCTTTTTCTGGGCGGATGATTGCCCGGCTGCGAAAAAAAGGAGCAGGATCAAAAGAGGCACTGCGCGTAGTCGGTTGAAATGAAATGGAATCATATTATTGGCTTGTTGTTTCCCGTAATCGCTATCTGACATGTAATTTACTCATTATTCGCATCAAAACTGCTTTTCAATATGTTCTTATTGGAAAGTAGTATTTTATTCCATCCGTTTCATCCAAGCCCGCATCGTTTTTTCTTGTCTATTTTTAAAGTAGGTTTGTGGAAGTAACCGATATACAATGGACAGTTATTTCAAGGACAAGATCGTGGCTGTGACCGGCGGCACGGAAGGCATCGGCAGGGCGTTGGTAGCCGACCTGATCAGGCAGGGCGCCAAAGTAGCCACCTGCGGCCGGAATCATGATAAGTTATACCGGCTCCAGTCCGAATTCCCATCCGCCTATCTTCTCACTACCGTCACCGATGTAAGCAGCGAGAACGATTGCCGCCGCTTTATCGAATCCACGGTCAAGGCCTTTGGCGGGATCGATATCCTGATCAATAACGCCGGCGTATCCATGCGGGCCCTGATCAAAGAGACCGATACGGATGTGATCAAAAAAGTGATGGATATTAATTTCTACGGAACGGTCTGGTGCACCAAATACGCCTTGCCCTCCCTGATTGAAAGACGGGGCACGATCGTGGGGGTTTCTTCCATCGCCGGTTACCGCGGGCTCCCCGGAAGAAGCGGGTATTCCGCCAGCAAATTCGCCGTCCAGGGCTGGCTGGAAGCGATCAAAACCGAACTGATGGCCGACGGGGTGCACGTGATGTGGGTGTGCCCCGGTTTCACCACATCCAATATCCGCAACGCGGCCCTCAGCAAGGATGGCAGTTCCCACGGCGAATCACCCATGGACGAAGGGAAGATGATGAGCGCCGAGGAATGCGCAACCCACATCCTGAAAGCGGTCAGGAAAAAGAAAAGAACACTCGTCCTCACTTTTACCGGGAAAAGAACCGTGTTTATGCAGAAGTTCTTACCGAAACTGGCTGATAAGATGGTCTTTAAATTCTTTTTTAAGGACGGGAAACTGGTGAAGTAAAAGCAGTAGACAGTCCACAGTCCACAGTCGACAGTCCACAGTTCACAGTCGATAGCCGGGCAGTCGGGCAAACAGGCAACCGATTACCCGTGCAGAACAGGGTAGGAAAAAATGAGAGCGGCCCCGAACTGTAGTGAACCAACCATAAACTATAAACCATAAACCACAAACTCAAAACTCATTGCCATTACTAACGCTGACATCCGACATAGGCAGCCCCGACTATCTCGTGGGGGCGGTAAAGGCCCAGCTTTTACAGCTGAACCCGGATTTCAGGATCGTTGACATTTCACACAATATTCCCCCCTTCAATTATCCACAGGCCGCCTATGTATGCCGTTCGGCCATTAATAATTTTCCGGATTTCTCCTATCATCTTATCCTGGTGAACCTGTATGAAAAAAAACCGGAACAGCTCCTGCTCGCCTTTCACAACAACCAGTACCTGCTCTGCGCCGATAACGGGCTGCTCACGATGATACTCGAAGAAACGCCCGAAATGATCATCGGGATTCCGCTGGAGAAAGAGGCCGTCAAGAATACCCTCTACCTCACATCCGTCATGGGACGGGTGGTTAACCAGCTGGCCAGCGGTGAATCCGTTCAGAAGATCGGTAACCCGGATGTGAAATACATGGAGAAAAGACATCTCCGCCCTTTACTCGACAACCAGGGTATCGAAGGGCAGATCATATTCATCGACAGTTTCGAGAACGTGATCGTAAACATCACCCGCGAACAATTTGAAGAACAGCGTAAGGGCCGGAATTTCCGGATCGTTTTTACCCGCGGTGAATTCATCGACCGCATCAGCGAAACATATGCCGATGTGGCTGAGGGAGAAAAAGTGGCCCTCTTCAACAGTGCCGGCTACCTCGAAATCGCCATCAACAAAGGCAATGCGGCCGGGCTTTTCGGACTAAAAGGATTCTCCGAAAAACTGAGGGAGGGACAGCTGTCTTATCAGACTGTTAAAGTTTACTTCGAGTAATTCAGTCTTCAGTCTACAATCTACAGTCAGACTCCCAAACCAGAACGCTCCCTCTATTGACTGCCGACTGTGGACTGTCGACTGTGGACTGTGGACTGTGGACTGCCGACTGTGGACTGTCGACTGCCCGGCTGCAACACTATCCCCCGATATCCCTATTTTTGCTAACCCTCCAAAAGGGCAAAATCAACACTTTATGAGTTTCAGAAGACTGAATAACATTACCGGGTGGCTGGTATTTTTTATCGCCTTCGCCACATATTTCCTGACCCGTGAGGCAAGAGGCAGTTTATGGGATACGGGCGAGTTCATCGCCAGCGCCAAAAGCCTGGGTCTCCCCCACCCCCCCGGCGCCCCGATGTTTGTGTTGCTGGGACGGTTCTTCATCATACTCTTTGGCGAAAACAATGCCGCCAGCGCCGTGAACTTCATGAGCGCCCTGGCCAGCGCCGCCACGATATTGTTCCTGTTCTGGAGCGTTACCCATTTTGCACGCAAGATGTTTGTTAGTGTGGGGGAAGAATTATCCTCCAGCCAGCTCTTTACCACCATGGCTGCCGGTGTGATCGGAGGCCTTGTCTATACGTTCAGCGATTCGTTCTGGTTCAGCGCCGTGGAAGGCGAAGTGTACGCCCTTTCTTCATTCTTTACCGCGCTGGTATTCTGGGCCATGCTCAAATGGGAACACGCGGATGAACACGCGGGGAATGATCAGCATGCACGGATGCGCAGCGACCGCTGGATCATCTTCATCTTTTTCATGATGGGCTTGTCGATCGGCGTTCACCTGCTTAACCTGCTCGTGATCCCCGCCATCGTACTGATCTATTACTACCGCCGGTATCAGCCTACCACAAAGGGAGCCATCTGGGCATTCATCCTGGGATGTATCATTACCGGGATCGTGCAGGTGGGCGTTATACAGTATTCGATGAAGGCCGCGGGGCAGTTTGACGTTTTCTTTGTGAACACGCTGGGTATGCCGTTCTTCTCGGGTTTTGCCTTTTATTTTATCGCAATCGGCGCGCTGATCATCTGGGCGCTGCGGTTCAACGAAAGGAAGTTTTCACAAACACAGCTGATCACCTGGTTCGTTCTGTTCCTTTTGCTTTCCGCCCTTCCCTTTATCATCAAACCGGGAACCGGGTTGCGTTTCCTGCCATTTATATTCCTGGCAGGCGCCGCGACGGCCATCGGCTATTTCATTAAACCCGCCGCGCTGCGGATACTGAAACTTTCGCTCTGGTGCTACGCGTTCATGATGATCGGTTATTTCATGTATTTCACCGCGCTCATCCGCTCCAATTCGAACCCGGCCATTGATATGAACAATGTGGACAACCCGATCAACCTGGTCTATTACCTGAGCCGTGAACAATATGGAGAAGCCCCGCTATTCTACGGCCCTCATTTCGCGGCCGACTATAAACCCGACCCGGAAAGTCCCAATGGCGTGTCCATGAAGAAAGGAGACATGAAATATGTACGGGGTGATAAAAAATATATCGCGATCGGTACAAGCGACAAACCCCGTTATGAAAGCGAGGACATGCAACTGTTTCCCCGCGTGTGGGATCCGAGCAATGACCAGTACCACGCCGAATTCTACGCCGACTGGCTGAACCTGTCGAAGGATGAACAGACTGGTCGTTATGAAGATCCAACCTACGCCGACAACCTTAACTGGTTCTTCTCCTACCAGATGAGCCTGATGTACTGGCGCTACTTCATGTGGAACTTCTCGGGCCGGCAAAATGACGTACAGGGGCTGGGCAACAAACGCGACGGCAACTGGATCACGGGTCTGTCCTTTATCGACAACAAACGGCTGGGCGACCAGTCCAAACTGCCGGACAGTATCAAACACAATAAGGCCAATAACAAACTGTACCTGCTGCCCTTTGTACTGGGTATCGTGGGCTGCGTGTACCAGTTCCTCAGGAACCGTAAGGACTGGATCGTGAACTTCCTCTTATTCTTCATGACGGGGATCGCGATCGTATTCTACCTGAACCAGCCGGGCAACCAGCCCCGGGAACGTGACTACGCTTATGTGGGATCCTTCTATGCATTCGCGATCTGGATAGGTCTAGCTGTGGTAGCCTTTGTAAAACTGGCACGTGATAAAGCGGATAAACTTACATTCCAGAACATGCTGTTATATGGCGGCGTACTCACATTCGCCATTACCCTGATGAGTTGTGTAAACGATACCGGAGGCGCCGCTTTGCTGGTGCCGGTACTGGTAACGGCCATTTATGCCGCCGTAGCAGCCGGCGTTACTTACCTGGTAAGGGCCGTATCCTCGGCCGGAGAAAATGGAACGATTCTCAATGTGGCCACATCGGTGATCTGCCTGGCGGCTCCCCTGATCATGGCGCAGCAGGAATGGGATGACCATGACCGCAGCCGTAAAACGACCGCCCCCGACATGGCGAAAAACTACCTGGAAAGCTGCGCGCCCAACGCGATCATCTTCACGTTCGGTGATAATGATACTTACCCGCTGTGGTACGCCCAGGAAGTGGAAGGCGTGCGCCCCGATATCCGGGTGATCAACAACAGCCTGCTTGGCATCGACTGGTATATCAACCAGCTTCGTTATAAAGTGAATGAAGCCGATTCGGTGGATGTGCTCTGGACCGCTGAGCAGATCGAGGGACACAACCGGGAATACCTGCGCTACCGCGCACAGGGAGACCCTAATGTATATTATGATCTCTATGATGTGATGAAGAACGTGCTGGGCAAACCCAATATCAATCCCGAAACCGGTCGCGATGAAGGCTGGGGTAGTTTCCCGGTGGCCAAATTCCGGGTGCCTGTTGATACGGCGCTGGTGAGAAAGAACGGAACCGTGAACGCCGATGATATCGTTCTGCCCGAAATCAGGTTCGAAATTCCCAAGGAAAAACTGGACGGCGGACTGGTGCGCAGTGATTTCATCATACTCAATATTATCGCCACCAATCAATGGAAGCGTCCGATCTATTTCACCTCCCCCTACGGTGAACTGGGATTCGCTCCTTATTTGCGCAAAGACGGCCTTGCCTACCGCCTGATACCGGTGATGTCGAAAGGCACACAGGAAAACTGGTTGGTACACCGCACGCTCCGTGAAGTGGGACTGGGTGGCGTTCAGATCCGTGATAATAACCAGGAAGTGATCTTTAATAATCTCTTCACCAAGTATGAATTTGGAGGCGCCAATAAAAAGGGGATCTATTTCGATGAAGAAAACAGGCGTCACCTGCTGAGTATCCGTGCATTGTTCGGCGAGGCTGCCGGCAACCTGGCCGATGCGGGAAAAATGGATGAAGCGAAGAAACTGATCGACAAAGTGGAAGCCGGGATCCTGCCCGAAAGCCTGCCCTACGCCCTGGTAAGCCGTTTCGGTTCGCACAACCAGCAAAACCTGCTTTTCCTGGAAGCCTGTTACAAGGCCGGTAAAAAAGAACTGGCCGAAAAAGTAAGGCAAAGTCTGCGGAAGGATATGGAACAGCAAAGAGCGTATTATATCGCGATGAATGGCGGCAATACACCAAATATTACCGAGATGGGGCAACTGGACAATGAACCTAATTTTAAAGCGCTGATGCTTGAATACCGCGTCAATGAAGCTCAGCTGATCGTCCTGGAAGAAGTGGAGAAAAAATATGCACCCGAAACACAGGCGAAACAACCCGCAGTGGAAAACCCGGCCCCCACGATCAGCAATACGGCCCGACCCGACAGCGCGGCCGGCGCCGACACTAACAGGAACAAATAGAACATTTCCATAAAGTGAAACCCCGGTCTTCAGCCAATCTGAAAACCGGGGTTTTTTATTGAACACAACCCATGTCAGTTTGTTAAGCCCTTAAACACCCTTACATTCCTATGACAACAACAGCAAACTATTTATCGTAATTTGTAGTCTGAAAGGATCAGAAACCTGGAAACTGAAATGAATATTACACTCGCAACCTCTGACTCCAGACTCCAGACTCCTGACTCCCGACTCCCGCCTTCGCTATCGCTCCTGACTTCGCATTCGCTTCGTCAGGCAAGCAGGCGGGCAAGCCCGACTCAACATGAAAGGATACCATTTCTCCAAATTCGACCCCAACGCCCATGGCAAGAGCCGTTTTGAGCAATTGCTGGATCTTTTCATGCAACTGCTTACCTACACCAGCGGCGATGCGGGCGAAGCCCTGCAATGGCTGAACGAACTGGATAAAAAATATGAGCTGACAAACGAGGAATACGGCATCGGCGACTTTATTGAAGAACTCAGGGAAAAAGGTTATCTCACCGATAACAACGAAGAAGGAAAGATCAGGATCACACCCAAAACCGAACAGGGTATACGCAAACGCAGCCTGGAAGAGATCTTCGGGAAACTGAAAAAGACCAAACAGGGCGATCATCACAGTTTCAGACCCGGGCAGGGCGATGAGATCAATCCCGAGACCCGGCAGTTTCAGTTTGGCGATATGCTGGAGCAGATCGATTTCACCGAAAGCATCCGCAACGCGCAGATCAATCACGGGATCGATAGTTTCCGTATGCAGGAAGAGGACCTGAGCATACGGGAAACGGATTTCAAGGCCCAAACCTCCACCGTGCTGATGATCGACATCTCGCATTCCATGATCCTGTATGGAGAAGACCGGATCACGCCGGCCAAAAAAGTGGCCATGGCGCTGAGCGAACTCATCCAGACCAAATACCCGAAAGATACGCTCGATATCGTAGTGTTTGGCAACGACGCCTGGCCCATCGAGGTAAAGGATCTTCCTTATTTACAGGTGGGGCCCTATCATACCAATACCGTGGCCGGGCTGGAACTGGCAATGGATATTTTACGGAGAAGAAAGAACCCGAACAAACAGATCTTCATGATCACCGACGGTAAACCCACCTGCCTGAAGATCGGGAAACGCTATTATAAAAACGCTTTCGGTCTCGACCGGAAAGTGGTGAACCGCTGCCTGAACCTGGCGGCGCAGTGCAAGAAACTGAAAATACCCATCACCACTTTCATGATCGCCACCGATCCTTACCTGCAACGGTTTGTGCAGGAATTCACGGAGATGAATCATGGCAAGGCTTTTTTTGCGTCGCTGGATAATTTGGGGGCGTTTATATTTAAGGATTTTGAATCAGGAAAGAGGAAAACTGTATTTTAGCATTGCCGGTAAGGCGGAAAGACGGGAAAGATGTGTTTGTCAGAGTGCTGCCTTTAATTTTATTTGCGCATGTATGAATTGACGGAAAGTGAGGAATGGCTTTGCAGGGAAATTGTTGATTGCGTTTTTCGCGTACATAAATCGTTAGGACCCGGACTGCTTGAAAAAATTTATGAAGTCTGTTTTTGTCATGAACTTGCAAAAAAAGGAATTAGTTATCAAAGACAGGTTTATCTTCCTATCCATTATGACGGGCTGATGTTTGATGAAGGACTGCGAATGGATGTTTTTATTGAGCAATTGATCATTTGTGAATTAAAAGCCATAGATACTGTAAACCCGATATGGGAAGCACAGATTATTAGTCACTTGAATTTAACAGGGAAGCATGTCGGCTTCCTGATCAATTTCAATGTGGCGAAGATTAAAAATGGGATCAGGCGATATTGTGTGGAATAAAATGGATATCCTTACCGCCTCCCCGCCTTACCGGCCATGAAAAAAAACATTCAAACTCTTGGGGAATTAAAGAAATCAGGTTATCGTCCCAATAGCATAAAGGATGAGATCCGCAATAATTTAATTTCAAAACTGAAGAAGAACGATCCCACTTTTAACGGCATCGTGGGATACGAGGAAACGGTGATCCCCGATGTGGAGCGGGCCCTGCTGAGCCGGCACAACATTCTCTTCCTCGGGTTAAGGGGCCAGGCCAAAACGCGCATGGCGCGACAAATGGTGGAGTTGCTGGACGAATACATCCCAACAGTGAGAGGCAGCGAGATCAACGACGACCCGCTGGAGCCGGTGTCCCGCTATGCGCAGGAGGAAATTGCCACGCATGGCGATGAAACACCCATTCACTGGATCCACCGGAGTGAACGCTATGGTGAGAAACTGGCCACCCCCGACGTCAGCGTGGCCGACCTGATCGGGGATATTGACCCCATCAAGGCCGCCAACCTGAAACTCAGTTTCGCCGACGACCGGGTGATCCACTACGGCATCATTCCCAGGAGCAATCGCGGGATCTTTGTGATCAATGAACTGCCCGACCTGCAGGCCAGGATACAGGTGGCCCTGTTCAATATTCTCGAGGAAGGCGATGTCCAGATCCGGGGTTTCAAACTGCGATTGCCGCTGGATATCCTGTTTGTGTTTACCGCCAACCCGGAAGATTACACCAACCGCGGCTCCATTGTCACCCCGCTAAAAGACCGGATAGAAAGCCAGATACTCACGCATTATCCCAAATCACTGGAAGACGCGCTCGAGATCACGGAACAGGAAGCGGAGATCAACGAGGAGCAAAAAGAAAGAGTGGTGGTGAGCGACCTGGTCAAAAGACTGATCGAACAGGTGGCTTTTGAAGCCAGGAGCAGTGAACTGGTTGATAAAAAAAGCGGGGTCAGCGCCCGGCTTACCATTTCCGCCATGGAGAACGCATACAGCGCGGCCGAAAGAAGAGCCATCATCAATCATGAAAAAAAGACACAGGTCTGGATCAGCGACCTGGCCGGGATCATTCCCTCCATAACAGGTAAAGTGGAACTGGTGTATGAAGGTGAACAGGAAGGCCCCTTCCAGGTGGCGATGAACCTCGTGGATAAAGCCATTCGTTCCCAGTTTGTCCAGTATTTCCCCAACCCTGACCAGCTCAAAAAAAGACGCCATTCCGGCAAACCCTCCGCGGAGGAACAAAAGGATGACAACCCCTACCGGCCCGTAACGCAATGGTTCGACAAGGGAAATCAACTGAATATTTCATTCAACACTTCCGACAAGGATAAACGGGCGCTGCTGTATAAAGTGGATGGCCTGCATGCGCTGGTGAAACGGTTCTTTCCCAGGGCCAATGAAGAACAGGCGGGATTGCTGATGGAGTTCGTATTGCACGGACTGGCCTCCTATTCCCTCATCAGTAAAAAAATGTTTGAAAACAAAGTGGAGTTCAAGGACCTGGTCGGCAGCATGATGAATTTCGGGGAGAAGGATTTTGAGTTTGATGAAGAAGCGTGAGGCAGTTTACAGTCTGCAGTCTACAGTACACAGTCTACAG